>NZ_JBLRVY010000028.1:0-166819 GCF_048159485.1 Streptomyces sp. 4F14
GTCCGGCATTCACAGCCGGTAGGACGGGGTATCAACTAATCTGGCGTTGATTTTTGGCACGCTGTTGAGTTCTCAAGGAACGGACGCTTCCTTTGTACTCACCCTCTCGGGCTTTCCTCCGGGCTTTTCCCTTCGGTCTTGCGTTTCCGACTCTATCAGATCTTTTTCCGATCCGATTTCCTCGGCGCTTTCCGGTTCCCGCTCTCGCGTTTCCCTTCCGGCGTTTCCGACTCTATCAGATCCTTTCGGCGTCTGATTCCCAGTCAGCGGGGTTTGTCTTCTGGGCTGTTGGGCCGTTCCGACGTCTCAAACCTTAGCGGATCCGCTCCGTGATTCCCAATCGGGGATCCGGGCCCCGATTCGAATTGAATTCGAGCATGCGGACATGCCGAATTCGACCCCGTCGGGAGTGATCGTGCTGATGGTGTGAGTGCCGCTCTCGCGGCGGGAGTGCTACCGGAGAACCGTTACGGCTCCGTGGCAACTCGAAGAACCTTACGGATCGCCCAGACCCCTGTCAAGGCGCTCCTGTCAAGATCTTTTACTCAAGATCGCTGAGACGGCCCCCGGCATCCGGCTGAGCGTGCTCCACCCGGCGTAGCAGCCTGGTCAGAACCTCACCCAGCGTCGTGCGCTCGGCCGGCGAGAGGTCCTGGAGGAGGTCCTCCTCGAAGACGGAGGCGAGCCGCATGGCCTCCAGCCACATTTCCCGGCCCTCGGGAGTCAGCTCGACGATGACGCGGACCCGGTTGGACGCGTCGCGTGCCCGGGTCACGTACCCCTCGGTGACCATGCGGTCGATCCGGTGGGTCATCGCGGCCGGGGTGAGGCCGAGGCGTTTGGCGAGGTCTCCGGGGCCGAGCCGGTAGGGGGCGCCGGCGAGGACGAGGGCCTTGAGGACCTCCCAGTCGGCGTTGGAGATGCCGAGCCCCGCGGTCTGGCGGCCGTAGGCGACGTTCATCCGGCGGTTGAGCCGGGACAGCGCCGAGACGATCTTCTCGACCTGGGGGTCGAGGTCGCGGAACTCGCGCTGGTAGGCGGCGATCTGCTCGTCGAGCGTCGGCTCGCTGCCGGTGCCGGGGGTGCCGGGGGTGTCGCCCATGCCGGTCAGTATCGCATGGGTCCGTTGGCGTTCAAGTTCTTCGAGGTGTATGGTTCAACTCGAAACTTTAGCTTCGAAGTCTTTGTAAGTAAGTACTTGAGAGAGGTGAACGTGACCAGGGAGAAGGGCGCGGCGATGCGCCGGATCCACGTGGGCAACGCACTCAGCGCGTTCGGGCTCGGCTTCACCGTCCCCTACCTGTACGTCTATGTGGCGGAGGTACGGGGACTCGGCGCCATGACGGCGGGCCTGGTGCTCGCCGTCTTCGCCGTGGCCGCGCTGATCGTGCTGCCGTTCGCCGGGCGGGCCATCGTCCGGCGCGGCCCGCTGCCGGTGCTGCTGGTCGCCCTGGTCACCGCCGCGTTCGGCGCCCTCGCGCTGGGGCTCGCCGCGAGCGCCGGTGCCGTCCTGGCCGCCGCCTCGCTGCTCGGGGCCGGGCAGGCCGTGATGTCGCCGGCGCTGGCGACGATGATCGTGGACTCCTCGACCTCCGAGACACGGTCGCGGGCGTTCGCCATGCAGTTCTTTCTCCAGAACCTCGGGCTCGGCGTCGGCGGTCTGATCGGTGGGCATCTCGTCGACACGTCGAAGGCGTCGTCGTTCGTGCTGCTGTTCTCGATCGAGGCGGCGATGTTCCTGCTGCTGGTCGTCGTGATGGCGACGGTCCGCGTGCCGCACGCCCCGCGGATCACCGACGCGCCGCGCTCCGCGAAGGCCAGCTGGCGCGAGCTGATGTCCAACCGCGCGATGGTGCAGCTCTCGGTCCTCGGCTTCGTCCTCTTCTTCGCCTGCTACGGCCAGTTCGAGTCGGGCCTGAGCGCGTACGGCGTCGAGGCGGCCGGTATCTCGCCGTCCACGCTGGGTACGGCGCTGGCGGCGAACACGGCGGTGATCGTCGTCGCCCAGTTCGCGATCCTGCGTTTCGTGGAGCGGCGTCGCCGGTCCCGGGTCATCGCGGCCGTGGGTCTGATCTGGGCCGTCGCCTGGGTGGTGGCCGGTTTCGCGGGCCTGGGGCAGGCGAGCCCCGAGGTCGCGACGGCCGCGTTCGTGTCGACGTACGCGCTGTTCGGGCTCGGTGAGTCGATGCTGTCCCCGACGGTCGCGCCGTTGGTCGCGGACCTCGCGCCCACCGGGTTGGCCGGTCAGTACAACTCGGCGTTCGCGCTGGTCAAGCAGCTCGCGCTGGCCCTCGGTCCGGCGATCGGCGGGCCGATGGGGGCCTCGTTGCACACCCCGTACATCGTGACGTTCCTGCTGTTCTCGCTCGGCATCACGTGGCTCGCGCTGCGGCTGGGGCGGCAGCTCACCCCCGTCCAGGACCAGCCGCTGCTGGCACGGAACCGGGTGGTCGCGCGGGGCGGAGTACCGGCGGAGTCGGTCAACGCCTGAGGCCGGCGCCTGACGCTGGCGCCCGGACCCTCGTCTCCACGGGCCGTCGTCCATCGACGACGGCCCTTTCCCTTGCCTACGGCAGCGCGAACTCGCACCACACCGCCTTCCCACCCCCCGGTGTCCTGCGCGCCCCCCAGCTCGTGGCGATCGTCGCGATGATCGCGATGCCCCGGCCCGACTCGTCGGCGGGGTCCGCCTGTCTGCGCAGGGGGAGGTGGTCGTCGCCGTCCGTCACCTCGATGATCAGGCGGCGGTCGGTGCGGCGCAGGCGCAGGCGCATGGGCGGGGTGCCGTGCTGGAGGGAGTTGGCGACGAGTTCGCTGGCGGCGAGGACTCCGTGGTCGTGGAGGTCGGCGGGGAAGCGCCAGCTGGTGAGGACGCCGGAGGCGAAGGCCCGCGCGCGGGGGGCCGCTTCGACGCCGCCGAGGAGTTCCAGGGCCGCGTTGCGGAAGAGTTCGCTCTCGGGGCCGCTGCGGCTGGGGTGCTGGAGGACCAGGACGGCCACGTCGTCGTCGTGGTCGGCGGTCACGCCCGCCGAGCGGACCAGGCGGTCGCAGACGACCTGGGGGGTGCCGGTCGCTCCGGAGAGGGCGCGTTCGAGGGCGGCGATGCCTTCGTCGAGGTCTTCGTCGCGGCGTTCGACCAGGCCGTCCGTATAGAGGACCGCCGTCGAGCCGGGGCCCAGGGGGATCGAGGAGGAGGCGTGCATCAGACCGCCCGTGCCGAGGGGCGGGCCGGTGGGTTCGGGGGCCCGGGTGACGGCGCCCGTCTCGTCGCGGACCAGGATCGGGAGGTGGCCGGCGGAGGCGTACACGAGGCGGCCCTCGTTGGGGTCGTGGACGGCGTACACGCAGGTGGCGATCTGGTTGGCGTCGATCTCGGAGGCGAGGCCGTCGAGGAGCTGGAGGATCTCGTGCGGGGGGAGGTCCATGCGGGCGTACGCGCGCACGGCGGTGCGGAGCTGGCCCATGACGGCCGCCGCGCGCACGCCCCGGCCCATGACGTCGCCGATGACGAGGGCGGTGCGGCCGCCGCCGAGGGTGATGACGTCGTACCAGTCGCCGCCGACGGCCGCCTCGGTGCCGCCGGGGTGGTAGACGGCGGCGATGCGCAGGTCGTCGGGCTGGTCGAGCTCCTGGGGGAGGAGGGAGCGCTGGAGGGTGACGGCGGTCTCGCGCTGGCGGCGTTCGCTGGCGCGCAGGCGTTCGGCGGCCTCGGCGTGGTCGGTGACGTCGACGGCGAAGACGAGGACGGCGTCCTTCTCGCCGCCGTCGCCTTCGGTGACCGGCGTGCAGGTGAACGTGTAGGAGCGGCCGTCGGGTGCCTTGCGGGACTTGAGGGTGCGCGGGCGGCCGCTGCGCAGGGCCTGGTCGAGGAGGGGGAGCAGGCCGAGTTCGGAGAGTTCGGGGAGGGTGTCGGCGGCGGGTTCGCCGGGCGGGCGGGGGCCGAAGGCGGCGGCGTAGGCGTCGTTGACGTAGGCGAGGCGGTGGTCGGGGCCGTGGACGAGGGCGACCAGGGCGGGGACGCGGTCGAGGACCTCACGGACGGGCAGAGCGTCGACGGCCTGGGCGGTCGGGGTGTCGTCCGGGTCGGTGAGGTGTTCGGCGCGGGCCGCGGGGACGGAGCCCTCGCCGCGCCGGTCGGGGGTGGCGTGCGGGTGCTCGGCCCGCGCGGCGGCGCGGCGCTGCGTTCCGGGGAGCCGGGCGCTCCAGCGCGTGAAGTTCACGAATCCTTGCCTCGTGTCGTGGTGGTCGGCCGGCTCCGGGGCGGCCGTGCGGCGGGGACACGCCGTGTGCTGCCTTGGTCGGTGGGACGTGAGAGGGCGGTAAGAGGGTCGTCGGGATGCAGTCTGGCAGTGCGGGCGTCGGGCCCGGTATTCGTTCGACGCGGGGGCGTTCGGCCAAGTTCCTGGATCGGGTGAGGACTACTCCTTCGGGTTGTCCTCGTCCTTTCGGGAACCGGGATCTCCGGGCGGGCCGGTCCTTTCATCGGAAGACTGTCCACCGGCGGCGAGTTCGAACTCCGCGCGCGGATGTTCGAGGGAACCCAGCGAGACGATCTCCCGTTTGAAGAGCCCGGAGAGGGTCCATTCGGCCAGCACACGCGCCTTGCGGTTGACGGTGGGGACGCGGCTGAGGTGGTAGGCGCGGTGCATGAACCACGCGGGGTACCCCTTGAGCTTGCGGCCGTAGACCTGCGCGACCCCCTTGTGGAGGCCGAGGGAGGCGACCGAGCCGGCGTACGTGTGCGCGTACGGGCGCAGGGGTTCGCCGCGCAGGGAGCGTACGAGGTTGTCGCCGAGGACCTTGGCCTGGCGCAGGGCGTGCTGGGCGTTGGGCGCGGTGTGGGTGCCGGGGCCCGCGGTGAGGTCGGGGACGGCGGCGGCGTCTCCGGCCGCCCAGGCGTGCGCGGTGCCCTCGATCGTCAGCTCCGGGGTGCAGCGCAGGCGGCCTCGGCCGGTGAGGGGGAGGTCGGTCGCGGCGAGCAGGGGGTGCGGTTTGACGCCGGCCGTCCACACGACCGTACGTGTGGGGAAGCGGGAGCCGTCGCTGAGGACGGCGGTGCGGTGGAGGCAGGACTCCAGGCGGGTCTTGAGGCGGAGGTCGATGTTGCGGCGGCGGAGTTCGCTGATCGTGTAGCGGCCGAGGTCCTCGCCGACCTCGGGGAGGATGCGGTCGGACGCCTCGACGAGGATCCACTTCATGTCGTCCGGGGTGACGTTGTGGTAGGAGCGGGAGGCGTAGCGGGCCATGTCCTCCAGTTCGCCGAGGGCCTCGACGCCCGCGTAGCCGCCGCCGACGAAGACGAACGTCAGGGCCGCGTCGCGGACGGCGGGGTCGCGGGTGGAGGACGCGATGTCCATCTGCTCGATGACGTGGTTGCGCAGGCCGATGGCCTCCTCGACGGTCTTGAAGCCGATCGCGTGCTCGGCGAGGCCGGGGATCGGGAGGGCGCGCGAGACGGAGCCGGGCGCCAGGACCAGTTCGTCGTACGGCAGTTGCCGAGGGGTGCCGCCCTCCTCCGCGGTGGCCAGGGTGGTCAGCGTCGCGGTGCGGGCGGCGTGGTCGACGGCCGTGACCTCGCCGACGACGATCCGGCAGTGCGGCAGGACGCGGCGCAGCGGCACGACGACGTGCCGGGGGGAGATGGAGCCGGCCGCGGCCTCCGGGAGGAACGGCTGGTACGTCATGTACGGGTCGGGGGTGACGACGGTGATCTCGGCCTGGCCGCGCTTCAGTTCACGCCTCAACTTCCGCTGGAGTCGCAGTGCCGTGTACAGCCCGACGTAGCCGCCGCCGACAACGAGAATGCGCGCACGTTCCTTCACCACCCCATGACGCACCCGACACCGCGGTTTGTCCACAGTCCCGGCGCGCAGCGGGGCGTGCGCCCCGGTGTGGGCAGGGTCTGTCAGGTCGGCCGCACGTACGCCTGGCGCGCAGGTCAGGCCAGGTGCGCCGGGGCATGCGGAGGTGTGAGACCGGGATACGCACCCCGTGTACTCCGTTTGGGCGGTACCCCGTGCGGAACGTGCCCCTTCTGAATTGACCGTCCCTCAACTATGTTCGTGTGACGACGGGGTGTAGGGCTTCCGTCCGGCGTGTGTCCGTCGGCCGGACCGCCCGACGGGGGAAGTGTGCCGCCGGACCCGCGACACGCGGGGGTGGACGCGCTGCTCCCGGTTCCACACGCTCCGGCATTCAATGGCGGAGAAAGTCTCCGGGGGGAGACGACATTTACCGGGGGATCATTGATGCACATTCAGGACTCACAATGGTCTACGGCGACCGCTCTCGCGGGCGGCGCCATGATGAGCGCGACGGGGAACGGCCGCGGGGACACCTCGCGGACGACGCCGTTGCGCGTGGACGCACAGCGCAATCTCGAACACGTCCTGCGGGCCGCGCGCGAGGTGTTCGGGGAGCTGGGTTACGGGGCTCCCATGGAGGACGTCGCGCGCCGGGCCCGCGTGGGGGTGGGCACGGTCTACCGGCGGTTCCCCAGCAAGGACGTCCTGGTCCGGCGGATAGCCGAGGAGGAGACGTCCCGGCTGACCGAGCAGGCGCGCGCCGCGCTCGGGCAGGAGGACGAGCCGTGGTCGGCTCTCTCGCGGTTCCTCCGTACGTCCGTCGCGTCCGGCGCGGGGCGGCTGCTGCCGCCTCAGGTGCTGCGGGTGGGGGTGGCCGAGGAGGAGGCGCGTGTGCCTCAGCAGCGGTCCCAGCCCGGCGGGGGTGAGCTGCGGATCGTCCCCGAGGCCGAGGTCGTGTCGCCGCTGGACGATCCCGGGGTGGCCGCGCTGCTCGACGTCGTCGGGCAGCTGGTCGACCGGGCGCGGGCCGCCGGGGAGCTGCGGGCCGACGTGTCCGTGTCCGACGTCCTGCTCGTGATCGCAACGGCGGCGCCGTCTCTGCCGGATGCGGTGCAGCAGGCGGCTGCTTCGGCGCGACTGCTGGACATCCTGCTGGAGGGGCTGCGGTCGCGGTAAGGGGTACCGGGCGGGGGCCGTCATCCTTTCGGGTGGCGGCCCCCGTCGCCGAACATATGCCCCATTCCCGCCGCCTGAGGTAACTGCCGTGTTTCTTGCGGCAGTTGAGCATTCCCACGCCGGGTGAGTTCTAGTACAAGGGAACGGCAAGGGGGCACTTACGGGTGGAAGGGGGCGTTCGTGGGGGGCGTCGGGCGAAATGTGTGTGGCAGTCTGAGCCGGTGTTCGGGACTGGACGGGCTGGCGGCGGGGGCTTTCCGCGATGAGCGTTGACGGGCGGGACGAGTCACAGGGCGGCGACACCGGGGAACTGGACGCGCCACAGGTTCCCCCGCAGCGCGACCGGCGTGACGAGAGCGTGCTGCCGCCGCTGCGGGAGCTGCCGCCGGCCGACGCCGACCTCATCGCGTCGATGCGCGCGGGCGACGACACCGCGTACGAGGAGCTGTACCGCCGGCACGCCGACGCCGTACGCCGTTACGCGCGCACCTGCTGCCGGGACGGGCACACCGCCGACGACCTCACCGCCGAGGTGTTCGCGCGGATGCTGCAGGCCGTGCGGGGCGGGTCGGGGCCCGAGTACGCCGTACGCGCCTATCTGCTGACGTCCGTGCGGCGCGTTGCCGCGCAGTGGATCCAGTCCGCGAAGCGGGAGCAGCTCGTCGACGACTTCGCCGTGTTCGCGGCGCAGGCGGCGGGGCGGGCCTCCGAGGTCGGGGACGACGACACGCTGGAACTCGGCGCCGACGTACGGGCCATGCACGAGGCCGAGCAGTCCATGGCCATGCAGGCGTTCCGGTCGCTGCCCGAGCGGTGGCAGGCCGTGCTGTGGCACACCGAGGTCGAGGACGAGTCACCCAGCGAGGTCGCGACGCTGTTCGGGCTCGACGCGAACGGGACCCGGGTGCTCGCCTCGCGGGCGCGCGAGGGGCTCAAGCAGGCGTACCTCCAGGCGCACGTGTCCGCGACGCTGACCTCCGACGAGGAGTGCAGCCGGTACGCCGACCAGCTCGGGACGTATGCGCGCAAACGGTTGCGGACGCGGGCCGAGCGGGGGTTGCGCAAGCATCTGGAGGAGTGCGCGAAGTGCCGGCTGGCGGCCTTGCAGATCGAGGAAGTCGCCAGTGGGATTCCGGCGGTCGTGCCGGTCGCGGTCATCGGGTGGTTCGGGGCCGCGGGGTACGCGAAGGCCGCCGCGCTCATCGCCGGGGGTGTGGGGGCGGGGGCGGCCGGTGTCGGTGGTGCGGCCGCCGCCGCGAACGGGGGGTCCGGTGCGGCTGCTTCCGAGGGGCTCGGGGCGCCCGTGAAGGCGGGCATCGCGGCGGGGGTGGTGGCGGTGGCCGCTGCCGCTGTCGCGCTGGCCCTTGTCGGGAACGACGAGCCCGCGAAGACGCCCGCGGCTCCGCCGCCGTCGTCGGCGCCGGTGGTGCGGCAGGAGGTGCCGGCATCGCCCTCGCCGTCCCCGTCTCCCTCTCGGGAGGCGCCGGAGCCGGTGGCTGTCGCGCCGGTGCCTTCGGCTTCGGCTTCCGTGAAACCGAGTCCCCCTGCGCCGCAGCCGGCGCCTGTCGTGCCGCGCCCGACGCCGAGTTCCCCGGCACCGAGCCCGACACCGAGCGCCAAGCCCTCACCCACCCCGACCCCGACACCCCCGCGTCCTCCCGCCGTCTACCCCCTCAACGAGCTCGCCTACAACGCCAACGGCGACGGCACCAACCCCGAGATCCGCCTCTTCGAGAGCAGCTGGGTCTGGCAGCGGGACAACCTCTCCATCGCCGGTCGGTCCTACAGCGGGGTGACCGTCCGCGCGGGGTCCTCCGTCACCATCGACCTCAACCGGACGTGCACGTCGTACGACGCGCTGGTCGGCGTCGACGACACGACCCTGCGGCTCGGGCAGGCGTACTTCGCCGTCTACGCGGACGGGGTACGGCTGTGGCGGTCCGGGCTGGTCAAGGGCGGGGACCCCGCCGTACCCGTCCATGTGGATCTGACCGGGCGGAAGACGGTCCGGCTGGTGGTGGAGCCGTACACGCCGTTCGACGAACTCGCGCTGGTGGACTGGGCGGAGTCGAAGTTCCGGTGCGGGTGACGTCGAACGCCGGATCCCTCACGTCACGGATAACGGGGACTAGTTGACGCGTTCCGTCACGGCGCAGTAGTCCAGGTCGGCCAACGGGACGTCGTGGAAGAAGCGCAGCCCGAGATCCGCGACTTCGCCGGTGCGCTCCAGGTGGACCATGTGGTCCGCATCGCGGAAGGTGGCGAAGAAGCTGTCCGGACAGGTCTCGGCGACCTGTCGGCAGAGCTCGGGTCTGGTGAAGTCGTCGTGCTCACCGGTGACGACCAGGGTGGGGACGGACTGCGCCGGCTGCGGGCACAGCAGGTCCTGGTCGAGGAGTCGGCGGGTGTTCAGCCGGTACTTCTCCAGCTCGTCCGGGGTGGCGTTGGTGAACCGAGTCGTGAGGATCCGTTTGACGACCGGTCCGTGGGCGATGCGGCGCGCTGGGTCACTGCACATGAACAAGCTGACCGTCGTGGAGGCGAAGGCGGGGAGGTCACCGCGGTCGAGCAGGCTCAGGGAGTGCTCGATCTGATCGCGGGCGGACTCGGGTATCCGCGTCATGGTGGACATCAGGAACAGGCGCCAGACCAGGTCGGGACGCTGTTGCGCGAGCCGGTAGCCGATGGCGCTGCCGTAGGAGCCGGCAGCTATCTTCACCCGGGTCAGCCCGCGGTCCCGCAGCATCTCCTGGAGCGCCGACGGAAGGAAGTCCACCCCCACATCGGCCGGCAGCGTGTCGGCGGCACCCCAGCCGGGCAGGTCCACCGTCACCACCGGGACCGTCTCGATGAGCCTTTCCTCCAGCCGCCCCCAGGACTCCTTGCGCTGGAACGCACCACCCACGAGCACGATGGGCAGACCCTGCCGGTCCCACCCGGTCAGCCGGGACTCGAATCTGAATCCCTCCAGGGCGTGTTCCTGTACTTGGCAGGGGGTCGACACTGCTGGCGACATCAGCGCTGCTCCTTCGCGTTCGACCGCGTGACGAGCCGGTACGTCTACGGGTACGTGGGCCAGCGCGCCGTCGCCCGGCCTCGCCCCTGATCGCCGGCCGCCGTACCCGGCACCATGCTCAGACGCGCGTATGCCGCACGCCGCGCAGGAAGGGCCGATCGGGTGAAGATCCCCGCCTGTTCGGTGACGTTCTCCCGGCAGCGTTGTACGCGTCGACCAGCGCTCGGTGGCTCAAGTCCCGCGCGTGATCGGCGTCCTGACGCCCTCAGGGGTCTTTCCGGCCGAAGTCTGAGGTACTCCTGAGGTTTATCCGGGCCGGCGTACCCAACAATCACAGGCAGGCGGAAGCGGCGTGAACATGCCATCCGGGGAGCGTCGTCGAGGCGCTGTGGTGGTGTGCGCCCGCCTTGCCGCCTGTGAGCAAGCGACCAGCTCCATCGAAACGGGGACCCATGAGAAACACCTTGACGCGCACCGCACTGCCGCTCCTGACCGCTGCGACCGTGCTGTTGACCGCGTCCGGCGCCGGTGCCGCCGACTCGGACGACGAGCCCGTACCGGCCGACGGTACGACGATCGTCATGAACGACGGGACGGTCGTCAGTGCCGGCGACGAGACCGATTTCGCGTTCGAGGGGGACGAGCCGGAGCCGAGGCCGGCGAAGACTCCGTTCGGCTCCGTCTGCCCCGAGGTGAACCAGCCGCCCACGTACACGGTGAAGGGGAAGCCGTACTTCTTGGCCGACAAGGACGAGCCGCAGTCGACGTGGCTCCTGCCCCGGCAGTCGGTGTCGTGGGAGATATCGGGCTCCCACACCTTCACGTTCGACGTGACCGGTGGGTACGAGGCGGAGGCCAAGATCATCGTGGCGAAGGCCAAGGTGAAGGTCGACGTCAAGATCGGCAACTCGTGGACGTGGACGGGGTCCCAGCGGGTCACCGACACGAACAACACGAGCAAGGGGTACCGCGCCGTTCTCGGGCAGGTGGGCTGGAAGCTCACGTCGGTGAAGACCTGGTACGCGCCGCCCTGCAACAAGAAGACGAAGACCATCATCGTGAGGGCCCCGCGCAAGGGTGACATGTCGATCGGACGGCAGAAGTCGTAATCCGGGCATCGGAGAGCCGGCACTTCCAGTGAGGAGGTGCCGGCTTCGCCTGTGCGTTCAGAGGGTTCGGATGAACGCGGTCCAGGTGGTGGGGGTGAAGGGGAGAGGGGTACGGTCCGGGGTCTTGCTGTCGCGGACGAGGAGGGTGCCGGGGAGGTTGTCGGTGACTTCGAGGCAGTCGCCGCCCTGGCCGCTGTAGCTGCTCTTGCGCCACACTGCGGTCTCGGGGCCGGGGGTGCTCGTCCACTGCCTCTCCACCTGCTGTCGCATCTCCTGTCGCACGCGGGTGATCACCTCAAGGCTGTCCCGGGGGCTCAGCGCAATCGACCGCAGCGAATCGAAGATGAGCGTATGGCCGGCCAACCCGGCGTGTGCGCCTGCCCGGTCGGGGATGACCTGCACCTCTACAGAGGGGTGGCCGGCCATCGTCTCCAGGTGCTCCAACTGCTTGCGCATGGCTTCCCGGCCGCCCACTTCGAGTTGTAGGGCCGCCTCGCTCTGGATCACACACAGGCACGGAGGGGTGGGGCGCCGCAGGATCTCCTGCCGTTTCGTGCGCGCCTCCACCAGCGCGTCCACGTCTTCGGGGCTCAGGGTGGAGGGGGCGGCGGAGAGGATCGCCCGTGCGTAGTCGGGGGTCTTCTCGTAGTCGATGAACTCCGTGTACGTCGGACGCGCCAGCCCGGCGCGCTGCCTCCAGCCCGGTTCCCGGCTGCGCTGGGCGAGCGCGGCCATCTCGTCCACCTGGGCCGGGTCCGTCACGCCGTAGAACCTCAGCGGGTCCCGCAACTCGCCCAGGGAGATGCCGAGTCGGGCGTTCTCGATGCGGTTGATCTTCGTGCGGTGGCAGCCGGTGCGTTCCGCCGCGTCGTCGATGTTCATGCCTGCGGCCTCGCGGAACTCGACCTCTGGTCACCAACGCCGTGAACGCCGGGGACCGAACCTCGGGACGGGGTCGGGAAAGTGGTGTGGGTGACGCTGAACTTGCCCGAAAGGGCAACGAGTTGAGCCTTTACCGGCGGTAGTAGCTCTCAGGTACTACGGGGAAGGTCATCCTGGAGGACGACTTCCCGGAATCCGCTTCTCCAGTTGTGTGCGATGCCCTACGGTCTGTGCCCACGACACGAAAACGCCCCGCCGGATCGCGGCAACGATCCACCGGGGCTAAGCCGAACCAGCTTGCGTAAGGAGCTGTTCCAACCTTGTACGACCTTATCCTGCGCGCCCTCTCGCGCGCCCTCTGCGCCCTCATGCCCCGCCGCCGCCCCGGCCGCCACAGCGCACACCACCTCACCGCAACCGCCCCCGCGACCCCCGTCATCCCCGAGAGCCCCTGGTCCCGCCCCTGGACGAGCCCCTCCAAGGCCGAGGCCGCCGAGATCTTCCGGCGCCAGGCGGAGGCGGACGAGGCCCGCCGCCTGAGCGAACAGCACCTCCAGCGCCAACGCCTCCACGACGGCCGGTATCGGACCGCCTGACGGCGTCGTCATGCACCCCGACGACCCGGTAACACCGCGGTATGGTCGCGGTATGGCGAAGACTAAGAAGGTCACCATCACGCTGCCTGTGGAACTACTGGAAAGCATGAAGGCGCACACCGACAACGTCTCCGGCTACATCACCGAGCTGGCCGAGCGGGCCGAGCGGCGAAGGCTCCTTCGGGAGGACCTGGACCGCTACCAGGAAGAATTCGGCGCGTTCACCGACGAGGAGATGGCCGAGGCCCGCGCGCTCCTGCACGGAACCGAGGGCGGGGCAGAGCGCGCGGCGTGAACATCGAATCCTTGGTGCTCGACTCACAGGGACTCTCTTCGTGGATCGACCGGGACCGCAAGGTGATGCCGCTCCTGGAGCAGGCAGAGCGTGACGGAGTCGACGTCGCCATGTCGGCCGCCACGATCATCGAAGTCTCGTACGGGGGTGTGGACATGGCGCGGCTCAACCGGCTGCTGTCCCGAATCCGCGTGGAGGCGGTGACACGGGACAGCGCCCGCCGAAGCGCGGAGCTCCTGAAGGCGGCCGGGCTGCACGGACACAAGTACGCCATCGACGCCATGGTTGCCGAGGTGGCGCTGCGCCTGCCGGGACCGGTCGCGGTGCTCACGTCCGCTGCCGACGACATGGTCAAGCTGTGCGGGAAGCGAGTGCGGGTCATCGGCCTGTAGGTGTGCTCCGGCCACCCGGCGTACGGCCCTCACGCCGCCAGCGCCCTCCCCGCCGCCGCGACCAGCTCGTCCGTCGCCCTGATCGCCGCCTCCCTGCGCGCCGACAGGGTCTCCAGGTCCGGGACGCCCCGGAGGTCCACCGCCGCGAGGACCGCCGTACGGGCGGGGGCGGCGAGGGGCGGGGACAGGACGGATACGGAGACCAGGGGCGCGGTCAGTGCGGAGCGGGTCGCGTGGGAGGCGGATCTCGCGGAGTGACGGGTCTCCTCCGGCGCTCCCTGCAGGCGGAGTTCCTCGCGATGCCAGAGCGCTCTGCGGTGGTCCCCCAACGCGGCGACCAACTCGCCCAGCGCCACGCGCAACGCCTCCTCCCGGCGTTCGGCGCGCGCCACCCGCTCGCCTCGCTGCTGGAGGAACCCGGCGAGAACGCCGCCGAGGAGAGTGCCGGCCACGGCTATGACGCTGGACCACATGGAGGGCTCCTGGAGTGAACGTCCGTACAGGTCACCCCAGTTTCACGCCCCCGAGGACAACGCCCCCCGCCTCGGCGCGATCCCGGCAGGCACCGCGCGCGCCCGCGCGGGTGTCCCCGTCCAGCACGTCCCCCTGCGCGCGAGCAGGCGGTGCAGCCACAGCTCCAGGGACACCAGGTCCGCGAGCCCCGCCAGCGGCAACGGCTCCCCCGCAGCCGCCGCCCGGACGGCCTTGCGTACGACCCGCGCCTCCACGAGCCCCGCCTCGGCGAGCAGCGGCGTCTCGAACAACGTCAGGACGCTCCCCGTGGCCGCCCGAAGCCCCGCGCGGGCCGTCGCGGTCGCGGAACCCGGCGTCGGAGTCCCCCACCCCGGCGGCAACTCGGCCACCCCGGAAGCCTTCAGGACCCGGCGCAGGATGGCGGCACGGGCCCCCGGCTGGACCCGCAGCGTCTCCGGCAACGCCTGGCAGGCCCGCACCACCTGGTTGTCGAGGTAGGGCGCGTGGAGCCGCTGGGAGCGGATCTCGGTGGCCTGCTCCAGGACGCGCAGATCGGCGGCGTGCCTCGCGAGAGCCGCACGCGCGCGATGGTCGCCGGGTCTCTGTCCCGGCCCGCCCGCGCGGGACGTGGAGGACTGGAGGCGAACCGATACTTCAGCGAGCGCCTCACCGGTGAGCCAGCGGGCGGCGGGCCCGGCGGGGGCCCAGGTGAGGGCCGCCAACGAGGCCCCTACAGCGCCGGGCGTGTCCTCGAAGCGACGGGACAGCAGACGGTCGGCGAGCGACTCCAGACCGGCGGCGTAGGGCGTGCGCGCGAGGCGCCGGGCGGCGCCGTACACGCGCGCGGGGACGAGGACCGACCCGTCGGCTTTGGTCAACGCGGCCATGGGCCTCACGAGGTGACGCCGCTTACGGTCCATCAGGAGGTCGGCGAGGCGGGCCGGATGCGCGTCCAACGCCTGCCGGGCGCCGTGCCCCGTGAAGTGGTCCGCGCTGCCCGCTGCGAGCCGCGCACGGTGCCGGGCGGCCAGGACGAGGGAAGGGCCGGGTTCGTCCGTCAGAGGGCCGTCCAGGGCCGTGTACGGGAGCATGGAGGCGTCGCCGGTGACGACTACGTGGTGCAGGCGGGGGTTCGCGGCGAGTTCCCCCGCCCGCTCCAGCTCCTCCTGCTGACGCCGGGACGTGAGGTCGTTGAAGGTGACGGCGAGGAGGCGCTCGCCCGCGCCCGTGCCGTGCCCGAGGATCGTCCCCGGCATGCCGGGCAGGCCCGCGGCGAGCAGCGCGAGCGTCCCGGAGGCGGGCCCGCCCGTGAGGTCCGCGCCGATCCCCGGCACCGGCATCCCGCGCGCGGCACGCCGTTCGGCGGGTCCCATCCCCGGCACCGGCCCGGGATCCATGTCGGGCACGTGCCGGGGAGCCGACAGGCGCGTACGCACCGCCTCGACGAGCGCGTCCCGCACGCCCTCGACCGCGCTGTCCGGATCGGTGGGGGCGGCGGCGACGGCGAGGGAGGCGACCGGTTCGTAGTTCGCGACCTCCCGCGCGCCCGCGCGCAGGACGAGCGCGTGCCCCGGGGGCACACGTCGTACGCCGTCGTAGGGCGTCGAGTCGAGGAGGGCGGCCGGTACGTCGGGAGCGGCGAGCAGGGCCGCGAGGTGCCCGAAGTCGAGGTTGGCCTCGACGAGGTCGGCGAGCGGCAGGGCGGCGGTCGCGTACGCCGTACCGCCCGCCCAGGGCGTGTGGAAGACCGGGCGCGCGCCCGCGAGGTCGCCGCAGACGGTGATGCGGCGGTCGACCTGGACGACGGCGGTGTAGCTGCCGGGCCAGGCGGTGAGGTGTCTGAGGGCGCCGCCGCGGGCCGCCAACAGCCCTACGCGCAGCTGCTCGTCGCTGGCGCCGCACAGGCCGAGGACGGCGATCCTGGTGCGCTCGTCGGCGCGGACCACGCGGATCTCGTCGGGGCGCCAGTCGCCGACGGCCCACAGGGGGTCGGGGTCGCCCCACAGGAGCTGCGAGCCGACCGGCTGGACGACCTCGCCGTCCAGGCCGACGGCGCCTGCGCCGTCGTACCCGCCGTAGGGGTCCGCCGAGCCGGGCGCGGACCCCGCGGCGGTCATGCTCCAACCCACCAACCACCGCATCGACGCCTCCACAGGCTGTGGACAACCGGTGCACCGTACGAACCGGTTCACCATGCTGCCACGAAGAACGCGCCCATGACGGAAGGCAGAACGCCTGACAGGCACCGCAACGCACCCGCGCGTGCGTGCCGTTGACGGGGCCGGCACCCCGGCACACCCCCGCGTGCGCCCCCGCGCTCGCGACGTGAATGCGCCCCCGATACGCTCCCCCTGGACGCCCTGTGCGCCCTCGATTCCCATGGTCGGAGCCTTGATCACCCGGCGGTCCGAGGGGCGTTTTTCGGCCAAATACGCAGCGTGGCGCGGTTGTTGCGGGAGCTTTTGGAAAAGCCGCGCACACGCTCCGTACACGGCCCGCACGACCCTGTGCGAGCGCGCGATCCGGGAGACGGAGTTCGCCCCCCGGACCGTTCCGCCGCCCGCGGGGATGTAGGCGGCGGTGTCCCCCAGCCCACTGGATCCAGTACAGCGGGCCGACCCACGCACCATCCATCGAAGCGCTCCCGGGATGGCCGGAGAAGAGCGCACACGCAGGCGCACGGCCACACAGCGGGAGCACATAGCGACGGACCGCTACGGAGCCCGCACTTCCGTACGGGCAACAATCCCGCCAACCGGAACAATGCCTCTTAACGCTTGGGATGCGGCGAACTACGCTGGGTTTACGAATGCCGCGTGGTTATGCCAGCGCGGCAGCCGTCTGTGTCGAGGGGTGGCGCAATGTCCAGGGAGCAACGCGGGCCGAACGAAAAGCTCGGCGCCGTTCTCGCCCTCGCGGGAATCAGCAACGCGGGGCTCGCGCGTCGCGTCAACGACTTAGGCGCACAACGCGGGTTGACGCTTCGCTACGACAAGACGTCCGTGGCGCGCTGGGTGTCGAAGGGGATGGTCCCCCAGGGGGCCGCGCCGCACCTCATCGCGGCCGCGATCGGCCAGAAGCTCGGCCGGCCCGTCCCGCTGCACGAGATCGGCCTCGCCGACGCCGACCCCGCGCCCGAGGTGGGCCTCGCCTTCCCCCGGGACGTCGGCCAGGCCGTCCGCTCCGCGACCGAGCTGTACCGGCTCGACCTCGCGGGCCGGCGCGCGGGCACCGGCGGCATCTGGCAGTCCCTCGCGGGCTCGTTCGCCGTCAGCGCGTACGCGACCCCCGCCTCCCGGTGGCTCATAACCCCGGCCGACAGCTCCGTCGCCCGCGAGGCGCCCCTCGCGGAGAGCGCGGGCGCCCCGGTCAAAGTCGGCCACAGCGACGTCCGCAAGCTCCGGGAGGCCGCCGAGGACGCCCGCCGCTGGGACTCCAAGTACGGCGGCGGCGACTGGCGTTCGTCCATGGTGCCCGAGTGCCTGCGCGTGGAGGCCGCCCCGCTGCTGCTCGGCGCGTACTCCGACGAGGTCGGGCGCGCGCTCTTCGGGGCCACCGCCGAACTCACCCGCCTCGCCGGGTGGATGGCCTTCGACACCGGCCAGCAGGAGGCCGCCCAGCGGTACTACATCCAGGCGCTGCGCCTCGCGCGCGCGGCGGCCGACGTCCCCCTCGGGGGCTACGTCCTCGCCTCGATGTCCCTCCAGGCCACCTACAGAGGCTTCGGCGACGAAGGCGTCGACCTCGCGCAGGCCGCCCTGGAACGCAACCGGGGCCTCGCCACCGCGCGCACGATGAGCTTCTTCCGCCTCGTCGAGGCCCGCGCGCACGCCCGCGCGGGCGACGCACACGCGGCGGGTGCGGCGCTGCGTGCCGCCGAAGGCTGGCTGGAGCGCGCGCGCGAGGGCGACAGCGACCCCTCGTGGCTCGGCTTCTACTCCTACGACCGGTTCGCCGCCGACGCCGCCGAGTGCTACCGCGACCTCAAGGCGCCCCGCCAGGTCCGCCGGTTCACCGAACAGGCCCTCTCCCAGCCGACCGAGGAGTTCGTCCGCTCCCACGGCCTGCGCCTCGTCGTCTCCGCCGTCGCCGAGCTGGAGTCCGGCAACCTCGACGCGGCCTGCGAGCAGGGCGTGCGCGCGGTCGAGGTGGCCGGCCGCATCTCCTCCGTCCGCACCACCGAGTACGTCAAGGACCTGCTCCACCGCCTGGAGCCGTACGGCGACGAGCCGCGCGTGGTGGAACTCCGGGAGCGGGCCCGGCCGCTGCTGATGACACCGGCGTAGATCCGCTGCGGGGATCACGTTTGAGGGCGTTGTCAGTGGCGCAGTGCACTATCGAGAGTGGAGGTGGTGCTCGTGTCCGGTGGGGTTCCGTACGACTGTGACGTGCTGATCGTCGGTGGCGGCATCGTGGGTCTCGCCACCGCGTACGCCGTCAGCCGTGCCGCCCCCGGGACCAAGGTCACCGTCCTGGAGAAGGAGGCCGGTCCCGCGCGCCACCAGACCGGGCGCAACAGCGGCGTCATCCACAGCGGCATCTACTACCGCCCCGGCTCCCTGAAGGCCCGGTACGCCGTCCAGGGCGGCGCCGAGATGGTCAAGTTCTGCGCCGAGTACGGCATCGCCCACGAGGTCACCGGCAAGCTGATCGTCGCGACGGATCGTGCGGAGTTGCCTCGCCTGCACGCGTTGGTGCAACGCGGCCGGGAGAACGGCATCTCCGTACGCGAACTCGGCGCCTCCCAGATCCAGGAGTACGAGCCCGAGGTCCGCGGCCTCGCCGCCATCCACGTCGGCTCCACCGGCATCTGCGACTACGGCGCGGTCGCGCGCACCCTCGCGGACGCCTCCGGCGCGGACATCCGGTACGGCGCCGAGGTCGTCCGCGTCGACCGGCGCGCGCACCGGGGAGTCGCCGTCCTGACGTCCCTCGGCGACGTCGTACGCGCGCGCGTCCTCGTCAACTGCGCCGGGCTGTACTGCGACACGCTCGCCCGCATGACGGGCGACGTTCCTTCGGTCCGCATCGTCCCCTTCCGGGGCGAGTACTACGAACTGACGCGTCCCTCCCTGGTCCGGGGCCTGGTCTACCCCGTCCCCGACCCCGCCTTCCCCTTCCTCGGCGTCCACCTCACCCGGGGCATCGACGGGGGCGTCCACGTCGGGCCCAACGCGGTCCCGGCACTCGCCCGCGAGGGCTACGACTGGGGGGTGATCCGGGGCTCCGAACTCGCCCGCACCCTGACCTGGCCGGGCTCCTGGCGCCTGGGCCGCCGCCACTGGCGCTACGGCGCGGGCGAGATCCACCGCTCCCTGTCGAAGGCTGCCTTCGTCGACGCCGTACGCCGCATGCTGCCGGGCGTCGAGGAGTCCGACCTCGTCCGGGGCGACGCCGGGGTCCGGGCCCAGGCAGTGCTGCGGGACGGGGGGTTGGTGGACGACTTCCTGATCCAGGAGGGCGCGCGTGCGGTCCACGTCCTCAACGCACCCTCGCCTGCGGCCACGGCATCGCTGCCGATCGGGCGGGAGGTGGCGCGGAGGGCGTTGGGGGTGCTGGAGGGGGTGTGAGGGGGCGGCTCGCGTTCACGGCGTCCACCGGGTGCAGGTCGTGTACGGCAACCCCCAGGCGTTCACGTGGGATTGGGGTACGCCGACGCAGCTTCTGTCTCCCGGCCGACCGCATCGGCAACGGCGTCACGCACATCGCTCCTGGAGAGCGTGGTGCCGGGTCCCTCGAAGGTGCGTGAGAAGAACGGCTCGTCCTCGCTAGTCGTCTGCGTCATGGGCCAGGGCGATGAGGCCGGTGAAGGCTGTGCGGGTCAGCGTGAGGTGAGCGCCGTCGGGAGTCTTGCTGTCGCGGACCTTGAACTCGCCCGTCGCACGCGCGTGTTCGGGGGCCCACTCAAGACACTCGCCGCCATTGGCTCCGCTGTACGAAGAGCTGCGCCAGTCCTGCTCGGAAGGGGAGTGGGTCATGATCGGAAGTCCTTCAGCACGGAGTTGATCAGGTCGGCCGTCTTGCCCGGCGGCGCTGCGGCGGCCGTAAGCAGATCATAGGCTTCCTCGGCCTCCCGAACATGGTCCGGTTCCAGCAGGACGTACCCCCTGGGGAACCCGTCGACGTGCGCGGCGTCAGGGCCGTCGTCGAACGACAGCAGCCCGAACGGGCCGAATACGCTGGGCGATCCATGGTCCCATCCCCCGTCGGGGATGATCTGCACCCGGTGCCTGGGGACCTCCGCCAGGGCCCTGAGGTGCTCAAGCTGACCCCGCATCACCATCGAGTCGCCGACCTTGGTCCTCAACGCCGCTTCGTTGAGGACAAGCCACAGCCGGGCCGGAGGCTTGTGCGTGCGGCGCAGGATCTTCTGGCGGCTCATCCGTGCGGCCACCAACTCCTCCAGGTTCTCCGGGCGGCCGGTCCGCAACACCGCTCGCGCGTACTCAGGCGTCTGAGCCAAGCCGGGCACGAGCTGAGGGTGGAAGATACGCACCCACGTCGCCTTCTCCTCCAGCGTGACGTACGGCAGGAACCAGTCGGGGTGACCGAGGCTGACCAGCCGCGCCCGCAGCCGGACGTACACCCCCGGCGTCCCCGCGACCCTGTCCACCGCCATCGCGAAGGACTCCGACGCCAGGACCTGCCCGCCCTCGACCTTGCAGACCTGCGCCGCCCCGTACTTCAACTCCTTCGCGAACTCGGCCTGCGACATCCCCAACGCCTCGCGGAGCGCCTTGACTTCGTTGCCGAAGTATTCGGCCGCGTTGGCGGGCGAGCCACCTCCCACTTCGCTCACGCGTTCCATCAACTCCCCTAGATTCCCAGCACAGTTGGAATGCCTCCGGATTTAGTGCTCTGACCGCGTAGGTTCGCCGGGTTGATCAGGCCGCGAGTTTGAGGGGGCGTCCGCCCCAGCGGATGCCCTTCTCGCTGCGGATGCGGGCGCGTTCTTTGCGCTCGGCGGCCAGGACGTCGCGGTGGCGGGCGTTGGTGTTGCGCCAGCGCAGGTAGGCGTGCAGTGCGCGGGTCTGCACGGTGTGGTTGGGGTGGTGGGAGTTGGCAATGGTGAACTGCCGCAGCGGTCCGAAGTGCGCCTCGATCGGGTTCGCCCACGAGGGGTAGGTCGGGGTGAAGCACAACTCGACCTTGTTCTTCGTCGCCCAGCGGCGGATGCCGGCGCCTTTGTGGGCGGACAGGTTGTCCAGGATCACGTAGACCGGGGCGCCGTCGGGCCGGGCGGCACGGATCGACTTCAGCGCGGCCGGCGTGTTCCCGGCACCCTTCCTGCGCCGGTTGACGCCCCACAGCCGGTCGTCACCGATCGAGTAGCAGCCGTGGAAGTAACGCACCCCGTGGGTGCGGTGGAAGGTGGCGGGCACCCGGTCAGGGTGTTTCTGGCGGGCCCAGCCGGAGCCTGCGGCGGGCCTGATCCCGAGCGGGCCGAACTCGTCGAAGGCGAAGACCCGGTCGGGGAAACGGTCCAGCACTTCCTCGATCCGGTCCGGCTTCGCCTCGCGCTCCGGGTTTGGGGACTCCTTCCAGGTCCTGGTGCGCTGGAAGGTGACACCTCGGCGGGCGAGCAGGCAACGTGAGGTCTCGCGGCCGATGCGGATGATGCGGCCGTGGACTGTCCGCAGGCAGGCGACGAGTTTGCGCAGGGACCAGCGGGTGAAGGGCCGGCCGAGCTTGGTGGGGCGGGTGGTGGCCGTCGCCACGACGAAGTCCTCGTCGTCAGGCTTGAGCAGGCGGGGACGGCCTCCCGCCCACCGAGGGTCCAGGCAGGCCAGGCCGATCTCGTTGAACCGGTGGTTCACGTCCCGCACGGTGTCCTCGTCGGCCTGCACCGGCTGGGCGATCACCGGCACGCGGTTCCCGCCGGCCGAGGCCGGCAGTATCATCGCCCGCCGGTACCGCACCGAACTCGTGCTGCCCCGACGCACGATCTGCTGCAGCCGCTGCCCCTCCTGGCCGGTCAGTCTGCGCACACGGAAAGGCTCGGCCACAGCGCCTCCAGCACTCGGATCGGACGTCACCCCACATCCAACCGCCACGACCACCAACCCGGCGAACCTACGCGGTCACAGCACTAGCGAGCGTACGCTTCTCCAGCTCATCATGTGATCGATGCAGCACAGAGAGTCACATCTCCTGGAGGAACGACGTGCCCGCTCCTCAGTCAACCCCCCTGAGGCGTACGGAGCTTGACGCTGTACCCGGACGGCACCCGTGTCGACATGGGCAACAAGCACGGCACCGGCGCGACGACCGCCAGCCAGACCTCGACCTTGCGAGACGCGCGGACTCGGTTCGATGAGACAGACGGCAGTCGCGGGCCGGAGCAGGCCCCTGCACTGTGGGCTCAACAACCCGTGTCGGCGTACACGGGTACCACTGCAGGGAAGACACGCCGGTATGACGGCCATCTTCGTATCAGTCGTGGGCGTGCTGGGCACCGTCATGGGGGCAGCTCTCAGCGCCTTCGTTGCGGCCCGTACGGAACAGCACAGAGAAAGATCACAGGATCGTGTGCAGCTGAATGAACTGCGGGTCGAGCATCAGCGCTGGCGCCGAGAACGCCGACAAACTGCCTACCTCTCCTTCCTCGAAGCTCTGGGTACCGCTGACCGAGACAACCAAGCCTTCTTCCGTGAGCTGCGGGCCAGATCCTCTCTGGTCCCGCTCGACGAGACGCGGATCGCCGCGATCAGGCTGAAGTTCAAGGACGCCGAGAGCGCAGGACTCGTGGTGATCCTGGAAGGTCCCGAGACCGTCACGGAGGCGGCCCAGGACCTCGTCGATCAGTTGTCTTCTCTGGTCCAAGGCGTTCGGGAGTACGCGGAAGCAGCCACGTCAGACAGCCTTGGCGATGGGGGCGACACCGTGCACGAGGCCGGCATGAGATTCATAGCGGAGCGAAGGGCGTTTCTTGGCTTGACCATGGACGTGCTTGACGAGGTAGCCAAGCACGTCTGGATCGTCCCCGAAGCTCAGCTTCGCGACTCGGTTCGCTGACGCAGAAGCACCGACGACTCGGTTCGTCGAGAAGACGACTCGATTGAGCGAGACAGGACACCCGCCCTCCACCCTCGGAAGCGCTCCTCGACATGGCCACCGACTCACAGGCCAGGACCCGCGCGGTCAAGAACGACTGGACCTTGCCCCCTCCCTCATCCGGGGCAGCGTCGAGGACGCGATCGCCATCTGGCCGGTCCACCGCTCACCCCACCTTTCCGAGTTCGGCGTAACCATCACCTTGGACGGCCCGAGTTGGGCGCTGCCTGTCCTCGCAGGCACCCTCCCGTAAAACCGACCCACTGGTCTTGCCAGGCATTCCCCCCGACTCTTGTCTTTCAGGACCGGGAGGAATGCCCGTTCCCGCGTGGCGGGGCAGAGGCGGCCGGATCGCCGCCTGGGCGATCCGGCGTGCCGGGGGACTCGACGGCTTGGCGCAGGTACCACAGCATCTGTCCGTGGGCGGAGCGTCCGTCGTGTTCGGCGGCGGCCTTGATGGCTGCGTGCAGGTCGTCGGGAAGACGGAGGTTGAAGTTCACCATGCACCCAGAGTAGACCCGGAACAGGCTTGACCATGAACCCATAGTGCACCCACAATAGGTGCATGAGTCGTTTCCGGCTGTACCCGACGCGTGAGCAGCAAGAGCAGATGCTCTCGCACTGCGCACATGCCCGGTACGTCTGGAACCTCGCCGTCGAACAGCACGCGCACTGGCGCAAGGGCCGTAAGGCGGCCCCGTCGTTCGCCGAGCAGTGCCGCCAGCTCACCGAAGCCCGGCGTGAGAACGAGTGGCTCGGCGCCGGAAACGCGGTCGTTCAACAGCAGGCGCTGAGGGACTTCGCCAAGGCCAAGAACGCCCGCTTCACGTCCGGGTTCGGCGAGCCGACGTGGCGCAGGAAGCATCGGCACGAAGGCTTCCGCGTCATCGGCACCGACCTCGTTCCGGAGTTCGACGACGACGGCAGGGCAAAACTCAACGCGAAGACCGGCAGACAGGTCATGGGCCGCTCGGTCGTGGTGCGGAGACTCAACCGCAGGTGGGCGCAGGTGAAGGTGCCCGGCTGCGGATGGGTCCGCTTCCGCCTCAGCGCCAAAGGCAAAGGCGCCCGGCCCCCGTCCGCGAAGACGTTCCGCGTCACCTACAAGAACAGTCAATGGCATATCGCGTTCGCCGTCATCCCCGAGCCGGTCCCGGCTCCTGGCACCGGTGAGGCCATCGGCATCGACCGAGGCGTGAAGATCACCGCCGCACTGTCGGACGGCCGCACCCTCAACTGCCCCCAACTCACCACGCGCGAGCGGGCGCAGATCCGCAAGCACCAGCGCCGGGCAGCACGCGCACCCAAGGGCAGCGACCGCAAGACCACCGAGTACGCCAAGGCTGCCCGGCTCAAGGCCCGCGAGGCCAACCGGCGCAAGGACTGGTGCGAGAAGACCAGCACCATGCTCGCCCGCACCTACGACCTCGTGCGGTTCGAGAAGCTGAACATCAAGACAATGACCGCCAAGGCCAAGGCCAAGCCCGACCCCGACCGGCCCGGTCAGTACCTCAAGAACGGCCGGGCGGCCAAAGCCGGATTGAACCGGGCGATCCTCGCCCAAGGCTGGGGCCTCCTGCGCCAGCGCACCGGACACAAAGCCCCGGGCCGCGTCGAGGACGTACCCGCCCCGTACACGAGTCTGCGGTGCAGTGCCTGCGGATGGATCGACAAGAACTCGCGCAAGAACCAAGCCGAGTTCGAGTGCTCCTCCTGCGGCTTCACCTGCAACGCGGACACCAACGCAGCAGCCAACGTCGTGGCAGGACAGGGCGGGACCCCCCGCCCCCGGCGCACAGCCGGTGCCGGAGGGACGACACCGCCCACCAAGCGGTCGAGCGTCCGTGAACCTCAACCCACCTGGGTTGGAATCCCCCTCTTCTTAAAAGAGGGGGAGGATGTCAATGTGTCTGATTCCCTGAACCCCAGCGGCGAGCCGGAGACCCCCGGCTCCGAAGCCCATGCCTCCGTCCGCCCCACCCGCGCCAAGGGCGAACCCCGCTTCCCGGACGGCCCCAAGGCCGACCCCGCCGGGTCGCACTTCGAGCGGCGGATCCGGAGTTTCCAGCCGCGCCGGAGCAGGGTCACGACAGGGCAGGCGGACGCGTTGCAGCGGCTGTGGGCGCGGTGGGGACTGGACGTCGACGGACACGCGGTCGACCTGACCGGGCTGTACGGGGACGAGCGCCCCGTCGTCCTGGAGATCGGGTTCGGGATGGGCGAGGCGACGGCGGCGATGGCCGCGGCCGACCCCGGGACGAACGTCCTCGCCGTGGACGTCCACACCCCCGGGCAGGGCAACCTCCTCAACCTCGCCGAACAGCACGGGCTCACCAACGTCCGGGTCGCCAACGGGGACGCGATCATCCTGCTGCGGGAGATGCTGAAGCCGGACGCGCTGGACGGGCTACGCGTGTACTTCCCGGACCCGTGGCCGAAGAAACGGCATCACAAACGGCGCCTGATCCAGGCGGAGTTCCTCGACCTGGCGGCGACGAGGCTGCGCCCCGGGGCGATCGTCCACTGCGCGACGGACTGGGAGCCGTACGCGGAGCAGATGCTCGAAGTCCTGGACGCGCACGGGGAGTTCGAGAACACGCAAGAGAACGGCGGCTTCGCACCGAGGCCGGAGTTCCGCCCGCTGACACGCTTCGAGGGCCAGGGCATCGAGAAGGGCCACGTGGTACGGGATTTGCTGTTCCGCCGGGTAGATCAACGCCCTTAAGGGGCGCGGGGCTGTATCGATTTGCGGCTCCGCCGCGTGGGCGCGAGCAACCACAATGGCGCCGCACCCAGCAGACAACCCATCGCGGCAGAACCATTCCCTCGTTATGGTCATTGACGTGTCGACCAGTGCCGCGTACCCACCCGTCCCCCTGATACCCCGCCCCCGCTGGTGGCAACGCCCAGCCGTCCGCTACACGGCTCTCATCACCCTCCTCACGATCTCCGGCGTGGTCATCCTCGCGCTGGTCCGCGAACAGACCGGCACCCAGGGCCTGTTGGTGGGCCTCGGCCTGGCGATCTTCCCCGTCCCCCTCCTCCTCACCGCGTTCCGCTGGCTGGACCGAGTGGACCCCGCCCCCTGGCGGAACATGGTGTTCGCGTTCGCCTGGGGCGCCTGCGCGGCGACGCTGATCGCGATCGTGGCGAACACGTTCACGACGCAGTGGATAGCGAACACGACCGCGGATCCGGACGGCGCGGACACCCTCGGCGCGACCCTGATCGCCCCGATCGTCGAGGAGACCGCGAAGGCCGCGGCCGTACTCCTCGTCTTCCTGTTCCGCAGGCGGCAGTTCACGGGCCTCGTCGACGGCGTCGTCATCGCGGGAACCGCGGCCGCGGGGTTCGCGTTCACCGAGAACATCCTCTATCTGGGCTCGGCGTACGGCACGGACCAGATCGCCGGCGACAAGGTGTCGGTGACGGCGGCGACGTTCTTCGTACGGGTGATCATGTCCCCGTTCGCGCACCCCCTGTTCACGGTCTTCACCGGCATCGGCTTCGGCCTGTCCGCGCTCACGGTCGACGGCCGCCGCGTACGCCGCGTCCTGTTCCCCCTCACCGGCCTCGTCCTCGCGATGGGCATGCACTCCCTGTGGAACGGCTCCGCGCACTTCGGCCCGCTCGGCTTCTTCGTCGTGTACGGCGTGTTCATGGTCCCGGTGTTCGGCCTCCTGACCTGGCTGGTCATCTGGACCCGCCAACGCGAACTCCGCTACCTGCGCGAGGAACTCCCCGCGTACGTCGCCGCCGGCTGGCTCTCCCCCGCCGAACCCTTTGCCCTCTCCTCCATGAAGGCCCGCCGCGTCGCCCGCGACTACGCGACCCACTACCTGGGCAAACCGGCGGCCAAGACCCTCACCGAGTACGAGTCCACGGCCCTGGCCCTCGCCCAGCTCCGCCGCCGGGGACGCCTCGGGCACCCGCCCGCCGACTTCGTGGCCAGGGAACAGCGCCTCCTCGCAGCCCTCTGGACCGCCCGCACCACCACCCGCCCGGCCCTCGAATACGCGGCCCGCGCGACGGCCCCGCCGATGCCGGTGACGCTGCCTTGGCAACACCAGTGGCAGCCGCCCGTCACCTGGCAGCAGCCTCCGGCGTACGGGGCGCCCTACGGCGGGTACCGGGCGTAGACCTCAGACGGGCAACGCCCAGCTCGGGCCGCCCGGAGCACCTGCCCGGCGCCCATAGAGGGAGCGGCTCGTCAACCGGCGTACGCGCAAGCAGTGCTGTCGACTCCGTGCGGCCGAGCAGTCGTTCCCCGGGCTGAAAGCACTCCGGCGGCAAGGCCGTCACTCCTTACCGCCGGGAAGGAAACCCCGGACAACTCCCCCTACGCAGAAGCCCCCGTAAGCAACCCCACCTCCGCCTCCGTCAGCTCCACCTCGCCCACGGCCAGCAGTGCGGGGAGCTGTTCGACCACCCGTGCGGAGGCGATCGGCGCGGCGACCGTCGGCTGGGCGGCGAGCCACGCGAGGGCGATCGTCGCGACCTCGACACCCCTCGCGCCGGCTATCTCGTCGAGGGCGGCGAGGACCTTCACGCCCCGCTCGGACTCCAGGTGCTTGCCCGCCCCGGCGGCGGCGCGGGCGCCCTCGACGACGGCACCCGGGCGGTACTTGCCCGTCAAGAAGCCGGAGGCGAGCGCGAAGTACGGCACCGCGGCCAGGCCGGCCTGGGAGACGGTGTCCTGGAGGGCGCCCTCGTACGTGTCGCGGGAGACGAGGTTGTAGTGCGGCTGGATCGCGACGTACCGGGCGAGGTTCTCGCGGTCGGAGAAGTCGAGGGACTCGCGCAGACGGTCGGCGGAGATGTTGGACGCGGCGATGTGCCGGACCTTGCCCGCCCGGACGAGTTCGTCGAGCGCGCCGATGATCTCCTCGACGGGCGTGTCGGGCTGGTCGAAGTGGGTGTAGTAGAGGTCTATGTGGTCGGTGCCGAGGCGCTTCAACGAGGCGTCGGCCGCCGCCTTGATGTTGTCGGCGGACAGGCCCTTGAACTCGGGGTGCTGGCTGACCTTGGTGGCGATGACGATGTCGTCCCGGTTGCCGCGCGAGGCGACCCACTTGCCGATGATCGTCTCGGACTCGCCGCCGCTGTTGCCCTCGACCCAGGCGGAGTAGGCGTCGGCGGTGTCGACGAAGTTGCCGCCCGCGGCGGCGTACGCGTCGAGGACGGCGAAGGAGGCCGCCTCGTCGGCGGTCCAGCCGAAGACGTTGCCGCCGAGGGAGAGGGGGAAGACTTCGAGGTCGGAGGAGCCGAGCGGGCGCAGAGTAGTCATGCTCTACGTCAACGACGGCCCCGGACGCGCACATTCCGCCGGTACCGCAAAGATCCGGTCAGAAGCAGCGCATAAAAAAACCGGGGCCGCCCCGAATCCGAAGCGGCCCCGCGTCAAAAAACCTCAGGGGTTCAGCCCGTTGCTCCGCAGCCACGCCATCGGGTCGATGCCGGTGGACGCGCCCCCGGGGTGGACCTCCAGGTGCAGGTGCGCCCCGGTGACGTTCCCGGTCGCCCCGACCCGCCCGATGACATCGCCCGTACCGACCTTCTGGCCGACACTGACGCTGATGGACGACTGGTGGGCGTACCAGATCTCGGTGCCGTCATCCAGAGTGAGGATGGTGCGGTAGCCGTAGGACCCGGCGTACCCGGCCTCCGTGATGGTCCCGCTGTGGACGGCCTTGATGAGCGTCCCGGTGGGCGCCGCGAAGTCGAGCCCGGTGTGGTAGCCGGACGACCACAGGGCCCCGGACTGCCCGAACGTCGAGGTGATGGTGTACGAGGAGGTCGGCAGCGCGTACTGCTTGGCGAGCTCGGCGAGCCGCGCCTCCTCGGCCTTGCGCTTGGCCGCGGCGTCGGCCTCTTCCTTGGCGTCCTCGACGTTGGCCTGCGCGGCCTTGGCGGCCTTCGCGGCGGCCTCGGCCTCGGCGCGCTGGGCGGCGACCTTGGCCTGCTGGTCGGCCTGCGTCTGCTGGGACTCGGCCTGCGCGATGATCCGGCTGCGCAGCGCCTCGGCGGCGTCGGAGGACTCCTGGCCGGCCTCGGCGACGATGTTGCTGATCGGCGCGGGGTCCTGGGCCTGGTCGCCGTCGTCGGAGACGAGGGAGCCGACGCCGGGTATGTCGGCGACGTTGATGGAGACGGGCGCGTTGCCCGTGTTGGCGCTGGCCATGCCGCCCGCGCTGACGGCGGCGATGACGCCGACGCCGAGGACCGTGGAGCTACGGGCGAAGCCGCCGCCTCCGGTGCGCTGCTTGGCTACGCGGTGCCTGCCCTTGACCGGGACGGAGTCCGCCGTCGGGTTCCACTCCTCCCAGGGGCCTTCTTCGTCGGCTCGGTAGCCGCCGAACCCGAAGGTCGGCTGAGGGGCGGGGGCCTCGGGGGCAGTCGGGTTCGCCACGCGGGCGCACTCCTTTCCTTCCGCTGCCTACCGGGTTAGCTGACGGGTTCGGAGCGGGAAGGTCTCCTACGCGCGTAAACCGCCCGCTCGTGAGCGGTGGCGTCCGCGTGATTCACCCCAAGGTGGTGGTTCCCCGGTTCCCTTACGGGATTCGGCGCGTGCGCACGGAGCCGCCTCTTGTGACGGCTGTGACCGTGCTGCGTTATCGAACGTTAATCGACCTGGGGGGCCGTTTCCAAGCCGTTCCTCTTGATCGACAAACATTTTGGCCTGGGATTTTTGGGTCAACCGCAGGGAGAAACGGGCAAGTTGGGGTGCTGATGAGAACAGCGGGATACACAGAGTGATCACATCTGGGCACAAAAGAACCGGGACCCTGTTTCCAGGATCCCGGTTCTCTTTCAGTAGCGGGGACAGGATTTGAACCTGCGACCTCTGGGTTATGAGCCCAGCGAGCTACCGAGCTGCTCCACCCCGCGTCGGTGAGACAACTATAGGCAGACGCCGGGCGGATCTCCAAACCGGTTTCCCTAGACCCCCGGGTTGCGGGCGTGCGTCAGCGTCTCCCAGGCCACGAACAGGTCGTCCGTACCGGCGGGCCGGTGCCGCTCCACCAGCCGGTGCGCCGCCGGGAGCGGCTCGCCGAGGCGGCCCTCCAGGTGGTTGACCAGGACCTCCAGGTCGGGCCCCATGTTCCGGTCGACCTTCCCGCCGCACAGCCACGCCGGGGCCTTCTCGCCCTCCTGGTAGCGGGCGTGCAGCTCGGCCGCCGCCCTCAGCCGGTCCTTGGCCTCGCCGTACAGGTCGACACCCTGGTGCCAGGCGGTCTCCGCGATGTGCGAGGCCGCCGCCAGCGAGTACCCGGCGTGCTTGAAGTTGCGGCACGTCTCCTGGGAGACGCCGTCCTTGAACGTCGTCTGCCCGAACCAGTACTTCGTCAGCTTCACCGGGTCGTCGAGCCCGGCCCTCGCCGGCGCGATCGGCACCCGCCCGTCCTTCTCCAGATAGAAGTACGCCGGCACCCGCGCCCGGAACCTGCTCAGCGCCTGGTCGAACACCTTGTGGTCGTTCGTGAAGACCCCGATCCCGATCGCCGCGTCCGCCATCGCGAGATCCCAGTTCCCGTTGTAGTCCGGGACTTCTCTCGTCACGGCGGGCAGGTACGCGTTCCTGAGCATGCCCTCGAACCTCAGCACCCGGTCCTGGGGCCACCCCGCCCCCGGCGTGTGCCGGACGATCTCCGCCGCCCGCGCCCACGTCGACCCCGCCCACGCGGTCTGGAGCCCGGCGTCGTCCTCCGTGTGCCGCCGGATCCGCCCCGACCAGGCGTCCATGATCTCCCGCGCCTTCACGGCGTGCGCCTGCTTGCCGGTCACCCGGAACAGCAGGGCCTGCGTGTAGGCGGCGATCGCGTCCTGCCGCTCCTCCACACACCCGTGCGCGGGCCGGTCCGGCTGGTCGCCGCCGGGGCAGTCGACACTCTCGTACGGCTCCGGCCGGTACTTGTACGAGCCGTACTTGCTGTCCCGCATGTCCAGATAGGCCCGCAGCCAGGGCTGCTTCCCGGCGCGCACGTTCTCGCGTACGACGTCGAGCTGATCCGCACCGACGAGAACCCCCGGGTGCGTGAACGAGGCGTCCGGGGGCAGGGCGCGGGCCATCTGGCGGGGTTCGCCGGCGGAGCTGGAACAGGCGGCTAGGGCGGCGCCCAGGAGGAGGGCGGTTACGGCTTTGACTGACCTCATGTGGGCAGCGTCACCGCCCGCCCCCACCCTCGCCAGTCGTATCACCCCAATAGATGACCATTCGGGTCCTTCGCCGCCTTCTCGTACTCCGGCAGCAGCACCACCTCCACCCCCGCGTCCCGCAGCAGTCCGTTCCCGTCCGCGTCCTGGACGAAGGTGTCCGGCTCGATCCATGCCGTCACCACCCGCCGCACCCCCGCGTCGAGGATCAGCCGCGCGCACGGCGCCGGGCGTGAGGCCCTGCGGGCGCAGGGTTCCAGGCTGGAGTAGACCGTCGCCCCGGGCAGCCTCGGATCCGCCGGGTCGAGCTTCGCGAGCGCCGCCTCCTCCGCGTGGACGACGCTGTCGCCGCCCTCCCGCGAATGCCCGCGCGCGATCTCCGTACCGTCCTGCGCGACGATCACCGCGCCGACGCTGAAGGCGGTCTCCGAGGGCGGGCACAGCGCGGCGAGGTCGCAGGCCACGCCCAGCCAGTGGTGGTCGGCCGGGGTCACGCTCGGCCGGTACCGCATCAGCACGACGTCCTCGATCTGCCGCGTCTCGATCAGCCGGAGGCGCTCGCGCTCGTACTCCCCGGCCCCGAACAGCCGCGGCGCCTTCGGGTCGCCGACGAACAACGGCGCCAGCACGAGCTGGAGTTCATCGGCCAGCCCCGCCTGGAGGAGCTGCGTGTGGATCGTCCCCCCGCCCTCGACCATGAGCCGCCGCACACCCCGGCCGTACAGATCCGTGAGCAGCCGCCGCCAGTCGATCTCCGGCCCGAGGGGTACGACGTCGGCGCGGATCCCGAGTTCTACGGCCCGCCGGGCGCCCAGGTCGGTCGTATACACGGCCTTCTCCCCGCCCGTGTGCCAGAACCTGGCGTCGGGGTCGAGGTCGCCGGACGCCGTGACCGTCACCTTCAGGGGGTACTCGGGGCGGCCCTCGGCGACGCGGGCGGCGCGGCGGGACGCGGAGTAGACGAGGAGGCGGGGGTTGTCGGCGCGGATCGTGCCGGCGCCGATGAGGATCGCGTCGACGGAGGCGCGGACCTCGTCGACGCGGTCGAAGTCCGCGGGGCTGGAGAGGAGGAGGCGGTCGGGGCCGGTGTCGTCGAGGTAGCCGTCCAGGGAGACGGCGGCGGAGAGGAGGACGTACGGGTAGGTCATCTGCGCGGTCTCCCCTGAGCTGATGTTGGTTCAAGTTTGAAACAAACCTACACTGGACGTATGACGACCCGCTGGCTCAGTCCCGACGAGATGCGCGCCTGGCGCGCGTACGTCTCCGCGCTGTTCCTGGTGGAGGACGCGCTCGACCGGCAGCTCCAGCAGGACGCCGGCATGCCGCACCTCTACTACTCCATCCTCGCCAACCTCTCCGACGCGCCGGAGCACCGGCTGCGGATGACGGACCTCGCCGAGAGTACGAAGATCACGCGCAGCCGGCTGACGTATGCCGTGACTCGGCTGGAAAAGGACGGTCTGGTCCGGCGCGAGCAGTGCCGCTGGGACAAGCGCGGCAGCATCGCGGCGCTCACCGACGAGGGGCTCGCGATCCTGGAGCGGATCGCGCCGGGGCACGTCGAGACGGTCCGCTCGGTGCTGTTCGACCGGCTCACACCGGAGCAGGTGGGCCAGCTGGAGGAGATCAGCCGGCGGATCACCGAGGGCCTGGAGGGGCAGGAGGTGCCCTGGCTGCGCCGATCGTCGGGGTGCGAAAGCGACACGTGACGTACATCAAAACCAGTTGCTGCAACTTTAAAACGAGGAGTAGGGTCGGGAACCGGGCACCTGCTTCAAATCTGAAGCAGCCTGCCCGCCGCCCCACCCGCCCCGGCCCCCGGAGACCCGCATGCCCGACTTCCCCGCCGCCACGCCGCGCTCCCGCGTCCGGGTCCCGCTGCGCTTCGCCGACGGCTACGGCGTCGACGCCGAGATCGTCACCTTCGACGGACTGACCGACGGCCAGGAACACATCGCGATCGTCCTCGGCACCCCCAACGGCGTGCCCCTGGTCCGCCTCCACTCCGAGTGCCTCACCGGGGACGTCTTCGGCTCCGCCCGCTGCGACTGCGGCCCCCAGCTCCGCGAGGCGGTCGAGCGCATCGCGGAGACGGGCGGCGTCCTGCTCTACCTCCGCCAGGAGGGCCGCGGCATCGGCCTCTACAACAAGCTCGACGCGTACGCCCTCCAGGACCAGGGCCTCGACACGTACGAGGCGAACAAGGCGCTCGGGCTCCCCGAGGACGGCCGCGACTACACCGCCGCCGCCCAGATGCTCACCGCCCTCGGCATCGACTCCCTCGACCTCCTCTCCAACAACCCCGACAAGGCCGACCAGCTCCGGGGGCTGGGCATCGACGTCCAGAACCGCGTCCCCACCGGCGTCTTCACGACCCCGCACAACGTGCGGTACCTGCGGGCGAAGGTCCTCCAGACGAGCCACACGCTGCCGTTGGCGGAGTTGAACGCGGGCTGAAACGCGCCCGGCCGAAGCCCTCGACCAGTAGCGGCGGTTTCCGGACAGTCCGCCGAGACGGTCGCGGTCCGCCTCACCCGGGCCTGACCCCACCTCCGGGCACCCCGGCCGGGCCGCGAGGCTCGGTCGGCAGTCGCCTCCCGGTCGCCCCTACTGCGTCGCGTCGCAGGTCATGCAACGGCTCACGGCCACCCGCGCGGTGTTGCCCCGTGTGGCACCGAGCGGACTGGACGGCGCGAGGCGGCGCCATGCTCCGGGTGAGGGATCGAGCACCCAGCCGTAGAGCGGTGGCCGGATATCGGCCGGGACGATGTGCCCGCAGCCGGGAAGGTGGGCCTTGCCACTGGCGTGGATGATGATCGCGGCCGCCGGCCACTCGTCCCATTCGCCGGTGGGCGCAAGGCCACGGGGTACGGGCGGAGCGCAGTCGGCGCAGTTGTGCATCTCGTGGCGCTCGCAGTACCGCATCGGCCTTCCCCGTCCTCGGTGGATTCGCCGGCGGAGCCTACTCGTCCCGTCCGCGAACCCGCCTCCCAGCCGTTGTTTTTAGCCACTTGTGACGCATGTCACGCCCCTGGCAAGGGAATTGCTGGGGGCATGACAGAAGACTCCGCCATACCCGCCGAACGGAGCTCGACCCAGGCCCCGCCCCCGTCCCCGGCCTCCGACGAGGAGCGCCTCGCCCAGCTCGGCTACACGCAGGTCCTCGCCCGCCGCATGTCCGCGTTCTCCAACTACGCCGTCTCCTTCACGATCATCTCGGTGCTGTCGGGCTGCCTCACCCTCTACGCGTTCGGCATGAACACGGGCGGCCCGGCGGTCATCACCTGGGGCTGGGTCGCCGTAGGGCTCATGACGCTGTTCGTCGGCCTCTCGATGGCCGAGATCTGCTCCGCGTACCCCACCTCGGCGGGCCTCTACTTCTGGGCCCACCGCCTCGCGCCCCCGCGGACGGCCGCCGCCTGGGCCTGGTTCACCGGCTGGTTCAACGTCCTCGGGCAGATCGCCGTGACCGCGGGCGTCGACTTCGGCGCGGCGTCGTTCCTCGGCGCGTACCTCAACCTCCAGTTCGGCTTCGAGGTGACGCCCGGCCGGACGATCCTGCTCTTCGCGGCGATCCTCCTCCTGCACGGCCTCCTCAACACCTTCGGCGTCCGCATCGTCGCCTTCCTCAACAGCGTCAGCGTCTGGTGGCACGTCCTCGGGGTCGCCGTCATCGTCGGCGCGCTCACCTTCGCGCCGGACCACCACCAGTCGGCGTCCTTCGTCTTCGGCGAGTTCGTCAACAACACCGGGTGGGGGAGCGGGGTGTACGTCGTCGCGCTCGGGCTGCTGATGGCGCAGTACACGTTCACCGGGTACGACGCCTCCGCGCACATGACCGAGGAGACCCACGACGCGTCGACCGCCGGCCCGCAGGGCATCGTCCGAGCCATCTGGACCTCCTGGATCGCCGGGTTCGTACTCCTGCTCGGCTTCACCTTCGCCATCCAGTCGTACGACGCGCAGCTGAACTCCGAGACCGGGGTGCCGCCCGCGCAGATCCTCCTCGACGCGCTGGGGGCGACCTCCGGGAAGCTGCTCCTGCTCGTCGTCATCGGCGCCCAGCTGTTCTGCGGGATGGCGTCCGTGACCGCCAACTCCCGCATGATCTACGCCTTCTCGCGCGACGGCGCGCTCCCCTTCTCCCGTGTCTGGCACACGGTGAGCCCCCGTACGCGCACCCCCGTCGCCGCCGTCTGGCTCGCCGCGGGCGGCGCGCTCGTCCTCGGCCTGCCCTACCTGATCAACGAGACGGCGTACGCGGCCGTGACCTCCATCGCCGTCATCGGGCTCTACATCGCGTACGTCATCCCGACGTTCCTGCGGGTCCGCAAGGGCGCCGCCTTCGAACGGGGGCCCTGGCACCTCGGCCGCTGGTCCGGGGTGATCGGCGTGATCTCCGTGACCTGGGTCGTCTTCATCACCGTCCTCTTCATGCTCCCCCAGGTCTCCCCCGTCACCTGGGAGACCTTCAACTACGCCCCCATCGCCGTCCTCGTCGTCCTCGGCTCCGCGGCGACCTGGTGGTTCGCCTCGGCCCGCCACTGGTTCCTCAACCCCGACCGCACGCCCCAGGAACCCACCCAACCCTGACGATTCCGCCCCCTGACACGGCCGTGTCCCCTATACCCGATCGGCGACACGGCCGCGGGCGGCTATGCTCGGGGGGCAACATCGGCCAGGGCCCTTAGCTCAATTGGCAGAGCAGTGGACTTTTAATCCATTGGTTGTCGGTTCGAGTCCGACAGGGCCTACGGGCTGTAGGTAGGGGATGTTCCCTCTGACCTGCTACGCAGCGTCCGGGTCGGCTTCGGTCGGCTCGGACGCTGACTCGTTTTCGGGCCCTTGCGTGAGCGATGCGTGAGCGGATGTTCGAGGGTGCAAGCTGAGGAGCATCACTGCGACAGTTGATGGGCGATCTCCTCGCGTGACGACACGCCGATGACCACCCGCTTCGGCGAGGCTCACTGGATCTACGGTATGAGCGCGAGATGCACACAGCAGTGGCGGCAAGGGGGCGGTCATGCACGCATCTGAGGACACACTTGTCGTGCTGACGGCATTGCCCTTGGAACGTAGGGCAGTACGTCGCCTGCTGGAGGGGCTTGAGAGAGTCGACCAAGCGGGAACGGTGTTCGAGCGAGGTCGGCTCCCGGGTACGTCCTGGACCATCTATCTGGCCGCCACCGGACCGGGGAACGATTCCGCGGCGGTGATCACCGAGCGGGCCATCAATTTTGTACGTCCGCAGGCCATCTTCTTCGTCGGTATTGCGGGGTCGCTCAAGCCCGATGTCTCCCCAGGCGACGTGGTCGTGGCTTCTGAGGTGTATGCGTACCACGGAGGTAAGGAGAGCCCAGGAGGGTTCAAGGGGCGCCCCCGCAGTTGGGAAACCACGCATCATCTTCAGCAGGTGGCCATGCACGTCGACAGCGTGGATGACTGGCGGGGGCGACTGCCGGAAATGGAACGAGACGCGACCCAGGTGCATTTCAAGCCCATCGCGGCTGGCGACCTGGTGCTGGACGCTCCGGCAGGGTCTCCGTCCCGCGTCCTCTTGGACCAGAACTTCAACGACGCCGTGGCTGTGGAGATGGAAGGCGCAGGTTTCGCCAACGCCGCTACCAAGGCGGGGGTTCCCTTCCTTTTGGTTCGTGGGATCAGCGATATGGCGAACGGAACCAAACAGAACACCGACGGTGCAGGCATGCAGGAAGCCGGAGCGCGGCACGCGGCCCTCTTCCTGGCGGAAGTGATCGCTCAGTTCAAACCCGTTAATGCGGACTTGCGCCCGAAATCAGCTGCTTCCGGACAGCCTGCCGACGAGCTGATCTGGCAACCTCTCGATCAGCCCGCCACCGTGGCTTGGTACAGGGACATCGTGCCGTCGAGCGCCTACACCAGCGGTCCCTCCTTGCTGGAAGTCCACTTGGCGCCCGTGTTGATGACGAGCAGGGTCACTGCGACCCGCATGCGGGAGCTGGCCGATGAATTGGTGAGCCTCGGCCGCGCCAGCGGGTTTTTCTCGAACACCGAGCACGTTGAGGTGCACGACGGTGCCGAGATGACGGTGGCATCTGTGGTGGGTCGCCACGGGCGATCAGCTGGGCTGGCGATCACTCGGTCCGGCCAGCGGAGTGCGTGGGAGGCCCTGCCGCAGCCGGGTCTCGCCTTCGTACTCGACGAGGAGCACGCTCAGGAGCGAATCACCGCTCTGCTGTCGTTGCTGGAGGCTGTCGAGGTAGCGACGGCTTCCGCCTACGCGCCAGCGGTCGGTATCGAGAAGCCGATGATGGTGATGATTGGACGCCTCAGCACGGTTGATCCCAATCGAGCCACCCTCTCGCACAGAAGTGACACCCCAGTGAGGACCGATCCGGACGAAGCAGTCACCGCCGCAATGCTTGCCGGCCGCACTCGCGAGCTTACCCAGGAGCTGACCGTGCGCTTGATCCTCGCCTTCCGTGGGTCCAGGCACTAGGTTGCTCGCTGTTTAGCAGCCTTCAACGCGGTAGCCCGAGGAACAAGCGCCGCAGCCTTCTCAGCGATCTCACGGTCCAGCTCCGGGAGCAGGCTCGTATACGTGTCCGAGGTCAACGTGATGGTGGAGTGCCGCAGGGTCTCCTTCACCGCGTGGATGTCGCCCCCGCCTCCGTGCGTGAGCGTCGCGGCGACGTGGCGGAGGTCCCGGAGGGTGATGGGCGGCAGGTCGGTCGTCGCGAGGAGGCGGCGGAAGGTCTCGGAGACCGTCTCCGGGTGAAGCCAGGAGCCGTCTTCCTTGGTGAAGACCTTGCCGGTGTTCTGCCAGGCGGGGCCCCACTTCGCGCGGTCCTTCTCCTGGCGGGCCTTGTGGTCGCGCAGCTCCCTGATGGTCGTGCTGTCGAGCGCGATCGTGTTGGCGCTGCCGTCCGTCTTGGGCTCGGACTCGTAGGGGTCCCAGCCGTCCACCACGATCTCCTTCGCGGGGGTGATGAGGCCGGCGTCGAGGTCGATCTCGTGCCAGTCCTGGCCGACCGCCTCGCCGCGACGGAGGCCGCGGGTGCCCATGAGGTGGAAGATCGTGTACAGGCGGTCGCCCTCGGCCGCGTCGAGGAAGGCGCCGAACTGCTGCGGGGTCCACACCATGACGGGGCCGGGGATCTCGCCCGTCTCGCGCCAGCGTCGGACTCGTTCGTCGGTCCAGAGGAGAGGCTTCGGGCGTTTACCGGATTCCAGCTCGACGTGAGATGCCGGGTTGAAGGTGATGAGCTGTTGGGCGATCGCGGAGTTCAGGGCCGCGCGCAGGGTGCGGCGGATCGCCTGGCGGGAGGCCGGGCCGGTGATCTTCCGGAACGGCTTCATCTCGTCCAGCTTGGCTCGTTCGGCTGCGAGCAGTTTGCGCTCGGCTCCGATGGGGCGTCCGGGCTTGCTCGGTTTGCAACGGACGATCTGCTCGCGGCGGGCCTTGTTCTCGGCCGCAATGACCTCGTTGTCGTCGGCTATCCCGTCGAACATCTCCACCAGGTGGCCGACGTTGAGGCGGTCGAGGCGTACGTGGCCGATGCGGGGCTTGAGGTGGACGCGGATGTGGGAGGCGTAGCCGTTGAGCGTGGTCTTGCGGCGCTTCTTCGCGGCGAACCACTGGTCGAGCCACTCGCCGACGGTGAGGCTGCCACGGAGGGCCAGGCCCGCCCGCAGGCGGCGTCGGGTCTCCTCGATGGCGGGCAGCGGGGCCTTCTCGGCTGAGACCTCCTCCAGCAGGGTGACGAGGCGCTGGAGGCTGTCGGGGTCGTCCTTGTCCGCGAGGGCGAGCAGAGCGCGGACGTGGTCGAGGTCGGCCTGAGCCGTCTTCAGGGACTCGTAGCCGGCGCGGTTGAAGGAACGGCGGGTGCCGTCCTCGCGGGGCGGGAGTTCTTGGCGTATGGAGTAGGAGCCGTGCTTGCGGCTGGAGAGCTTCGGGCACTTCTTGCCGAGCGGCTTGCCGGTGTGGGGGGCGCGGCAGTAGCAGCGGCGGTGGGTGGAGCCCTTCAAGCGTGTTCCTCCGGGGTGGTGCGGGGGTCGGGTTCGGGTGGGTCGACGTCGCTCAGGGTGAGTGGCAGGTGGGGTGGGACGGCGCCCTCCTCGCGGATGTCACGACGGAGGTGGCGGAGGTTGTACTTGGCGGAGATGGCCTCGTCGGCGTACTTGGTCCGCTTGCGCTCGGCTTCTTCCTGCTGAGCCCGGTTGCTTGCCGTCCTGGCCGCGAACCGTGCCCGTTCTTCCTCTTCGAGGGCGGCCAAGGCGGTGCGTACGAGGCTGTCGTGCACCTCGAAGTCGGGGACCAGGCCCGCGTCGTACAAGGGCACGTCCTCGGCGCCGGTGAAGCGCCGCAGGGCGTCCCAGGTGGGTACCAGGTCCTGGAAGGGAAGCTCTTGGGTCTTTTCGACGTAGCCGACCGGGAAGATCAGACAGACCGGGTACGTCTCCAAGGCGGCGGCCAAGATCATGACGTCCACGAGCGGGAGGTTGGCCCGGCGGCCGGACTCCATGTTGGCGATGACGTTGCGCGGGATGGGATGCCCGAGTTGCTCGCACCGGTCCGCCAGGTCCTGTGCGCTCCATCCCATCTCCTTCCTTCTCCGGCGGACTTCGGCGGCCACGTTGGCCTTGACCCGGTCCTCCCACTCGGGAACGTGGTCCTCTTCATCATCGAAATCGCGTTGTGTCATGAAGACACATTAGCTTGGTCATCCTGGTAGGTAGACGCCTGGAGCCGAACGCGATGACCGCGTTCGCCGAGGGCTGTACCGAAAGGGGTGCGCTGCATGCGCGACGACGCGACCGCAGGACGGTCGACGAGCTCGAAGGGGATGAGCCGGGAGGAGCTGCTCGCCCTTCCCGTGTCGGTTGACCTGGATACGGGCAATCGGGCTCTGGGGCTCGGGCGGAGCAAGGGGTATGAGCTGGCGAAGCGTGGCGAGTACCCGTGCAGGGTGCTGCGGCTCGGCAATGCCTACCGGGTGGTGACCGCGAATCTGCTGGAACTGCTCGGGCTGGCTGCGTGAAAGGTCGGCAGCGTAGCAAACCGTTCTGCGCTGAGCTGACACAGAAACGCTGGACTGTTGGCGGGCGTGGACGTACGGTCCGTGTTCCCTCGCGATGGCCTGGCGCCCGCGAGAACGGGACGGGCCCCCGGCGGTGCAACGCCGGAGACCCCAGCAACCCCGTACGGCCCGTGAAGTACCGACCCGGCGGCAAAGGCGTGCAAGCCCGCAGCCGCCAGACGAGGAGCTGCCCCGTGGAACACGCGGGAGCCGAGCACTATTCCGACTCCGACACGCCTTCGTGGCCGCCGGTCGCTGTCCCCGGCCGACCGGTCGACGGCACACCGGATATACCCGCCAGCCCAGTTGAGGCGCCGAACGCGTCGCCCGACTCCGAGGGCGCGCGGGTCCTGGCCGGTCTACGGGCGCAGATCAAGCGGTACGTGGCGATGCCGGGCGAGGAGGCTCTCACCGCGGTCACGCTGTGGATCGCGGCCACGCATCTACAGCGTGCGTGGCAGCACGCGCCGCGCCTGGCGATCGTGGCTCCGGAGAAGCGGTGCGGGAAGTCGCGGCTGCTGGACGTGGTCACCGAGACCGTGCGCAACCCGCTGATCACGGTCAACGCCAGCGCGGCGGCCATCTTCCGCTCGATCGACGACGAGGACCCGCCGGCTCTCCTGGTCGACGAGGCCGACACCCTCTTCAGCACCGCCAAGGCGGCGGAGAAGAACGAGGAGGTGCGCGGCCTGATCAACGCCGGGCACCAGCGCAACCGGCCCACGCTGCGGGGGACCGGGCCCGAGCACAAGCCCACCGCGTTCCCCACGTTCGCCATGGCGGCGCTCGCCGGGATCGGTGATCTGCCGGACACGGTGATGGACCGGTCAGTGGTCATCCGGATGAGGCGCCGGGCGGACGGCGAGGAGGTGGCGCACTTCCGCACCCACCGCGACACCCCTGCCCTGCACGCGATCCGTGACCGGCTCACCACCTGGCTCCAGCCGCTGTACGCCCAGGCGCTGGAGATGGAGCCGCCGATGCCGGTCGAGGACCGCGCGGCCGACACCTGGGAACCCCTGGTGGTCATCGCCGACCTCGCCGGCGGCGAGTGGCCCGCACTCGCCCGTACCGCCTGCCGCGTCATGACCGACTACGAGGCCGGGCAGGACGAGGAAGGCGGCCTGCGCACCCGCCTCCTGGTCGGCATCCGCCGGGCCTTCGCCGCCGAGAACGACCCGGCGGTCCTGGGCACGAAACGCCTGCTGGAGGCCCTCAACGCGGACAAGGAAGCGCCGTGGGCCGAGTATGGCCCCAACGGGCTGACCCCGCGTGGCCTGCAACTGCTGCTGAAGCCCTACGGCATCAGCTCGGCCAACCGCCGCTTCCCCGACGGCACCCAGGCCAAGGGCTTCGCCCGCAACCAATTCCTCGACGCCTGGGCGCGCTACTGCCCCGAACCGGCTCCGGTGGCCGAGCCCCTTCCCGACTCCGCGGCCTGACCCGCACCGACTCGTCGCACTCGTCCCCGCGCAGGTCAGCGCGGGGACGAGTGAAAGACCCGCAACGAGTCGTCTCGACATCGCCAGCCCACTCGTACCTGCGCTGACCAGCCATGCGACGAGTGGTACGAGACACCGCATCTCCCGGCGGCCACGCCTCGCCCTCCCCTGCGCCGAGGCCGCCGCCCCCTCAAGTTCCCTGGAGCACCCCGCTTGTCTGCCCGCATCACCGCCACCGCCGCGATTCGCGTCGGCATCGCTCTACTCGCCGCTTTCGCCTTCGCACTGTCCTACGACGCCCTGCGTCAGATGGCCGTCGCCATCCACGTCCGCGGGCTTCTCACCTACGTCTTTCCGCTGGTGATCGACGGGTTCATCGCCATCGGCGTGGGAGTCCTCGTGATGCTGCGCGCAGCCTCGGCAGGGTCCCGCGTGTACGTATGGACACTCGTCGGCGCCGCGACCGTGACGAGTATCTGGGCCAACGCCCTGCACGCCGTCCGCCTCAACCAGCAGACCCGCCTGGGCGATGGCCTCCGCCTCGACGACTTCACAGTCGGTGGCCTGTCCGCCATCGCCCCGCTCGCCCTGGCCGGCGCGGTCCATCTCTCCATCGTCGTCCACCGCCAGCCCACTGCTCACGGCCCCGCCGATGTGGCTCCGGCCGCCATCGAAGTGGCTGAGGAACCGAGTTCCTCAGCCGAACCGAAGGATCACGAGCCCAGCAAGATCTCTCCCGAACGGCTCGCCCTCGCGCGCACTGCGCCACTGGGACGCAACGGGCGTGCCTCCCGCCGCCACATCGAAGCCACCTTCCGCGACAGGGACTTGACCATCGGAAGGGCGGAGGCGGACAAGCTCAAGGGCATCCTTCAGGCCGAACTCGACGAGGCCGCCTCCCCGCAGCAGAGGGAGCCCGACACGGCCTCCGCCACCGCCGCCTGACCTCGGTGCACAGCGAACCATCAGCCCCCGAACAACCTTCGGAGAATCCCTCCATGTGCGATCCGCACCACGAACTCCTGCTCTCCGAGCAGGAGATGACCACCAGCCTGAACAGCGCAGCAAGGTATCCCGTTGGACCGTCCAAGGGCCGGTCCAACGAGGGTGCCTCCGCCCCGGGAGTGGCGGAGGGGCTCGGGCACCAGGAGGTGTCCAAGGAGGACAAGCTCGTCGAGTCTCCCGTCGTTCCGCTGTCGCGAGCCGCCGATGCCGCCGCGCTGCGCCGCGTCGCCCGCCGCCGTCAGCGCGAACCCGTCCAGCGCAAAGAGCGTGTCGACGTGCGCTACAGCGCCGACGAGAAGACCGCGATCCTCGCCAAGGCCCGGTCCCTGAACATCGCCGGCGCCCACTACGTCGGCGCTGTCGTCATGGCCCATCTCCACGGTGACCTCGCTCTGTCCGGCCAGCGCACTCCGCTCGACGACTACATCGACGAACTGACCGCCCTGCGCAGTGCGGTTGCCAGGATCGGCCACAACATCAACCAGATCGCCAAGAAGCTCAACTCCGGCGGCCATCCACACCCTGGGGACAACGCCATGCTGGCCCAGGTCGAACCCGCCTTGGACGCAGTAGGCGCCACCGTCCGCCACATCGCGTCCGCCGCGAACCAGGCCGTCGCCAAGAAGCCCGCCCGATGATCGCGAAGATCAGCGGCGGCAAGGACACAGCCGGGCTGATCCGGTACCTGTTCGACACCAGGACGGCCAAGGACCACACCGACCCCCACCTGGTCGCCTCCTGGGACGGCTTCGCCCCCGACCCCGGCCGCACCGAAGACTTCGACGCCACGAGGAGGCTCCTCGTGGCCGACCTCGACCTGCACGTCAAACAGGCCGGGCGCCTCGGCCGCGCCCCTGAAAAGCACACGTGGCACTGCTCGATCCGGGCCGCCGAGAGCGACCGCCACCTCAGCGACGAGGAGTGGGCCGACATCGCCCGCCGCGTCGTCGCCACCACCGGCATCGCACCCGACGGAGATCCGGACGGCTGCCGATGGGTCGCCGTCCGCCACGCCCCCGACCACATCCACATCGCCGCCACCAAAGTCCGCGCCGACCTGCGCACCGCCCGCCACTGGAACGACTACCTCACCGCCGATCGCGAACTCGCCGCCATCGAGAAGAAGTACGGCCTCTCCCAGGTCGTCCGCGGTGACCGTACTGCCGCCGAACGACCCACCCGCGCAGAACAGGAGAAGGCCCGCCGCGCCGGCCACGACACGACCGCCCGCGAACGCCTGCGCGCCACCGTCCGCACCGCTGTGGCCGCCGCCTCCACCGTCGAGGAGTTCGTCGGCCTGCTCAGCCGCCTCGACGGTGTGCTGGTCGAGGTCGTGCACTTCCCCTCAGGGGACGTACGCGGATACAAGGTCGCCGTCGCGGACGACGCCCAAGGTCCCATTTGGTACTCCGGCTCCAAACTCGCCCCGGACCTGTCCCTCCCCAAGATCCAAGAACGCCTGGCGAGTATGGGGCCGCCGCAGCGCACGGACCAGTCCGGCCAGCGAAGGTCCGACCCCTGGCACCAGGCCACAGCTGCCGCCGAACGCATTCCCCAACACCTGGATCAACCCGACGACGGAGCATCTCAGGCTCACTTGGCCGCCTTCGGTGAAGCTCTCGACGCCGTTCTCCTCGTCACGCCCCAAGCTGTGCGGCCTCAACTCCGAGAAGCGGCAACTGCGTTCGAGCGCGCCACCCGCTCCCGCATTCGCGCCGAGCACCACCACGCCAGGGCCCTGCGGGGCGCCGTACGTGCCATGCTCCGCGAACCTGCGCCCAAAGACGGAGCCGTCCTGGCGATGTTCCTCGACGCCGCGATCCTCGTCGTCATCGCCGCTGCCCGTTGGCACCAGCTCCGCCATCATGATCAGCAAGTCGCGGCTGCGCGCCAGACGCTGCTCCATCTCCAGGCCGCCTACGGTCAGGCCGCAGCCGCCCCCTTGGCCGCTCTCGCTCAGCGCCGACCGCCCCGGCGGACTGTGGATCGGTACGTTCTGCACCTGCGCCAGGCTGTGCCCGGCCGTGTCGAGCAGATCGTCGAAGATCCCGCCTTCGGCGCTCTCTCCGCTGCCCTCGCCGAGGCCGAGGCAGCGGGCCACGATCCGCAGCGGCTCCTTCAACAGGCCGCCGGCCAACGGGCCCTCGACGATGCCGACTCTCCCGCGCGAGTCCTGACCTGGCGTGTTCAACGCCTCGGCGTACGGCCGGTTCCCAGCGCACGGGCCCGTGCGGCGCAGGCTCGCAGTGCTGCCGCAGGGCACATCGGTGCTGCGGTTCCGATCGCAGCAGTCGCCCCAGCCCCACAACAGTCGGCACAGGCGCGGCCACGCTCCCGGTGACGCCCGGCCTCCGGGTCCCGGCGGGACATCACCTGCACCGTCAGTAACCACACAACACGGAGGCGCCTTTCGGTCATTGTTCGATCCGAATGGCTCTGTGGGCTATTCGTGTGGTTTTGCGGTATGGCAGCGCTTGCTCTGTGCGAGGACGATGCCCCTCTGCATCCGCCGTATCCAGGTGTCGCGGTGGGGCATCGGAGACACGGGGGTGGGGGGCTTTGACCTACGCGGAGCATCAGTCTGTCTTTTCGGTACCGGCGGTGCCGTTGGGGACTGCGGCTGATGCAAAGGAAGTGATCAAGCACGGGGTCTATACCGAGGGAATCACTCGCCGGTTGAGCGCTGCGGTCTTCGCCCGCACGGACTGGCTGGCCGTGTTGCGCGCCGAACTGGCACGGCTGTGGAAGGAGTTGAAGGCAGCCGTGAAGAAGCGGCTGCGGTGGCTCTTTCCGCCCAAGGGAGCGGAGAAAGCACCTGGTTCCTCTGAACCAGTGCCCCCGTCGGTGGTGGTGGGCGAGGACTACGCGGTCTGGGTTCGGCGGAGGATCAAGAAGTCGAAGCGGCCGGTTCCGGCGTACGGCTTCCACCAGGAACCCGTGCTGGAAGCCTCGGACCGCGCCATACGCCACATGTGGAAACGGCGATGGGCCGTCGCTGTGGTGGTCGCGGTTGTCCTCTGGCAGGCCATCGCCGGAACTCTGACGGTGGGGTGGGCTGCCCTCACCCTGGTCGTCGGGGTATGGGGCGTGTACCTGGTCGAACGCTACCTGGCACAAACACGCCTCAACGCCTTGCTGGCCGGTGAGCTGCACTCGGCTCCGACAGCCGTCCAGGCCCACGCCCTGCCGTATCTCCGAGAGCGCCGCGACAGCGGCGACCGGGACCGCTTTCTCGGAGCGGGTCTTCAGGCGTGGCCGCCTGCGGTCATTGGCATCGACGTCGAGCCGGCCCCGGAGAACCAGGACACGGGGGACGAAGATCCCGGGTTGTCTTCGGGGCTCGGTTCGCCCGCACAACGCCGAAGCCAGCCCGACATGGCCGAGGTGGCAAAGGCCGTCCTAGACGCCCTGGCTCAGCACAACCAACCAGTGGCGCGCAAGCCGCTGAAGCACTTCACCGTTGCCCAGCTGCACACGCATGTCGCACGCCGCCTGGACGACCCGGCACCCGCCCACCACCCCGATCACCCCATCCCGCGCATGGAGGTCATCGGCATCGCTGGCATCCACCACAAACGCTGGGCCCAGATCGACGGCGATGCCTGGCGTACCCTGCACGCCCTCGCCGAAGACAACGTCGGAGACAAACCCGCTGACGAGATTGCTCGCCGCTACATCTGGGCCCGGGTCACCGCCTGGAACGGTGATCTCATCGCCGCCGTTCTGGTCCACCTTGCCTACCAGGGCGGCTTTCTGCGCGTCACCGTCCGGCCACACATCATGGCTCCGCTCAACCCGAAGGTCGCCGGTCTCAAGCCCGCAAACCCGCGGAGCCTGAGATGGCTCGGCCGCAATGCGTTCAACGCCGTCGGCGACATCTATGTCGGCGTCGACCGGCTCCTGCGTCGCAAGGCTCGCAGCCGTCCCGAACTCGACGCGGGCAGCGGACCGGTCAGTCTTCGAGAGGTGTACAGCGTTCGCTGGATCGAGGACATGCACACCAACGACGACGCCCGCTACTACGTGCAGATGATGCAGCGCCGAGTCTTCGACTCCACCGAGATCTTCCTGCGCGACCACAACGTCGACATCGCTTCATACCAGCAACAGGCCACCGCCATCTACAACTTCGGTGTCATGAACGGCGGCACGATGATCGGCCCCGCACAGGCCGCCCCGTTCTCCCAGAGCCCCTCCCAGAAGAACTGACCCGCACCTCAACAGGAGCCTCGCATGGCCATCCGCCGCCAGCCCGACCCTGTCCCCAACGGACCCAACTTCGGCATCATCAACCACGGCAACATGACCGGGCCAGCCCAAGCCGCAGCGTTCTCCCAGAACGCCAGCCAGACCAACAACATCACCAACGAAGCGGTCGACAAAGCCCGCGACAGCATCGACGACCTTCGACGGCGCCTGGAAGAACTACGCGGCCAATACCCCGAGGTGGACGCCGCCCTGCGTGACCTCGCCATGATCACCTCGCGCCTGGACGAACCCGCCCGCGACCCCGGCACCCTGCGCTACATGCTCCAGAACCTCGTCGAACGCTGCGGCGGAGTCCCCAACCTCTTGGCCGCAGCCCAACTCGTCCAGTCCACCGTCGTGGCGCTACTGCCTGGATCCTGACCACACCCGGCTGCGGTTACCGAGCGAGCCGAGGTTCAAGCAGGTCCAAGGCTTCCTCCCAGGGGAAGCGGTTCGCGCCGCCGCCGGCCTTCGGCCGATGAGGCTCGTACGACCCGATCAGGACGCCCATCTCGCGCAGCTGTCCCAGGTTCTGCCGGTACGCGGGGTGGGCGGCCTGGGCGGAGTTCAGGTACGGCAGCACAGCCACTGGCACCTCCATCGCGGGTGCTTCGCACAGGATGCCCAGGGCGAGGTTGTCGGCGATCCCGGCGGCCCACTTGTTGACGGTGTTGAAGGTGGCCGGGGCGACCGCGATCGCGTCCGCGGGGCGGGTCGGGCGTGGTTGGCCCGGGGTTCGCCAGGCCGAGCGGATAGGGAGACCGGTCTGCGCTTCGACCGCCTCCACATCGAGGAAGCCGAGCCCCTGCGGGGTGGCGACGACACCGACGTCCCAGTGCCGTTCCTGCGCTGCGGTGATCAGTTTGCCGACGTCGGCGGCTACCCCGGCCGCGCAGACAATGATCTGGAGGAACGGCTTGTCGGGCTGGTCACTCACGCGGGCACTCCCAGTTGGCGGCTGAAGTGGTGCAGTTCGGGCAGGGCCCGGCGGCGGTCGCGGGCCGCCATGTCGGCGACCAGTTCGCGTACGGCCGGTCGGCGGATGTCCTGGGCCGCACAGCTCTCGGCGATGCGCAGGGCCTGGTAGCCGTCGGCGAGTCTGCCCTGCTGACTGTAGGCGTGGGCGGTCTCCACCCAGAGCGCGGCCCGGCGCTCGGGGACGGGAATGTGGTGCCGCATGAGTGGCCGCGCGGTTTCCAGCGCGATGCCGGCGTCGCCGAAGGAGACGGCCGCGCTGATCTCGTGCAGAGCGACGTTGGTGGGGCTGAAGTTCGCCCAGGCGTCGGGCCGGTCGAAGGCGACGTAGCGGGCGACTTCCTTGGCCTCGACGAGGAAGTCCTGGGTGGTGGCACGGTCCCCGTTTCTGCTGGCGGCGGTCGCCCCACGGAGCAGCAGCAGGCCGACCGCTGCCAGGTATCGGGGTGAGCGCTGATCGTAGGAACCGGTGAGCTGGTCGGCGGTGTGGCGGACCATGTTCACCGCCTGGGCGGTGTGCTTCTCGCGCACGAGGACGTGGGCGTGAACACGGACACTGGCGGCCAGGACAACGGGATCACCTGACCGCTCCGCCTCGGCCATGGCCCGACCGGCCGCGAGCCAGGCGTTGCCCTGATCAGCTCGCTTCAGCAGCAGACTCACCGACGTCTGGTACGCGGTGGCCAGCAACCCGGACGCCTCCGCCGAGCCGGACGAGCCGCCGACGGCATGGCGCAGATCGGTGATCAGACCCGGCAGCGTCCGCTCCAGGTCCGTGTACTCGCACGTACAGAACATCCGGCGTACGTCCTGTGTCCGGTCCCGCAGTTCGTCGATGCTCAGGGCCTGCTCGGGGGCAGCAGGGCTCGTACCTGGCAGCAGAACCTGCACCAGGTCGTGATGTGCGGCGGTGGACGACGACGGAGCCGCGAGAGCCGCGACGCTCGCGGCCAGGAAGGTACGGCGGTACATGTCCTCTGTTCCGGGATCGGCGGGGCTGGCATCGGAGGAGGAGACGAGACCGAGACGGTGCGGTGGAATGCTCAGCACCCGCGCGATCTCGCGCAGCGTGCGCACGTCTTCGGTGCCTCTGCCGCTCTCCAGGCGGCTCACTTTCGACTGGTGGTACCCCAGAGCGGCGGCAACGTCCGTCTGCGAGCGTCGCTGTAACACGCGTGCCTGACGGATCACTTCGCCGATCCGTCTCGCCTCACTCTGTGCCTCGGCCATCTGTGCCACGGCCCTTTCTGCCGCCGCCGATCCTGCCTGCTCAACCGAGCGTAACCGAGCGGCGATTGGACGTGATGCAGCTCCTGCATAAGTGATGCGGCGACGGCACACGGCGTGGCCCCCCTTGCCTCCGAAGCGGTTGCGTGGAGCTGCCACACCGATCCAGGAGGCCGCTCATGGAAGCGCATCAGATCCACTTTCCCGTTCACGGCACCGCTGCTGCCGCCAGTTCGGCGCGTCGGCGGCTCGCGATCGGGATACGAGACTGGGACGCCTCCCTCGATCAGGAACTTCTGGAGACGGCGGAACTGGTCGCCGCCGAGTTGCTCGCCAACGCGGTACGGCACGCGGGCCACGGTCCTATTTCGGCCGGCGCCCGCTTGTACGACGAACGCCTGCTGATCGAGGTGACCGACGCCAGCTCCCAGGCTCCACAGGCCGGACTGCCGGATGGGGAAGAGGAGGGCGGACGCGGCCTGTTCATCGTCGCCGCCCTCGCGGATCGCCACGGGATCGATCTGCTGCCTTCCGGCAAGCGGTGCTGGGCCGAGTTCAAGGTCAGTGGTCCGGAACAGCCCTCACGATGCCTTCCCCCGCAAAGGAGTTGACGGTTGACAGCCGTAAGGATTCCCCCGGTCGCCGCCGAAGTGGTCGCCATCCGGCCAGGGACCCCTCTCGCCGGTTCCGTGACAGTCGACGGGTCCAAGAACGCGGCCCTGCCCCTGCTGGCCGCCGCCGCGGCCCTGCACCGGCCGGTGCACCTGGGCAACGTCCCAGCGAACACCGACGTCGAAACGATGCTCACCCTGCTCCAGCAGTCCGGCTGGCACACAGCCCGCCCCGTCTCCGATCCGCACACCGTGGCCATCCTGCCCAGCGACAGGCCGAAATCGGGGCCCGACCCAGAGACCGCCGCGCGTATCCGAGCCTCGTACTACCTCGTGCCGGCACTGCTCGGTGCATACGGACAGGCCCGACTCCCCTGGCCGGGCGGATGCCGGATCGGGGAGCGTGGTATGGAGCAGCACTTCACGGTCTACGAGCGCTTCGGTGACCGCGCGACCGTCGACGACCGGGGCTACCTCGTGGAAGCAGCCGCCGCTCGGACCGGAACGGTCTCGATCATGCTGCCCTTCCGTTCCCGAGGTGCGACCATCGCCGCCGTTCTACGCGCCGTCGTGGCCGGACGACCGCTGAGGCTGAGCAGGCCCAACCTCTCGCCGGAAGTGCTCAGTGTCGTAGAGGCGTTACGGACGACTGGATGGCAGTGCCGGGCCGACGGGTCCCTTCTCTCGCTCGCGCCGCCCCCGACCGCCCCCACGGAGACCATCGCCTGGAAGGTGCCTGGCGACAAGATCGAAGCCGGCACGCTGGCCTGTGCCGTCGCGGTGACGGGCGGCGACGCACGTATCCGCGGTGTACGCGGCGACGACGTCGTACCCCTGATCGGCGCCCTGCGAAGGCTCGGCGTGCCGACCAGCGTCGAAGACGACGTTCTGACCGTCCACGCCCACGACACCCGGCCCACCAGTCGGCCGCTACGAGCCGTGGCCTCCCTCGCCCCCGGCGGTCTGGACGCCGACTTCGAACCGTCCTTGATGGCCTTGGCCCTCACCCGCCCTGGCACTCATCTCTTCTCCGACACCATCAACCCCGGCCGCCACGGCAACCTCCTGCCCCAATTCGCCCGTCTCGGCGCCGAGATCCACGACCTGTCACCCACCAAGTGCCGCCTCACCGGCCCGCAGCAGCTGACCGGGACCGGAGTGGAGGCCACCGACATCCGCACGGGCTCCGCCCTGCTCATCGCCGGCCTCACCGCGCGCGGTGTCACCACGCTGGGCGGCCTCGACCAACTCCGGCGCGGACACGCCGACCTGCCCACCAAACTGCACGCCCTCGGTGCCGACATCTGCGAGGTCACCCCGTGAGCCGACGGTTACGGAAGATCATCGCCACGACCGACGTCCACTCGGCCCTCGACACGGTCACGCCGATGCTCACCCACCTCCACACCGCCAGGACCGAGAGCCTGATCGTGGACTGCGGCGACTTCTTCGAAGGGAGCGGCTACTACCGCTTCGGCAAGGGCCGGATCGAGCGCGAGATTCTCACCGGCCTGTACGACCTGCTCGCGCCGGGGAATCACGGCTGGTCGCACTACTTCGAGCCAGGGCTGCACGAGATGACCGTGTGCGCCAACGCCTCCGACGCCAACGGCAAACCGCTCTTCGACCGCGTGCGCATCAAGCGGGTCGGCGGCCAACGGGTCGCCATCACGGCGGTGATCGGTCCTCAGGCGTTCCACACGATCCCCACCCGCGACCGCAAGGGCCATCACGTCACCGACCCGGCTCACGCTCTGCGCGAAGTGATGCTGGAGAACCACCACCGAGCCGACGCGTGGGTCGTGTTGTCCCACTCCGGCTTCGAGGAGGACCTGAAGCTGGCTGCCGCCTGCCCGTTGGTGGACGTCATCTTTGCCGGTCACTGCCACAGCGACACCTATGGCCCGGTGCACATCGGTGACACGCTGATCGTCAAGGGGCGTGAACTCGGCATCGGCTACGCCGCCGCGGAACCTGTCGGCAGCGGCTGGACCGCGCGTACGTGCACTTTCCCAAGAGCATCCGGAGTTCCCGAAGAGCTTGCCACGGTGCAGGAGGAGATTTCCTTCGTCGGCCGCAAGCTGGCGAGTTCGCTCGGAACCGTGAATGAGCCTTATCGCAATGGGGAGTTGGATCGCCGTCGTCTGCTGCGAGAGATCGCCGCACGACTCCGTCACGGCCTCGGCGTGGATGCGGTGATTCTCAACGAGACCGCCCTCCGATCCGTACCGCTCGGCGAAGTGCTCACCCTCGGCGACCTGTTGGCCGTCGAGCCCTTCGACAACCACCTCGTCCACGCCGCTCTTCCAGATGACCGCGCTCAGCTCTTCAGGCAACTCGCCGAACATGTAGGCCCGTTGGTCATCGCCCCTATGCCACTTCCGTTGGTGGTGAGCAGCGTACTGACGACCGACTACCTCGCCGACAGCCACTTGGGCGGACGAACGCGCCAAGCTGGGCTGCGACTTGGCCAAGCCGTACAACGCGCCGTTACTGCTGCGGGAGGCGAGCAGTGATCCTCACCGGACCCGAGATCACCGCAGCTGCCCGCGACGGTCGTCTGACCATCGACCCCTTCGAGCTGGAACAGGTCAACCCGAACAGCTACAACGTCCGCCTCGGCCCCACCCTGCTGACCTACGCCGACACGGTGATCGACTCCTACCGCCCGAACCTCACGCGTGAGTGGGAGATTGGAACGGACGGATACGTGCTCCAGCCCGGCGAGTTGTACCTCGGGCACACCCTCGAACAAGTCGGCTCCGACTCCTTCGTGCCGCTGCTGTTCGGTCGGTCCTCGGTCGGCAGGCTCGGCCTCTTCGTCGAGATCACCGCCCCCATCGGCGACATCGGCTTCCACGGCCAGTGGACGCTGATGCTCTCGCCGGTCCGTCCGTTGCGGGTGTACGCCGGGATGAAGATCGCGCAGATCATGTTCTTCGTCTCCACCGGTGAAATCGCCCCGTATCAAGGCAAGTACCAGGTCGCCACAGGCCCGCAGCCGTCCGAGTACTGGCGGGATGTCACCCCGTTGAAGCCGGTCGCCTCGTGATCCTCACCGGCCCCGCGATCAGTGCTGCCCTCCAGGCCGGTGAGATCACGATCGACCCGTACGACCCCGCCCGTCTTTCCCCGAACGCCTATGACTGGCGACTCGGAGACAGGCTCCGCATGTGTGCCGGTGACCTGGATGCCGCCGCTCCCACCACGTTCATCGAACAGACCATCCCCGCAACGGGTCTGGTGTTGCGGCCGGGGGTGCTCTACCTCGGCATCACGCTGGAGCAGACCGGCTCGGAGACGTACGCGCAGATGCTCAACGGCGACCGCACCATCGGCGCACTTGGTATCTGGGTCCACGTCTCCGCTCCGCTCGGCCACCAAGGCCACGCCATCCGCTGGACGTTGGAGATCCGCGCAGCCAAGCCCGTTCGGGTCTATCCGGGGATGACGTTCGGCAAGCTCGTCTTCCTCACGGCCTACGGCACTCCGGCCAGCTATCAACAGCAGCTCTCCAAGTACGCGACCACGGAGGGCATCGACATCTCCCGCCTCTACGAAGAGATCCGCGGAGGAGCCCTGTGAGTCCCCATCCGGCCACCGGGCCGCTGGCCGCCACCCTGCTGGACCTACCCGCCGGAAGTCCGGGTGGCAGCGTCGAACTCTTCCTCGATCTCTACACTGGAGACCGCCCTTTGGTCCCGGCACACGCGTTCATGCTGGGCCCGCCCAACGTTAGACACCACCTCCCGGCCGGGCTCGACCTGCTTCCCGTCGCCGGGAAGTGCTTGGAAGGCCCGGCATTCGGCCGTTACATCGCAGCCCTGCGCAAGGCACTCTCAGCCGCGATCGACCCAGCGCAGATCAGCGTCCTGCACCTCCAGCACCTCACCTTCGGAGCCAGTCCCGCGCTGATCCGAGCCCTGCCCCTGCATCCCCGCATCGCTCTGGTCCACGGCACCGATCTGATCTTCGCCGAGGCCCACCGCGATCAACTCCGCGTCCTGCGCGAGACCGCCAGAGCCGCCGACGCGATCGTCGTACCGACGGGAGCAATGGCCGACCGCCTCCTCAAGCTCGCCCCGCAGACCGGCCGCCGGAAGATCACCCGGATCTCCTGGGGTATCCCCGATCACCTGCTCACTGACCCGCCACCCCGGCCACCCCGCACTGCCACCAGCCATCTACGGCTGTTGTACGCGGGACGGTTGACATCGGAGAAGGGGGCCGAGGCACTGATCAAAAGCCTGGCGCCCGTGCCGGGTGTCGAGCTGAGCATCGCCGCACCCCAGGCCCAATTCCACGCCCTGGCACCGTTGTTCCACCGGGCTGGCATGCGGCCCCGCTACCTCGGCTGGCTACGCCGTCCACAACTGTGGAAGGTGTTCGCCGAACACGACGTGCTGGTCATGCCGTCCACCACTCTGGAGGCCATGGGCCTGGTCGCGCTGGAGGCCCAAGCCTGTGGACTGCCCGTCCTCTACCAACCCGTACCCGGCCTCAACGAGACCCTCGCTGCCTCCGGCGTCGCCACCGATTTCACCAACTCGGCTGCTCTCGCCCGCGATCTGGACCGGCTCCGAACCTCACCCGGCCTGCTGTCCGCGCTGCGGCAGGCGGGTTACGCGAACGCTGCTCGGTATCCGTTGTCGCGTGCCGCACAAGCTCTGCTCGACCTCGGCCGCCAACTCTCCTGAGCAGGTACGGAAACCGAGCTGTCCGGAGAGGCAAGGGCAGCCCCGCACGCCGTTCCTCCACTCATCCCACCCGCGTCACTACGCTGACCGGCGGGATGCCCACTGCGAACAGGGAGACCATGACGTACCGCACCGACCGCATCGAACAACTCCTGAGCGAAGGCGTCCACGACAAGGTCTACCCCGGCGCTGTATGGGCCGTCGGAGACGCTGCTGGAACTCACGTCCACGGCACCACAGGGGTCCTCGCCCCCGCGCAGCCGGATGTACCGATGCGGCCCGACACCGTCTTCGACGCCGCCAGCCTCACCAAGATCCTCGCAGTGTGGTCCTCCATCGGCTCCCTCTGGGAAGAAGGCAAGCTCGACCTCGACTCTCCCCTCGGTACCTTCTGGCCCGAGGTCGAAGACCACGCCCTCGGATCGGTGACCGCACGCCAGTTGCTGACCCACACGGCGGGTGTCCCTCTGCGGGCGCAACTCAGAAACCTCTACGGCACCGACCCGCAGGACATCCGCGACGGCGTACTGAGGGAAGCACTGCACCGCCAGCCCGGAGAGGCCGTCGAGTACACCGACCGGGCCGCCCTCATCCTCGGCTACCTCGCCGAACACCTCTCGGGCCAACGCCTCGATCAACTCGCCACGGAGCGGATCTGGCAGCCGCTCGGTATGAACACCACCCGGTTCGGGCTGCTGCCCTCCGAGACCGCCGCGAGGTGCGCACCGACCGAGTTCGACCAGGACACCGGCGCTCACCTCAAAGGCGTCGCCCACGACTTCTCCGCGCGGCTCCTGGGCGGTGTGTGCGGCATCGCCGGCGCCTTCACCGTCCTCGACGACCTCGCCGCTTTCCTGCGTCACATGCTGGGCGGCACCTCTGCACCGGAGCAGGTCGGCTTTGGGCCGGCCTGGGTGGCTGAGTCGCTGACGATTCAGACCGGTGAACTGGAGCCCGTACGCGGCCTGTTCTGGCACCCAGCTCCCGGAACCGAGCCGACCCAGGATGTCTGGGTGCACTACGGCTTCACCGGAACGGGCATGTGGATCTCACCTGGCCAGGGGCGCTGGGCCGTACTGCTGACCAACAAGCTCTTCTACACCCGCGACCGCCAGCCCCTCACCGAGATCCGCAACGCCTTCTGCGAACTCACCTTCAGCTGATGAGATAGCGGCTCTTCGCCGTCGGCTCGAAGACAACTCCAACTGCTGCTGTGACCAGGAGTCGGCCGTCATCGTGGCCGGAAAAGATCGAACGCGTCCCCGGTCTCTGGTCCGCCATGGCGTTTGTTGACCCGCCACATCACCAAGCCCGCAAGAGCAGGTACCGCTACGGTGGCAGCGTCATCGGGAAGTCCCGCCACCGCTGCGCCCGCTGTGACGGCGACGATGCCGCTCACCATCAGAGTGAGTGCCATCCTTCACGGTGTCGAACGGGCGTAAGCCCTTCCAACTCGTTTGTCGGCGGAAGAGTCCAAGTGACCGTCGGATTAGCGCTCAGCAATTGTGATCAGCATCTTGGCCAGGCGCTTCAGCGCTTCGTCGCATTCGGGGCCATCGAGACGCAGTGCTTCCTTCCTGAGCGCGGCAGTTACCAGACCGGCATGCTCTTGCAGGGCGTGCCTACGGTGCTTCACAGCGCATTCTTTCGATGTGGGCCACCGCTTCCACGCGGTCAGTATGACGTGTTCGGCTGAAAGCAGATGACGTTCCATCATGCCGGCCGGTGACGACTCCCACGGATTGTTCGGCCTTCGATAGGTGATCCCACAGCGGTTGGCCGCAGAAGCGAGCACTGCGGTGGCCTTTTCAGGGATTCGGTTCGGTGGTGTGGGTGCCTAGGTGGTGGGCGTAGTCGCTGGTGTGTTGTTCGGCCCAGTCCTGGAGGTGTTGCAGTGCTGAGGTGACGCCCCGGGCGAGATCGGTCAGGGCGTACAGCACCGTCGGTGGGCGGTCGGCGTGCACGGTGCGGGTGATCAGCCCGCCGGTTTCGAGGTCGCGCAGGGTCTGCGCGAGCATTTTGTCGCTGACGCCGCCGGCCCGTCGGCGCAGCTCGGACCAGCGTTGCGGGCCCTCCATGAGATCCACCAGGACCAGGGCGGCCCACCGGGCGGTGACCAGGTCGAACAGCTGCCTGCCGGGGCAGGCCGGATTACGGACGTTGCCTCGCGTGCTTTCCTGCACGTGCTCACCTCACCTAAAGGTATGTACTTCCTTCAAGAAAGTAACTCAGTCAGAGTGAGGGGACCAACCCCTGATCGTCAAGGAGTAACCCGTGGCAACCGACGACGCCGTGACCCGCGCCGTGAACACCGTGACGGTGCTCGGCGGTCCCACCGCGCTGATCCACCTGGCCGGCTGGACGCTGCTGACCGACCCGACCTTCGACGCCGCCGGCACCGAGTACCAGGACGGCCCGGTTCCGGTGCGCAAGACCGCTGACCCGGCGCTGAAGCCCTCGCAACTGCCCGCTCTCGACGCCGTCGTGGTCAGCCACACCGGGCATCTGGACAACCTCGACACCACCGGGCGTACGGTGGCCTCCGCTGCCTCGCAGGTGTTCACCACCATCGCCGGCGCCGCCGATCTCGGGGGCGGCGCCGTCGGCCTGGAGCCCTGGCAGACCCGGACCCTGTCCAAGCCGGGCCGTACGCCGCTGAACATCACCGCGGTCCCCGCCCGCCACGGTCCCGTCGGCACCGAGGACCTCACCGGTCCCGTCACCGGCTTCCTCCTGCACACCGACGACGGCTCGGCACCGACGGTGTACGTCTCCGGCGACACCGTCGACCTGGACGCGATGAGCGCCCTGGCCGGCCGGTACCGCATCGACGTGGCGCTGCTGCACCTGGGCGCGGCCGGCTTCGAGGCATTCGGTGACGTACGGCTGTCGCTGACCGCGGTCCAGGCCGTCGAGGCCCGCCGCCTGCTCGGCGACCCCCTCGTGGTGGCCGTGCACGCCGAGGGCTGGGCGCACTACACCGAAGACCGCGGCCACGTCCAGCAGACCTTCGACGCCGCCGGCGTCCCGCTGCACTGGCCCGCCCCGGGCGAGCCCGTCACCCTGCCGGCCCCGCACACCCGCTGACACCCCACCCGGTGCCACCGGCCCGCTCCTTCAGACCTCGCCACCGTGCCGGACAAGGTCCTCAGCGCGCACGACAGCGCCCAGCAGCTTGTGGGGCTGACGCCGCGCACCACCGGCCAATGGCTCACATGGATCGGCCTGTAGCCGACCCGCCCGTCCGCAACGAAGAACCGAAAAGAAGAGGAAAGACCATGAAGCCGGAAGTCGTGCACGAGCGCTTCGCCCAGTACCTCAAGGACCGGGACCTCGACGGACTGGGTTCCCTGTTCGCCGAAGACGCCATGTTCGTACCGGGACCGGGACAGGAACCGGTCTACGGCAGGGAAAGCATCAAGGAAGCGCTGAAGCCCTACCTCGCCTCCCCCAGCACCATGGAAGTGGTGGCCACGTCGGTCCACCAGAACGGCGACCTGGCGATGGTCCAGCCGTCCTGGCGGATCACGAGCGAGGACGGCGTCGTGGAAGGAAAGGCGGTCGAGGTGATGAGGAGGACGAGCGAGGGGGACTGGCTCTACATCATCGACAACCCCTACGGCGTCTGAATTCTCGTCATCCCCGCATAACCGTCGGGCAACAAAACCCCGCCACGGCAGCAACGGCCGTATCGACGTTCTCGATACGGCCCCCCGCCGCACAGGCCCACCCCGGGCCCACCCCTCACCCTGCCCGACCCACACACCCGCTGACACCCCACCCGGTGCCACCGGCCCGCTCCTTCAGACCTCGCCACCGTGCCGGACAAGATCCCCAGCGCGCACCACAGCACCCAGCAGCTTCTGGGGCTGACGCCGCCCACCACCGGCCAACGGCACACACGGATCGGCCTGTAGTCGACCCGCTCCTCCACAACGAAGAACCGAAAAGAAAAGGAAAGACCATGAAGCCGGAAGTCGTACACGAGCGCTTCGCCCAGTACCTCAAGGACAAGGACCTCGACGGCCTGGGTTCCCTGTTCGCCGAAGACGCCATGTTCGTACCCGGACCGGGACAGGAGCCCGTCTACGGCAGAGAAGACATCAAGGAAGCGCTGAAGCCCTACCTCGCCGCGCCCGGCACCTTCGAGATGGGAGCCGCGTCGGTCCACCAGAACGGCGACCTGGCGATGGTCCAGGTGCCCTGGCGGATCACGAGCGAGGACGGCACCCTGGAAGGAAAGTCGGTCGAGGTGATGAAGAGGACGAGCGAGGGAGACTGGGTCTACATCATCGAAAACCCCTACGGCATCTGATTCTCGTCATCCCGGCACCACCGTCGGGCGACGGAACCCCGTCACAGCAGGCGGCGGCCGCATCGACCTTCCCGATGCGGCCGCCGCCTGCTGTCCGGCGTCGGCGACACGGCCATGATCCGCTGCGGTCCGGACGCAGTCGACTGGGGAGGGTGAGCAGGTCTTCGACGTGGCATTGTGCGGTGAAAGCTCCGCTGCCGGCAGTGAACAGGCCGGTGCCGGCGAAGTCCAGGCGGGCACAAGAAAAGGCGGCGGCGCGGAAGTCGGGGTCAGTGTGGACGGCTCACGACTGGTGCGGCGAGCCTCGCTCACGGTGGGCCGTCCGGAATCGGGGCCGGCTGGAGGACAGCAGGGGGCCAGTCACCGGGTGGACTCCGGCGCGACTGCCGGTTGTTCGGCCTCGGAACCAGGCGGGACGCCGATGCGCAACTGCCCGGGCCTGGGGATCCCTGCCCTCGCCGCCGCCCGGCCACGGCGAAAGCAGGGGGACGGCGAACTCCAGCCGCACCAGCTCCGGGTCCGCCGTGCGCAGGCCGGCCAGCTCGCTGCCGAAGTCCGCCAGCCCACCGGTCGGCCGCGGAAAGAGGAACTCGGGAAAGTACGAGCGCACCGGGTAGGAGAACGCCTCGATCTCCCGCTTCAGCGCCGGCGACAGCTTGCGCATCGCGCGTACCCAGCCGTGCTGGACGGGGTGGTGCTTGGGCTCCACCAGCACATGAAGACTCAGTACGGCCTCCATGGCCGGCGAGTAGGCGAACCCCACCCGCTCCGCACCACCGGCAGGCACCCGGAACACGATCGTCATGACTCGTCATCCTCGCCGTCCGGCGTCCCCGCAGGGAGCGTGCCGCGCGAGACGGTGGTCGGCGATGGTGACTGACGATGACCTGTGCGTCGTTCTCACCGCGGGCCACCCCGAGGTTGTGAGCGTTGCACTACGTCTGACCAGCGGGCTTGTGCTCCTCGTCGAAGATCCACACCCTGGGTTTTCAACAAGGTTTTCTGCACGCCCCGCCGCCGAGAGGTCCATCTCAAACGGCCGCTCATGCCACCAGGACAGAGCCAGTCACGGCTCAGTGGACTGATTACCGCGTGCCGGTCGGGGTGACGAGGAGGCCGCCGACGAAGGTGTGCGTGGGGCGGAGATCACGCAGCGCGTCGCCCGTGCAGTGGGCGGGATCCTGGTCCCAGACGGTGAGGTCGGCGAGGCGGCCCGGAGTGAGGGTGCCGCGCAGGTGCGCCTCGCCGGTCAGGCGGGCGGCGCCCGCGGTGTGCAGGGTGAGGGCTTCGTCGTAGGTGATGGCGTGCTCGGGGCCCTTGACCCCGATGACGGTCTGCCGGGTGGTCATGCCCCAGACGGAGCGCATCGCGCCGAACCGGCCGACGGGGAAGTCGGATCCGGCGCTGACCTCGGCGCCCAGGTCGATCCAGCCGCGGGCGGGGAACAGCCGGGCGACGCGTTCGGGTCCCCAGAAGCCTTCCCCGACCTCGGCGGTGTCGTGCAGCAGCGGCTGCTGGATGGTGACCGGGATGCCCAACGCGACGGCGCGGGCCTGCTGTTCGGGTCCTGCCAGGCCGCCGTGCTCCATCACCAGCGTGCCGGCGGGCAGCCCAGGGTTGCGCTTGAGGACGCGCTCGTAGACGTCCAGCAGGGTGCGCACCGCGCGGTCGCCGTAGGCGTGGGTGCCGACTCGCCGGCCGCGCCGGACCACAGCCTCGACGGCCTCGACCAGCGCGTCCGGCTCCCAGACCAGCATCCCGGAGAAGGCGTGGTCGCAGGCGTAAGGCTCCTCGGTGGCCCCCGCCTCCAGACCGCCGTCGAGGCCGAACTTCACACCCCACACCGACAGCCACGGGTCGGATGTGTCACGCCACTCCTCCATCACGTCGAGCAGATCCTCCACCTGGGCGGCGCTGGTCAGCCCGAGCGCCGAGATCAGCGCCCGCACCCGGATGCTGAGCGCCCCCGCCTCGCGAGCGGCCAGCAGCACCGCGTAGTCCTCGGGGGTGACCGCGCAGTCGCGTACGGTCCCGATGCCGGTGGCGGCGTAGTCGCGGGTGGCCAGGCGCAGTCCGTCGATGCGCTCGGCCCGCTCCGGGGCCGGGACCAGGTGCTCCACCAGGTGCAGGGCGTTGTCGATCAGCCGGCCGTCGAGCTTGCCGTCGGCGCCGCGGCCGACGGTGCCGCCCGGCGGTGCGGGGGTGTCCTCGGTGATGCCCGCCAGCCGCAGCGCGTAGTGGTTGACGACGTCGTTGTGGCCGCCGCGCTTGACGAGGACCGGGTGCCGGTCGGTGGCTTGGTCGAGTTCGGCCGCGGTGGGCATGCGGCGCTCGGCCAGGTTGAGTTCCTGCCAGTTGGTGGTGGTGCGGATCCACTCGCCCTCGGGGGTGACGGCGGCCCGCTGCCGGATCAGGTCGAGGAACTCGGGGATGTTGCGGGCCTGGTGCACGGGGACGTCATGGGCACCGAGCGCTGCGAAGATCAGGTGGGTGTGGGTGTCGTCGAAGGCCGGCAGTACGGTGGCACCGGGCAGGTCATGGACCTGTGTCTCCGCGCTCACCAGGTGATCGAGACCGTTCGGGGCGGCGGACACGGCCGCGATACGGTCGCCGCGCACGGCCACTGCCCGCTGCACCGCCTGACCGGGCACCAGGGTGTGCACCGCCCCGGCGCGGATCAGCAGGTCGGCTCCGTGATCAGTCATCGTCTTCTCCCTCATCTCGCACGTGCCGGATCCCGAACGTGTCGTTCGGTGACGAGACCGTTGTAGGAGGGATGCGGGAATTCACCGCCAAGCTGATGGCTCATGCGCAGAAAGTACGCCAGCACCTGGGCCTAGCATGCGGATCATGCGACAGGTGCTCGATGAAACCGATCGGCGGATCGCGGCGGCCCTGGTCGCCGCGCCGCGTGCCTCCTGGCGTGAGGTGGCCCGCTGTCTGGGGCTGTCCGAGCGCACCGTCGTACGCCGGGTCGCCCTGCTGTACGCCGACGGCACCCTGCGCGCGACCGTGGTACGCAACCCGGCCCGCTTCCCGCACCTGATCCCCGTCGCCCTGCGCATCCGCTGCCGCCCCAACAAGATCCGGCAGGTCGCCCAGGCGCTGGCCCGCCGCCCCGACACCGTCTGGGTGGACATCCTCGGCGGCGGCGACGAGATCTCCACGATCTTCTTCCTGGAAGGTCCCGAAGCGCGCAACAACCTGCTGTTGCGCGATCTGCCCGCCACCGACGCCGTCGGCTCCTGGACCGCCCACACCTTGCTGCGTGTCTTCCCCACCGCCTTCCGCTGGACCGCCGGCCTCCTCTCCCCCGCAGAACTGGCCGAACTCGTCCCCGACCCCGCGCAACCGACGGCCTCGGCACCGTCGTACGCGCCTGTCGACGTCGACACCGCGCTGATCGCCGGGCTGACCGAGGACGGCCGGGCCACCTACACGGACCTGGCCCGCCGCGCCGGCACCACCGCGCTCACGGCCCGCCGACGGCTCGAAGCCCTCCTGGAGAGCCAGGCGCTGCGCCTGGCCACCGAGATGGATCTCGCACTGCTCGGCGCGCAGACCGAGGCACTGCTGTGGATCTCGGTGCGGCCGGGTGCGCTGCAGGAGGCCGCGCGGCCCCTGAGCGCCCACCCGCACGTCCGGTTCTGCGCCGCCACCACCGGGCTCGCCAACCTGGTCGTCGCCGTCGCCGCCGCGAACCTCGACGCCCTGTACACCTTCCTCACCAAGGCCGTCGGCCCCTTGGAAGCGGTCACCGCCATCGACACCACCCCGCTGCTGGCGACCGTCAAACGCACGGGCCTGATACGACACTGACGAAAGTAACGACGGCCACGCATACGGAGTGGGTGTGAATTCACCGCCCGATCGGCCACTTCCAGCTAGGGATCCACGTCAGAGACCTCGCAGCGGGCCGTTGGCACTGACGCCTGTATCGACGTCCTCCGAGCCGTCGATACCGTCGCGGGTCTGGATGGCGATCATGCTGGTTTGGGCGTTCTGCCCGACGGTGGCATGGTGGACGCAGTCCCCGCCTGGCGGGAGGTGTCGCTGTCCTCCTTGATGCCGCAGGCCACCTTGCGTATCGATACTGGACTGTGGCGCAACGGGCGATCAGTCACCCTGTCACGTGGAAGCTGCGGCTGTCGGCAACTGCCCTCGGGGGCATCGCCCTAGCCGGGGTCGTATTCATAAGTGATCGGTAGCCTGCGGTCATGGCACGTCCCAAGCCGTAATCGCTGTGTGGGCTGCCGCTCGGCGGCCCACTGTGCGTGAGCGATGCGTGAGCGGACGACACGGCAGAGGCCGTGTCGGCGTGGACTGGCCGTAAGGCTGCACTCCTCTGACCTGGTGGTTCCGGACACCGAACCAGCGTCCGGAACGACCCAGCAAGCTTTGGCCAGGACTTTTAATCCATTGGTTGTCGGTTCGAGTCCGACAGGGCCTACGGGTGGCAGCGCCCGGGTCGGCTTCGGCCGACCCGGGCGCTGGCTCGTTTCCGGGGCTGTGAGGGCGGCGGGGTCAGGAAGGCTTGACCGACGTGACCGGGGTGGCGGTCACCTTGTTGTCGCACTCGGCCCACCACCCGTCGTCCAGGGCGACCTGGTGCTTCCCGGAGCGCGGCAGGCCGATGACCATCTTCTGGAACACCGACGGCTTCTTGCCCGACTTGCAGTAGCCGTCGCCCTCCCCCTGGACCTGGACGAACGTCAGCTTCACCCATGCCTTGCCGCGCGGCCGGAGCGTCACGGTGGACGCCTTGCCGGTGGCGGTGACCTTGAGCGGGGTGGTCTGGGAACCCTTGCCGGCGCCCGCGACCGTCGGATGGCCCTTCAGGACGCACGTCTTCTTGGAGACGTTGGTGAACTGCACGACCGCCGCCCCGGTCCCGGTCCCGACGGGCGGGTGGGCGGCCTGCCGGGCGCTGACCTGGAGGGCCGAGGCCGCGCAGGCGGGCGGCGGGGTGGCGGTGCTCGCCGCCATGGCGGTGCCGGGCAGGACGCCGGTCACCGCCGCCGCGAGGGCCGTGACCGCCGTCGTCGCCAGAGCCGCCCTGCGAATGCCGTTGCTGTGCCGCATGTTGTCGTCCCCCTGAGTCGAATCGTCCGCGGGTTTCGGTCGGTTGTCGCCCCGCGGTACGTGAGTGCAGACAGGGCGGGGGAGCGGCGGCGTTCCGTGGGGCGACCGCTTGTGACAGAACGGTGACGACAGGGTGCACCCGTGCGGATGGCCACCAGGGCAGACAGAAGCGCGGCCCAGCGTCCGGATACCGAGGATCACACGGCAGCCTCCGCCCCGCCTCGCAACCGCCGCAAGTGAGGCGGCGCTGATCACGACCTCGCGGACAGCCTCGGGGCGAGCAGCTCCAGCGCTTCCTCCCAGTGATACCGGTCGGCCCCGCCCCCCGCCTTCGGCCGATGAGGCTCGAACGACCCGATCAGAACGCCCATCTCGCGCAGCCGTTCCAGGCTCTGCCGGTATGCGGGGTGAGCGGCCTGGGCGGAGTTCAGGTACGGCAGCACAGCCACCGGTACGCCCATCGCGGGTGCTTCGCACAGGATGCCCAGGGCGAGGTTGTCGGAGATCCCGGCGGCCCACTTGTTGACGGTGTCGAAGCTGGCCGGGGCGACCGCGATCGCGTCCGCGGGGCGGGTCGGGCGTGGTTGGTCCGGTGTCCGCCAGGCCGAGCGGATGGGGTGACCGGTCTGCGCCTCGATCGCCTCCACGTCGAGGAAGCCGAGCCCCTGCGGGGTGGCGACGACACCGACGTCCCAATGCTGTTCCTGCGCTGCGGTGATCAGTTTGCCGACGTCGGCGGCCACCCCGGCCGCGCAGACGACGATCTGGAGGAACGGCTTGTCGGGCTGGTCACTCACGCGGGCACTCCCAGTTGGCGACTGAAGTGGTGCAGTTCGGGCAGGGCACGGCAGCGATCGCGGGCCGCCATGTCGGCGACCAGTTCGCGTACGGCCGGGCGGCGGACGTCCTGGGCCGCACAGCTCTCGGCGATGCGCAGGGCCTGGTAGCCGTCGGCGAGTCGGCCCTGCTGACTGTAGGCGTGGGCGGTCTCCACCCAGAGCGCGGCCCGGCGCTCTGGGACGGGAATGTGGTGCCGCACGAGTGGCCATGCGGTTTCCAGCGCGATGCCGGCGTCGCCGAAGGAGACGGCCGCGCTGAGGCACGCAATGGATAGAGCGGCAGCTTCGATTTGTCTGACCTGAGGGACTCGGATCGGCGCCCGCCGTTCGCCACCGTCCGACACGGCCTGACCAGGACTCCTCAATCCATTGGCTGTCGGTTCGCGTCGCCGGAACGGCAGAAGGCCCCCTGCCGAAGCAGAGGGCCCTCCAGGATCACTCAGTCTCAGCCGTTGCGCTTCCAGCGCGGCTTGTCGTCGCGGCGGAAGGACGAGGACGAACCCGTGCCCGAACCCCGGTGGTCGTCACGGCGGCCGTACGGACGGTCGTGGCCGCCGGCGCGGAAGCCCGGACGGTCGTCGCGGCGGTCACGGTTGAAGGGGCGGTCGCTGCCACGGTGACCGGAGCGGTCGTCGCGGTCGCGGCGGAAGCCGCCCTCACGGCGCTCGAACCCACCGCGGTCGTTGTTGTCGCGGCGCTCGAACCCACCACGCTCACCGTCACGACGCTCGAACCCACGCCCACCGCGGTCGTCACGCCGGTCACGGTTGAACGGACGGTCGTCACGCCGGTCACGGTTGAAACCGCCCTCACGGCGCTCGAAGCCGCCACGGTCGTTGTCCCGACGCTCGAAGCCACCACGCTCACCGTCACGGCGCTCGAAACCCCGGCCACCGCGGTCGTCACGCCGGTCACGGTTGAACGGACGGTCATCGCGGCGGTCACGGTTGAAACCGCCCTCACGGCGCTCGAAGCCACGCCCGCCCCGATCGTCCCGGTCACGGTCCCGACGCGCCTCACGCGCCTCCGCGGCAGCGGCCTCCTCGACGGCGGCCGCGACCTCGGCGACGGCCTGCTCCTGCGCCTCGGCGACAGCGGCCTCGGGGTCCTCGCCACGGTCACGGGCGACGCGCGCGACGAGGCGGTCGGCCTCGTCCCGCAGCTCGGCGGCACGCTTCTGCGCCCGCTCCAACTGCTTGGTGAGCTGGGCCACTTCACGCTCGGCCTGCTGGGCGGCGTTCCCGGCGGACTCGGCCTGCACCTCGGTCATCGACCGCGCGCCGGTGATCTCGGCGACCTCGGGCTCGAACGCCGACCCGCCCTGGATGATGTGCCGCCCGGCGTCGACGCCCGCGTCCTCCATGAGCCGGAAGATCTGGCGCCGCTGGTGCGGCAGGGAGAGCGATACGACCGTGCCGGTGCGGCCCGCGCGAGCGGTACGGCCGGCCCGGTGCAGGTAGTCCTTGTGATCTCCGGCGGGGTCGACGTTCAGGACGAGGTCGATGCCGTCGACGTGGATGCCGCGCGCGGCGACGTCGGTGGCGACCAGGACGTTGACGTACCCGTCCTTGAAGTCGGCCAGGGTGCGCGTACGGGCGCCCTGGGTCATGCCGCCGTGCAGCGCGTCGGCCTTCACGCCGGACTCGCGCAGCTGCTCGGCGACGCGGTCGGCGCCGAGCTGGGTGCGGACGAAGATGATCGTGCGGCCCTTGCGGGAGGCGATCGCGGCGGTGACCGGCGCCTTGTCCTTGGGCTTCACGATGAGGATGTGGTGCGACATGGTCGTCACCGCGCCCTGCGCCGCGTCCACCTCGTGCGAGACGGGGTCGACGAGGTAGCGCTTGACCAGGGTGGAGATCTCGTTCTCCATCGTCGCGGAGAACAGCATGCGCTGGCCGCCCGCCGGGACCTGGTCGAGGAGCTCGGTGACCTCGGGCAGGAAGCCCAGGTCGGACATCTGGTCGGCCTCGTCGAGGACGGCGACCTCGACGTCCTCCAGGGAGCAGGCGCCGCGGTTGATGATGTCGCGCAGGCGGCCCGGGGTGGCGACGAGGATGTCGACGCCGCGCTCCAGGGCGTAGATCTGGTTGCCCATCGACGTACCGCCGCAGACGACCTTCATCTTCAGGCCGACGACGTCGCCGTACGGCTGGAGCGCGTCCGCGACCTGCATCGCGAGCTCGCGGGTCGGGGTGAGGATGACGGCGCGGGGGCGCTTCTTCTCCGTGCGGCCGCCGGCCAGGCGCGCGAGCGTCGGGAGGCCGAAGGAGAGGGTCTTGCCGGAGCCGGTGCGGCCGCGGCCGAGGATGTCCTTGCCGTCGAGCGCGTCCGGGATGGTCGCGGCCTGGATCGGGAAGGGGGTCGTGACGCCGTTCTGCGCGAGCTTGCGCACGACACCCTCGGGGAGACCGAGGTCGGCGAAGGTGGTCTCGGGAGCCTCTTCGGAGACGGCGGCCTCGACGGCCTCGGCGATCTCCTCGGACTCGACGACGACCGACTCGGCGACCTGATCAGAACTGGAAATGGACATGCGTATGCGAAACCTTCCGGAGTCTCGTCGGCACGCGCCCGTCAACTCCGTGATTTCTGCAATACGACCGCCTCTATGCGGTCCGCCACGGCTAGAAAGGATTACGCGCCACACGGCGCGCTCTGCGTTGGCGCCGGGCAAATGGGATCAAACGATCTACCACCATACGCACCTCACCCCCCACTAGGCAAATCCCGCAGGTCAGCCCCCGGATGCCGGGTCCTGAGCGGACGGCGACGGCTCCACCGGAGACGGCTCCGGCGCGGGCACCGACGGCGACGGTTCCACCGGGGACGGCTCCGGCGACTGCTGCGGCGGCTCCGGTACGGCCGACCGGGTCGGCGTCGGCTTGCCAGGACCCGGCTTCCCCGGCCTCGGGGCGGGCGCGGACGGCGTCGCGGAGGGGGCCGGGACCGACGCGGACGGCGTCGCGGAGGGGGCGGCGGTGCCGTCGTGCCCGCCCTTGGCGTCGCCGCTCTCGTGCGGCGAGCCGTTCACGTACCGGCCCGACCCCGCCTTCCCGCCGTCCGGCGCCGCGCCGCCCCGCTCGCCCGCCGACCGGGACGGCTTCGCGGCGCCCGCGCCCTCACCGTCGTCCCCGACACTCATGCAGCCCGAGGCGGCGGCGACGGCCAGCAGCGAGGCGGCCAGCCGGACGGAGAGGGAACAGGAGCGCACGGGAGCCTCCGGGTGAGGAGTGGGAAGTCATCCCCTCAACTCCCGCCGCCGGTAAGAAGACACGCGCGGGCGCCTCACCCGTACCCCAGCGCGTGCAGCCGCTCGTCGTCGATGCCGAAGTGGTGCGCGATCTCGTGCACGACCGTCACCTCCGTCTCCGCGACGACCTCCTCCCGCGTCTCGCACATCCGCAGCGTCGGCCCCCGGTAGATCGTGATCCGGTCGGGCAGGACGCCCGCGTACCACTCCCCCCGGTCGGTCAGCGGCGTCCCCTCGTACAGCCCGAGCAACTCCGGGTCGTCCGCGGGTGGTTCGTCCTCGACGAACACCGCCACGTTGTCCATGAGCCGCGTCAGCTCCGGGGGGATCCGGTCGAGCGACTCGGCGACCAGCTCCTCGAACTCCTCGCGCGTCATCTCCAGCACACCCCCATTCTCCGGCACGGCACATATCCGCACACGCCCCCGGGCATACGGCACCAATGGCCCGACTCCAGGACTCCCTGACCCGCTGGCGCGGCGCCCTCGGCATGGTCGCCGTGGTCCTCGCGGGCGCCTGGCTGGGCCTGCTGGTCGTCGGGAACGTCCGTACGTCGGTGGGCCCGATGGACACGACGATGACGCTGCGCCCGTCCCTCACCGGCGGCACGAAGATCAACGTCTCCCCGCTGGGCGCCCTCTCCCTCGACACCCACACCGCGCCCGTCCGCCTCGACGTCAACGTCGACCAGCTCGACCCCGTCCGCTCCCAGGCCCTCGTCGACCACCCCGAGCGGATCTCCGGCCTCCAGGACGAGATCGCCGGCGACGTCTCCCACGGCGCCCTCGACCTCGCCGTACGCTCCTGCGCGGCCGTCGTCACCGGGGCCACGGCGCTGGGCCTCGCGGTCTACCGCCGCCCGCGCCGGGCCCTGCTGGCCGGCGGCCTCGCCCTGTCCCTGCTGACCGCCTCCGGCGCCACCGCGTACGCCACCTTCGACCCCGAGTCGGTCCTCGAACCCCGCTACTCCGGGCTCCTGTCCTCCGCCCCCTCCCTCGTCGGCGACGCCCGCGGCATCGTCACCGACTTCGACGTCTACCAGCAGGAACTGGCCCGCCTCGTGACGAACGTGACCAAGCTGTACGACGTCACCTCGACGCTCCCCGCGTACCGGCCCGACCCCACGACCGTCCGCGTCCTGCACGTCTCCGACATCCACCTCAACCCCGCGAGCTGGAAGATCGTCGCCTCGCTCGTCGAGCAGTACGACGTCGGCGTCATCGTCGACTCCGGCGACACCATGGACCACGGGTCGGCCGCCGAGAACGCCTTCCTCGACGCGATCCCCGACCTCGGGGCGCCGTACGTCTGGGTCCGCGGCAACCACGACTCCCTCGGCACCCAGCGGTACCTGGAGCGGATGCGGGGCGTGCACGTCCTCGACAACGGGCGTGCGGTCACCCTCGCGGGGCTGCGGTTCGCCGGCATGGGGGACCCCGAGTACACGCCCGACCGGACGGCGCCCCGCGAGAAGGGCGTCCAGGAGGCCGCCGGGCGGCGGCTCGCGGGGGCGCTGCGGCTCGGGCCGCCGGCCGACGTCGCCGTCGTCCACGAACCCGCCGCCGCGCGGCAGGTCGACGGGACCGTCCCTCTCGTCCTCGCCGGGCACCTCCACCACCGGGAGACCGAGGTCATGAAGAAGGGCACCCGGCTGCGCGTCGAGGGCTCCACGGGAGGCAGTGGCCTGCGCGCCGTCGAGGGCAAGACCCCCGATCCCATCGAGGCGTCGATCCTCTACTTCGACCGCGACAGCCGCCGCCTCCAGGCGTGGGACGAGATCAGACTCGGCGGCCTCGGCGAAACAACAGCGGAGGTCAGCCGCCACCTCGCCCCCGAGAACAAGCCCGCCACACCCCCCTCCCCCTCCCCCTCGTCCCCCACCCCGTAATCCGTTTTGGCGATACCCGCCGCCGTCCCCTATGCTTCAGACGTCCCCGACGCGCTGACAAAGCGCCCAGGCGGGCCGATAGCCCTCATCGTCTAGCGGCCTAGGACGCCGCCCTTTCAAGGCGGTAGCACGGGTTCGAATCCCGTTGGGGGCACGCAACACCCTGTGCGACACTGTTCGCACAACGCAAGGTCCTGTGGAGCAGTTTGGAGTGCTCGCCACCCTGTCAAGGTGGAGGCCGCGGGTTCAAATCCCGTCAGGACCGCTGGAGTTCCCCTCGTGGACCTCCTCGGCTGGGTAGCTCAGTTGGTACGAGCGACCGCCTGAAAAGCGGTAGGTCGCCGGTTCGACCCCGGCCCCAGCCACAGCACAGGCCCCGATCCCCGGATCGGGGCCTTGTTGTCGCACCCACACCCGAAGGCCGCGCCCGCGGCGGAGCCGCAATCAGACACAGCAAATCCCGTCAGGACCGCTGGAGTTCCCCTCGTGGACCTCCTCGGCCGGGTAGCTCAGCCGGTACGAGCGACCGCCTGGCCCCGCCTGATCGCGGCTCCGCCGCAGCCTGTACCCCCGCTCCAGCACGCGCCCTCGCCGGATTCCGGTGGGGGTGTTGTCGTGTCCACGCTCCCGCGCAGGGGCAAAAGCGTTCGCCAGTATTTTCCCCGGGATGAGATCCTGGGGAGCGTATGTCTACGCAGCCTGCCCCCGCCCTTGGGAACATCGCCTCCCGTCTGACCGAGCTGTCGTTGCGTGATGCGCAGCGGCTCGGGCGGCGGCTCGAAGGTGCGCGGAAGATCCGGAAACCGGAGGCGCGGGCCGCGGTGCTCGCCGAGATCGGGGCGGAGGTGGAGCGGTGCGCCGAGCGGATGAGTGTCCGAGCGGGGCGCGTGCCCGCCGTCTCGTACCCCGAGCAGCTTCCCGTCAGCCAGAAGAAGGACGACATCGCGGAGGCGATCCGCGATCACCAGGTCGTCATCGTCGCGGGGGAGACCGGGTCGGGGAAGACCACCCAGATCCCCAAGATCTGCCTTGAGCTGGGGCGCGGCGTACGCGGGATGATCGGGCACACGCAGCCGAGGAGGATCGCCGCGCGGACCGTCGCGGAGCGCGTCGCCGAGGAACTGCGTACGCCGCTCGGCGAGGCCGTCGGCTGGAAGGTTCGGTTCACCGACCAGGTCGACCCGGACGGCACGTTCGTGAAGCTGATGACGGACGGCATCCTGCTCGCGGAGATCCAGACGGACCGCGAGCTGCGCGCCTACGACACGATCATCATCGACGAGGCCCACGAGCGGTCCCTGAACATCGACTTCCTGCTCGGCTACCTCGCCCAGCTCCTGCCCAGACGCCCCGACCTCAAGGTCGTCATCACCTCCGCGACGATCGACCCGGAGCGCTTCTCCCGCCACTTCGGCGACGCCCCGATCATCGAGGTGAGCGGGCGGACGTACCCGGTGGAGGTCCGCTACCGGCCTCTGCTGGAGGACGACTCGGACGACTCCGACCGCGACCAGATCACCGCGATCTGCGACGCCGTGGAGGAGCTTCAGGGGGAAGGGCCGGGCGACATCCTCGTCTTCCTCTCCGGCGAGCGGGAGATCCGGGACACGGCGGACGCGCTGGAGAAGAAGAAGTACCGGTTCACCGAGGTCCTCCCCCTCTACGCCCGCCTCTCCCACGCCGAACAGCACCGCGTCTTCCAGGCCCACACCGGCCGCAGGATCGTTCTGGCGACGAACGTCGCGGAGACCTCGCTGACGGTCCCCGGCATCAAGTACGTCATCGACCCGGGCTTCGCGAGGATCAGCCGCTACAGCCACCGTACGAAGGTGCAGCGCCTGCCGATCGAGCCGGTCAGCCAGGCGAGCGCGAACCAGCGCAAGGGCCGCTGCGGCCGGACCAGCGACGGTGTCTGCATCCGCCTGTACAGCGAGGACGACTTCCTCACGCGCCCGGAGTTCACGGACGCGGAGATCCTGCGGACGAACCTCGCCTCGGTCATCCTCCAGATGACGGCGGCCGGTCTCGGGGACATCGAGAAGTTCCCGTTCATCGACCCGCCGGACCACCGCAACATCCGCGACGGCGTCCAACTCCTGCAAGAACTCAACGCGTTGGACCCGGCACAGAAGGACCCACGCAACCGGCTCACGCAGGTCGGCCGCAAACTCGCCCAGCTCCCCGTCGACCCCCGGCTCGCCCGCATGGTCCTGGAGGCCGACAAGAACGGCTGCGCCCGCGAGGTCATGGTGATAGCCGCCGCGCTGTCCATCCAGGACCCGCGCGAACGCCCCTCGGACAAGCAGGCGCAGGCCGACCAGCAGCACGCCCGCTTCAAGGACGAGACCAGCGACTTCCTGGCGTTCCTGAACCTGTGGCGGTACGTCAGGGAGCAGCAGCGCGAGCGGGGTTCCAGCTCCTTCCGCCGGATGTGCAAGCAGGAGTACCTGAACTTCCTGCGCATCCGCGAGTGGCAGGACATCTACACCCAACTCCGTACGGTGGCCAAGCAGATGGGCATCCATCTGAACGAGCAGGACGCCGACGCCGACCGCATCCACGTCTCCCTCCTCGCCGGCCTCCTCTCCCACGTCGGGATGAAGGACGTGAAGGAGAACAAGGAGCAGTCCCCCAGGAAGGACGGCGGCCGGAACGAGTATCTCGGCGCCCGCAACGCGAAGTTCGCGATCTTCCCGGGGTCGGCCCTCTTCAGGAAGCCGCCGCAGTTCGTGATGTCGGCGGAGCTGGTGGAGACGTCCCGCCTCTGGGCCCGCGTCAACGCCCGCATCCAGCCCGAGTGGGTCGAGCCCCTCGCCGAGCACCTGTTGAAGCGGACGTACTCCGAACCGCACTGGGAGAAGGACCAGGCCGCGGTGATGGCGTACGAGAAGGTCACGCTGTACGGCGTACCGATCGTCGCGCAGCGCAAGGTCAACTACGGGCGGGTGGACGCCGAGATCAGCCGCGAGCTGTTCATCCGCAACGCGCTCGTCGAGGGCGACTGGCGCACCCACCACAAGTTCTTCGCCGACAACCGGAAACTCCTCAGCGAGGTCGAGGAGTTGGAGCACCGCGCCCGGCGGCGGGACATCGTCGTCGACGACGACACGCTCTTCGACTTCTACGACCAGCGGGTGCCCGAACACGTCGTGTCCGGCGCCCACTTCGACTCCTGGTGGAAGCACAAGCGGCACGAGCAGCCCGAGTTCCTCGACTTCGAGCGGGAGATGCTCATCCGGGAGTCCGCGGAGGCGGTCACCAAGGCGGACTATCCCGACAGTTGGCGGCAGGGTCAGCTCAAGTTCCGTGTCACGTACCAGTTCGAGCCGGGCGCGGACGCGGACGGGGTGACGGTCCATGTCCCGCTCCAGGTCCTGAACCAGGTCACGGACGACGGCTTCGACTGGCAGATCCCGGGCCTGCGCGAGGAGTTGGTGACGGAGCTGATCCGTTCCCTCCCCAAGCCGATCCGCCGGAACTACGTGCCGGCGCCGAACTTCGCGAAACGCTTCCTGGATGCCTCGGTGCCTCTCCAGGAGCCGCTGACGACGGCCATGGCGCGGGAGTTGAAGCGCATGGTCGGCGTCCCCTTCGAGGCGGACGACTTCGACTGGGCCCGCGTCCCCGAGCACCTGCGCATCACGTTCCGCATCGTCGACGAGCGGCGCCGGAAGCTCGCCGAGGACAAGGACCTTGAGGCGCTGCGCCTCCAGCTCAAGCCGAAGGCACGGCAGGCGCTGTCCAAGGTCGCCGCGGCCACCGCCGAACGCGAGGGCGGCGAGTCCCTCGAACGCAAGGGCCTCACCGACTGGACGATCGGCTCCCTCACCCGCGTCTTCGAGACCCGGCGCGCGGGCCAGCCCGTCAAGGCGTACCCGGCGCTCGTCGACGACGGGGACACCGTCTCCGTACGGCTCTTCGACACGGAGGCCGAGCAGCAGGCGGCGATGTGGAAGGGGACGCGGCGGCTGATCCTGCGCAACATTCCGGTCAACCCCGCAAAGTTCGCTTCCGAGAAGCTGACCAACGCGCAGAAGCTTGCGCTGTCGGCGAATCCCCACGGGTCGATCCAGGCGCTGTTCGACGACTGCGCGATGGCCGCCGCCGACAAGCTGATCGGGGACTTCGGGGGGCCGGCCTGGGACGAGTCGTCGTACCGGAAGCTGTACGACAAGGTGCGGGCGGAGATCGTCGACACGACCGTGCGGACGGTCGGGGCGGTGCAGCAGGTCCTCGCCGCCTGGCAGGCCGCCGAGCGGCGCCTGAAGTCCGTCCGCAGCCCGGCGCTGCTCGCGAACCTCGCCGACGTGCGGGCGCAGCTGGACGCGCTCGTGCGGCCCGGGTTCGTCACGCGGGCCGGTATCCGGCGCCTCTCCGACCTCATGCGCTACCTCGTCGCGGTGGACCGCCGGCTCCAGCAGATGCCGGCCAACGTCCAGCGGGACACCACCCGCATGGAGAAGGTCCACGAGATGCGGGACGAGTACGCCTGGCTCCTGGAGCAGCTCCCCCAGGGCCGCCCGGTCCCCGCCTCGGTCCTCGACATCCGCTGGATGATCGAGGAGCTCCGCGTCAGCTATTTCGCCCACGCGCTGGGCACCGCGTACCCCATCTCCGACAAGCGCATCGTGAAGGCCATCGACGCCGAAGCCCCGTGATCACAGCACCACCCACAGTGAGTTCGACCTGACCACCCCGCCTCCTGTACAGTCCTTCTCGCAGCCAGGGAAACACCAACCCCCAGCCGCACAACGCAAGGTCCTGTGGAGCAGTTTGGAGTGCTCGCCACCCTGTCAAGGTGGAGGCCGCGGGTTCAAATCCCGTCAGGACCGCATAGCCGAGAGGCCCGCACCCACCCAGGGGCGCGGGCCTTCTCCATACCCACTCGCCACCCCGCCAAGGCGGAGGCCGCGCCCGCGGCGAAGCCGCCATCAGGCACAGCAAATCCCGTCAGGACCGCATAGCCGAGAGGCCCGCACCCACCCAGGGTCGCGGGCCTTCTTCATGCCCGCCTCCCAAGCCCCCGGCAGGGCCCCGTGGTCGGACTTCTGCCTCCCCGTCAAGATCGCGCCCTCACAGGCCCGTTGAGGGCCTTCGTGGGCGTCCGGGGTCTCCTTCGGTCCCCCGCCTTGAGGCAGCCTCGGCCTGAAGTCGAGGTGGGTAGCGGGGTGTCCGGGGGTAGGTATCAGGGGAGGGTGAAGTCCCTTAGGGGACGAGGGGGTTGGGGGCAAGAGGGTGGGGGTGTGATGGGTGTCACCGGGATTGTTTCCGGGAGGAGGGTTCTTACCCGTCTCCTACAAGGGGTCAATTTAATATGTGCAATTGCACCACTCCGACAGAGACGCCCAGGGGACGACAAGGTCGCTCACAGGGAGAGCCGGTAGACAGGCTCAGGCGCACAAAAAAGATCGCGCTGGACTCGGCGGAGCCCAGCGCGATCGACGACATACCCGGTGAGGGGCGAGGGCCTGTTGGGGCAGGGCCCATGCCGTATGGAGCTGTGGTGCGGTACTACGGTCGAGCGGTACTGCGGTCAAACAGGTCATGCGGTGAAACAGTTGGACATCACGGCAGACGGGGGGACCGCCGGGATGCCCGCTCAGTCGGCGGTCAGGCTTCGCTACGCTGCTGCGGAATCCCCGCAAGCAGTGCGCGAACCTCGGCCTCGCGGTAACGGCGGTGCCCGCCGAGCGTACGGATGGACGTGAGCTTCCCGGCCTTCGCCCACCGCGTGACCGTCTTGGGGTCGACGCGGAACATGGTGGCGACCTCAGCCGGGGTCAGCAGCGGCTCAGCATCAGGGGTGCGAGCGGTCATGAGCGGCCTCCTCGGGAGAACCGAACCTTCTCGGTTCTTTCCTCTAAATTCTGCACCTTGACCCGCGTTGCCCGAAATGGGCGGACGAGGGTCGAGTCGGTTATAGGACGAACGGCTTGTCCTCGGCACTACAACTACACCATCTGTCCAGCCTCGTCGGCCAAACCGATGGAATTGCCCTCCCAGGTAGTCATCAGCCGCGGAAGCCGATGGACCATGCCATAGCGGACAGTCACACCACTGTGACGATCAGTCACTGCGGTGATCAGGAGTCACAAGACCCCCCAAAGCATGTAATGCTGAGACAGAGCCTCCCCCGGGCTCCTTGTCCTATTTTGGCACGAGGAGCGGTAAGGGACGCAAGGCCCAGTTACGTGCGATCTGTCACGCTTGATACAAAAGCCCGGATCGGGACCAACGTCCCATCAGTTTCCGAACCTCAGGACGAAGTACGGCAGACCGTACGCTGTTCGACAACGTTCGAGCCGTGACCTACGTCACTTTTGATGACGGATCAGTTACCTGCAACGTCCTGTTAACCGACCGCTCAGTTCGCGGACCGCAGGTCACGCACCGCGCGCCACCGCTCGACGAGCCGCCCGTACGCCTCTCCGGCGGCCTCCCCGTCCCCCCGCCTGAGCGCCTCGATCCCCTCGGTGACGTCGGCCGCGGAGTGGTCGACCTCCAGCTCGCCGGCGGGCAGGACGTGCACGAGCCCGCCGTAGTCGACCTCGACGAGCGAGCGGGGGTGGAACTCCTCCAGCCAGCGCCCGACGTCCACCAGCCCGTCGATCAGCGGCCCTTCCTCGATCGCGTCCTTGAGGGCCCGAAGGCCCCGGGCGACCCGGCGCCTGGCCTGCACCATCGGGGTGCGGTAGCGCAGGGTCGGCGGCTCGTCGGCGGTGCCCTTGTCGTAGCGCCGCTCCTCGTCGGAGACCAGCAGGAACCAGTTCAGCGGCACCTGCCAGGTCGCCGTACGGATCCAGGGCCGGGCGTCCGGATTGCGTTCGCGCCAGCGGTCGTAGTCCTGGGCGGCCTGGAGCCGGACGACCTCGGGGACGGCCGCGTCGAGGACCGGGCGGGGCAGGTGCTCGTCGAGTTCGGCGAGGGCCTGCCAGCCGCGCAGCCGGGTCCGCCAGGGGCACACGCACAGCACGCCGTTCGCCTCGATGACGAACGCGTCGGTGCTCTCGTGCACCGGCACGGCGACGGGCGGGGTGGGCAGCAGGTCGGCGAGGGAGCGGCGCAGCTCGTCCTGGTACGAGGGTCTGCGCGGGCGCCGGGCGTAGCGCGCCCAGTGGTCGCGCTCCGGCTCGGGGAAGGCGGCCAGGGGTTCGTACACGCGCAGGTAGGCCGCGTACGGGACGGTCACCGAGGACACCTTGGGCACGCCTGCTCCCTCCCCAGCCGGCCGATCGGAAAACCTGCCTGACCGGTCACGAATGAACCCGAAAGCCGTGCAAATCGTCGCACGTGCGTACTCCTCACGAGGGTGATCCCCCGCACAGGGCGTCCGGTGGCCGGAAAAGCCCTACGCTCATGCCAACAGGCCCCGCCACCTGTACGGGGCCCGGCCCCAACCGCCGCCAGTTACCTGGGAGTCACTACCGTGACCGACGTATCCAACGGCGTCCTGCACACCCTGTTCCACTCCGACCAGGGTGGTCATGAGCAAGTCGTGCTCTGCCAGGACCGCAAGACCGGCCTCAAGGCCGTCATCGCCCTGCACTCCACCGCCCTGGGCCCCGGCCTGGGCGGGACCCGGTTCTATCCGTACGCCTCCGAGGAGGCGGCCGTCGCCGACGCGCTGAACCTCTCGCGCGGGATGTCGTACAAGAACGCCATGGCCGGGCTCGACCACGGCGGCGGCAAGGCCGTCGTCATCGGCGACCCGCTGCGCGACAAGACCGAGGAACTCCTGCTCGCCTACGGCCGGTTCGTGGACTCGCTCGGCGGGCGGTACGTGACGGCGTGCGATGTCGGCACGTACGTCGCGGACATGGACGTCGTCGCGCGCACCTGCCGCTGGACGACCGGGCGTTCACCCGAGAACGGCGGCGCCGGGGACTCCTCGATCCTCACCGCGTTCGGGGTCTACCAGGGCATGCGCGCCTCCGCCGAGCACCTGTGGGGCGACCCCTCGCTGGCCGGCCGCCGCGTCGGCATCGCCGGGGTCGGCAAGGTCGGCCACCACCTCGTCGGCCACCTCCTCGCGGAGGGCGCCGAGGTCGTCGTCACGGACGTCCGCGCGGACGCCGTACGGCAGGTCCTGGACCGGCATCCTTCGGTGCGGGCCGTCGAGGACACCGAGGCGCTGATCCGGGTCGAGGGGCTCGACGTGTACGCGCCCTGTGCGCTGGGCGGGGCCCTGGACGACGACTCCGTGCCGGTGCTGACCGCGTCCGTCGTCTGCGGCGCCGCCAACAACCAGCTCGCGCACCCCGGCGTCGAGAAGGACCTCGCGGACCGGGGGATCCTCTACGCGCCCGACTACGTCGTGAACGCGGGCGGGGTCATCCAGGTCGCCGACGAGCTGCACGGGTTCGACTTCGAGCGGTGCAAGGCGAAGGCGGCCGGTATCTACGACACGACGCTCGCCATATTTGCTCGTGCGAAGTCCGATGGGATTCCGCCGGCCGCCGCGGCCGACCGGATCGCCGAGCAGCGGATGCATGAAGGGGCTCTCGCGCGCGGGTGGTGAACCCCCCGCGGGGCCGGCTCGCGGTACCGCCGGGGGGAAAGTTGGAGAGAACTCTCACTCTTCCCGGCGGGTCGGCCGCCAATAAGTGGTTAAAATCGCCACTGACCAGCCACGACGGCATGTCTCACGGAGGCCGGGCGCACGCGCTCGCCGCGGGCGACGTACCGTATGGGTGCGGGCTCAGGTACCGTGGGAGCCCTACGGACGGCCTCTCCACGGAGAGTCCGTTCTGGATCATGAACGCGTGTCAAGACTCTGGGGCCGTCGAGCCCCGTCATTGAGGGGGTCGAGCCATGGGGCGCGGCCGGGCCAAGGCCAAGCAAGCGAAGGTCGCCCGCCAGCTGAAGTACAACAGCGGCGGGACGGATCTCTCACGCCTGGCCAATGAGCTGGGCGCATCGTCATCGAGTGTTCCGCCGAACGCTGAGCCGTTCGAGGACGACGACGATGATGATGGGCAGGACGACCCGTACGCACGGTACGCCGAGCTGTACGGGGACGATGAGGACGAGGATGACTCGCCCTCGTCCCAACACCAACATCGTCGTGGCGCGTAAGCAGTAGGCGTCCGGCGGTTTGGCCGCACCCGACCCGGTCCGGGGATCATCGGACCGGGTTTTGTGCTGCCTTCTGACCGACGGCGCGGGCCGGATCAGCTCGCGTAGTCGCCCACCAGCTCAGCGCCTGTCGTGTGCGCGCCACGCGCCGTGATCTCGCCCGCCACCCACGCCTCCACGCCCCGGTCCGCCAGGGTCGTCAGGGCCACGTCCGTCGACTCCTCGGGGACGATGGCGATCATGCCCACGCCCATGTTGAGGGTCTTCTCCAGCTCCAGGCGCTCCACCTTGCCGGTCCGGCCGACGAGGTCGAAGATCGGGGCCGGGGTCCAGGTGGAGCGGTCCACCACCGCGTGCAGGGTGTCCGGGATCACGCGGGCCAGGTTGGCCGCCAGGCCGCCTCCCGTGATGTGGGAGTAGGCGTGGACGTCCGTGGTGCGGGTGAGCGCCAGGCAGTCCAGCGAGTAGATCTTGGTCGGCTCCAGGAGTTCGGCGCCCAGGGTGCGGCCGAGGTCGGCGATCTCCGCGTCCAGCGACAGCTTCGCCTGGTCCAGGAGGACGTGGCGGACCAGGGAGTAGCCGTTGGAGTGCAGGCCGGACGCGGCCATCGCGATGACCGTGTCGCCCTCGCGGATGCGCTCCGCGCCCAGCAGGCGGTCGGCCTCCACGACACCCGTGCCCGCGCCGGCGACGTCGAAGTCGTCCGGGCCCAGGAGCCCGGGGTGTTCGGCCGTCTCGCCGCCGACCAGGGCGCAGCCCGCCAGGACACAGCCCTCCGCGATGCCCTTGACGATCGCGGCGACGCGCTCGGGGTGGACCTTGCCGACGCAGATGTAGTCGGTCATGAAGAGGGGCTCGGCGCCGCAGACCACGATGTCGTCCATGACCATCGCGACCAGGTCGTGGCCGATCGTGTCGTACACGCCGAGGCGGCGGGCGACGTCGACCTTCGTACCCACGCCGTCCGTGGCGGAGGCGAGGAGGGGACGGTCGTAGCCCTTGAGGGCGGAGGCGTCGAAGAGACCGGCGAAGCCGCCGAGGCCGCCGAGGACCTCGGGACGCTGCGTCTTCTTCACCCACTCCTTCATGAGTTCTACGGCGCGGTCGCCCGCCTCGATGTCGACGCCGGCGGAGGCGTAGCTGGCACCGGTGCTCTCAGACATGGCTGTGACTTTCGTTTCGTCCTGCGTCGTACTGCGGAGGCTTTAGACCGACCGGCACATGGGGGGCGGCGTCGCGGACCTGGGCACGCGCATCTGCCGCGTTGTCGTCGGTCCCCATGGCTCCGCCATGACTCCCTCCTCCGCCTTGCAGCTGCACGCACCCAGCCCCGCTCCTTCTCCCACCCCCCATGTGCCGGTCGGTCTCACGGGCGACGGATCGCGTCGACGGCGGCCGGGGCCGCAGTGCCTGCCGCCAGCTCGGTCTCCAGGAGCTGCTTGCCGAGCAGTTCCGGATCCGGGAGCTCCATCGGGTACTCGCCGTCGAAGCAGGCGCGGCAGAGGTTCGGCTTGGCGATGGTGGTCGCCTCGATCATGCCGTCGATGGAGATGTACGCCAGGGAGTCGGCGCCGAGGCTGGTGCCGATCTCGTCGACGGTCATGCCGTTGGCGATGAGTTCGGCGCGGGTCGCGAAGTCGATGCCGAAGAAGCAGGGCCACTTCACCGGCGGGGAGGAGATCCGGATGTGGACCTCGGCGGCGCCCGCCTCGCGGAGCATGCGGACCAGGGCGCGCTGGGTGTTGCCGCGGACGATCGAGTCGTCCACGACGACCAGGCGCTTGCCCTTGATGACGTCCTTCAGCGGGTTCAGCTTGAGCCGGATGCCGAGCTGGCGGATGGTCTGCGAGGGCTGGATGAAGGTCCGGCCGACGTACGCGTTCTTGACGAGGCCGTTGCCGAAGGGGATGCCGGACGCCTCCGCGTACCCGATCGCGGCGGGGGTGCCGGACTCCGGGGTCGCTATGACGAGGTCAGCCTCGACGGGGGCTTCCTTGGCCAGTTTCCGGCCCATCTCGACGCGGGACGCGTAGACGTTCCGGCCGGCGATGTCGGTGTCGGGGCGGGCGAGGTAGACGTACTCGAAGACACAGCCCTTGGGCTTCGCATCCGCGAATCGGGAGGTGCGCAGACCGTTCTCGTCGATCGCGATGAACTCGCCGGGCTCGATCTCGCGGACGAAGCTCGCGCCGCAGATGTCCAGCGCGGCGGACTCCGAGGCGACGACCCAGCCGCGCTCCAGGCGGCCGAGGACCAGCGGGCGGATGCCCTGCGGGTCGCGGGCGGCGTACAGCGTCTGCTGATCCATGAAGACGAGGCTGAAGGCGCCGCGGACCTTCGGGAGGACCGCGTGGGCGGCCTCCTCGATGGTGAGGGGCTGTCCCTCGTCGTCGGTCTGCGCGGCGAGGAGCGCCGTCAGCAGGTCCGTGTCGTTGGTGGCGGCGACGCGGGGGGTCCGGCCGCCCTCCTTCTTGGGGAGGTCGGCGACCATCTCCGCGAGCTGCGCGGTGTTGACGAGGTTGCCGTTGTGGCCGAGCGCGATCGAGCCGTGCGCGGTGGCGCGGAACGTCGGCTGGGCGTTCTCCCAGGTGGAGGCACCTGTCGTCGAGTAGCGGGCGTGACCGACCGCGATATGGCCCTGGAGCGAGCCGAGAGAGGTCTCGTCGAAGACCTGGGAGACGAGCCCCATGTCCTTGAAGACGAGGATCTGGGAGCCGTTGCTGACCGCGATTCCCGCGGATTCCTGGCCCCGATGCTGGAGGGCGTAGAGCCCGAAGTAAGTGAGCTTGGCGACCTCTTCGCCGGGAGCCCAGACCCCGAAGACGCCGCAGGCGTCCTGGGGACCCTTCTCACCGGGGAGCAGATCATGACTGAGTCGACCGTCACCACGTGGCACGGCTCCGAGTGTAGGCGAGGCCGAGCACTGGTCCGAATTGGGGATACCGGCCAGTAGCCGGTTACTTCCGCGTTTCCGCTGGTCAGCGAGGTGCACTCGTTGTCAGGGGGTCCGGTTTGCCGTACTGGTGAGTGAGGTGTCGCACATCATTCGGGACTCTCTGGCCTACGACATCACGGGGAGGTAGGGGGTGAGGTCGGCGCGTTCGCCGCTGGCGGTGAGGGCGGCTTGGTCCAGCGCGTCTTCCCAGGTCAGACGCCCTGTCGCCAGTCTGATCCAGGTCAGCGGGTCCGTCTCCACGACGTTCGGCGGGGTGCCTCGCGTGTGCCTCGGGCCTTCTACGCACTGGACCACCGCGAACGGGGGCACCCGGACCTCCGTCGAACCGCCGGGGGCCTTCTCCGCGAGGGCGTCCGTGAGGAGGCGGGTGGCTGTGGCCAGGGCCTGCCTGTCGTACGGAATGCCCCGATTCCCCAGGGCGTGGTCCAGGTCGTCCGTGTGCACGATCAGCTCGACGGTACGGGTCACCAGGTAGTCGGCGAGGGGCATGGCGCCGGCGTTCGTCTGCACGAGCCTTGTCGCGGGGTGGGTGTCGAGCTGCTCGGCGAGGGTGCGGGCTGTTGCCGCGAGGTCGGTCTTCCGCTGCGCCAGGTTCTTGGTGAACTCGTCGATCGCCGCCGCGTTCCCGGCCGTCGCGAAGGGCCAGTCCAGGAGGGTGGCGTCCTGCTTGGGGGGTTCCGGGAGGGCGAGCGCCCTGCCCACCGCCGTGACCGCCATGCCGATGTGCGCGACCAGCTCCCGTACGGTCCAGTCGCCGAGCCTCGTGGGGCTGGCGAGGTCTCCGTCCGTGAGGGATCGGGTGGCCGTGTCGAGGTGCGCGAGCTGCGCGAGGATCGCCGTGCGGGTCTTGGTGGGGTCGTACGCGCGGGGGCGTTTCTTGGGCGGCATGGGGTGAGGTTAAAGGAGGCGCCGGGTCACCAGTCCGTGAAGTCCAGGAGACGGGTGCCGTGGGGGTCGTCGGTGGGGACCCGCCTGTGCTCGTCCTCGTCCAGGAGGCCGTCGAGGGCGGCGAGGAGAGCGGTCATCGCCCCGGTCGGGCGTACGTCCGCCGCGGTCCCCCTCGTGCCGTCCCGCTCTCTGTCGACGTACAGGCGGAGAAGGTCGGGCGACCTGAAGAGGAAGCCTCGGAGGCGGGGGCCGTTGGGGAGGGGGGTGGGGATGTGGGTGATGGCGGACTGGGATTCTGCGGCGTCCTCGTCCACGGGCGGGCGGGCGGTCAGGCTTCATCGAAGACGTCGGCTGTGGTGGTGGCGGTGATGGCTCGGTCGAACCACTGCTCCAGGACGCGTAGGTCGGTGCAGCAGAGGACCTTTCCGCGTTCGGTGTTGGTGAAGGGGATCTCCCGGCGGTGCAGGATGCGGAGGACGGCCATGGCGATGCCTGCCGCTTTTCCTGCCTCGCGGCCTCTGCCGTGGCCTTCCTCCCTGCCCTGTACGCGGCCTTCCTCGCGGAGTTCCTCTGCCAAGGGGGACACGAAGAACGAGGTGTCGGTGTGCACGAGGGCCCTCCAGTAAGCGGCGTGCGGGCTGGTGGCCAGACCCTGGGCGGTGAGTTCGATGTAGCGGTCGGCGGCAGTCTCGTCCCGCTCGTGGAGGTCCCGCAGGGTTGCCGACAGCGCCTCCAGCGTGTCCGGGACGTCCGGTTCGGACTGGTGGAGGATCGCGGAGAGGACGGCCATCGGGATGTCGCCGGCCACTTCGTCGCGGGTCTTGAGGAGCGGAACGGTGTCCGGGCCCAGGACGATGGGGCGCATGGTCAGGGAGGTCCACGCCTTCGGGCCCACGTCGAGGTGCCGGGCGGCCCAGTAGGCGGTGTGCCGGTCGCCGCAGACGATGAGCAGGACCGGGGGCATCCGGTAGTAGGCATGGAGGTAGCTGAGGTAGTAGGTCCAGCTGACCGGGTTGCTCTTGTCCTCTTCCGTCACGGCCGTCATGGCCACCACGGCGAGCAGGTAGTCCTCGTGTTCGGCGGTGCCGAGGCTCAGGAGCGCGTCGACTCGCTGTCTCCTGGGGTGGTAGAAGGCGGTGGGGTCGTTCGACAGGTCGCGGCTGTTCGTGACGTCGGCGAACGGGATGCCGATCACGCGGGCGGCACGGGCGAAGACGCCGGGGTCCTCCCGGATGGTCCGGTGCAGTGCGTCGCGCGGGGAACTGGCCACGGCGTCCTTCGGTGGGTACCTGATATGAACGCCGTGAGCGTATGAGCGGCCTCCTACACCCCGTCCCCCGAACGGGCGATGATCACCCGTTCGAGTGAGGTTCAGGCGTGCTGGAACGTCACTTCCGGGTTCGCCGGGGTGGGGCCGGTGAGGACGGGTTGCGGGATGTGGCGTAGGTGGAGGTCGAAGAACGCGGACAGGTACGTGCGGGTGATCTCTCCGGAGCGTCGGCCCGAGAGGGGTGCCATCGGGTCCGTGATGCCCAACTGGGACGCCAGGACGGGGAGGTCGGTGAACGTGAAGTGGCCCGCGTCCGTGACCGTCAGCCAGCGTTTCCAGCCGGTGAGGTTGCGCCAGGTCCGGTCCCACGTCTCGTTGCCGGGGCTGTGGGTGGTCTGCGTGCCCAGCATCAGGAACGGGCGGCCGTCGAGGCCCGAAGCGGGTACGTCCACGAAGAAACCGCCGTCCAGGTTCGCGCCCGCGCGGAAGCGGGGGTCCGCCGCCATCGCGGGTACGGCTGTGGCGCCGCCGACGGAGTGGCCCGCGACGCCGATACGGCCCGCGTCGATCAGTGCGGCGTACGGGCTTGTCGGGGCCGTCAGTTCGTCCGTCGCGAAGGAGAGGTCCCGGGCGCGGCCCTCGGCGACCGCCGGCATCCCCGTCTCCTTGTACTTCTCGCACGCGACGCACGGCAGGAGCCGGCCGCCGGGGAAGGTGGCCGCGGCGGACTCGTACGCGTGGTCGACCGCGGCGACGAGGTAGCCCCTGCTGGCGAGTTCCTCCGAGAGGACCGTCAGGGTCGTGCGGGGGAGGGTGAAACCCGGGGAGAGGATGAGGAGGGGGTGGCGGCCGGGGGCGGGGCGGGCGTGCCGGCGCGTGTTGGTGCGGGTGGCGCTGACCGTCTCGGGGGCCACGACACCGTCGTATCCCTGGGTTTTCAGGAGGCGGTCGGCTTCCGGGGTGGTCATGTACGGCGCCGGGGTGCCGGTCCCCTCGCGGGCCGGGTAGTACAGCGACACCATCAGCTCCCGCGCGCCCGCTTCCGGGACCCACGGGTCCTGGCGGCTCGGGTCGACCATGTGGACGGTGTTCCGACCCACCGCGTACGGGCCTGTCGGGGGCGGGAGTTCGAGCTGTACGGCGGTTGGTGTCGCTGCGGTCGCCGGTGCCGTTGTCAGGGCGAGGGGGAGGAGGAGCAGGGCGGTAACGGCCAGGCGGCGTAGGAGAGTTGGGGTTGTGGGCATGGGTGGACGGTAGGGGGCGTTCGGCGGGGGTGGGAATGGGGGTAGCTGGAGGGTGGGGGTGGGGTTTGCCGAACGGGTGTACCGGGACGCCGTTGCCGGGGCCGCGAAGGCGGAGCGCTCGACAGGGACCCTTCATGTATATCTGCTACATCACTGACATGAGTGAGCCTGTGATTGAGTCCATGGCCGAAGTGCGCGGCCACCTCGCCGATGTCATCGATCGAGCCCGCCGGGAGGGAACGCCCACGATCATCACGCGGCGCGGCAAGCAGGAAGCCGTGGTGATCGACATCCAGGAGTACCAACGCCTGCGGCAACTCGCCGAGGACGCCGAGGACGCGTGGCTCAGCCGCCTGGCCGACGAAGCCCGAGCGGAAGGTACGGAAGGCTCGATCACCCTCGAAGAGATGGCCGCCGAACTCCTCGCCCGGGAGGACTGACCGCCGTGGGGTACGTAACTCGCTTCACTCCCCACGCTCGGCGGGACATGGCCAAGATCCCGCGACCGGACGCGTTGCGCATCCTGTACCGCCTGGCCGAACTCCAGAAGGCGATGGACGCGGGAGCCACCAGTACGTTCGACATCAAGCCTCTTCAGGGATACGACTGCCAATGGCGCCTCAGGGTCGGTGACTACCGCGTCGTCTACACCGTCGAGGACGGGCAGCTCGTGGTGTGGGTTCTGGCTGTCGGCAGTCGTCGCGAGGTGAACCGGCGGCTGCCGTGGGAACGAGCCCGGTTTCCGTCGGAGGTGCGGCGCGAAGTGGCCTTGAGGTGAGGGGTGAGGGCCGGAGAATGGGTGGGGGGAGGGGGTGAAGTGGATGGGAGCGGAGGGGGTTTGGCGGGAGTGTCTGGGGTTGGGGCGGTGCTTGTTGCCGTTGGTGGATGTGGACGGGTGGCGGAGGGAGCGGCGGTGGGAGGGGTTCGCGGGGAAGGGGATCGGGGTGGAGCGCGGGGAGTTCGTGTTCGGAGTGTTCGCCGGGATGGTTTTTCACGCGGTGCTGCGGGATGCCGTTGCGCAGGGGGCGCCCTGTTCCGTCGAGACGCTTCACGGGATTTCGCTGCGGGTCGTCTCCGACGCGGTGCACGACCGGCCCGACTGGGCGTTCCTCGCGGGGGCGCCGACCCGATTCGAGGACGAGGCCGAGGAGAAGGCCGTCCTGACGATCCGGCTGTGCATCCACTCCGGAGGGCGGGCGGCCTTTCAGTTGTACTACCTGGCGCGGCATCTGCCGGAGGCGCTTCGGGTGATCACCGGGCGTACGTCGGCTGCTGATCCCACGTGCGGGGATCTGCGGCGGTGGGCCCGCGAGAGCTTGGACCGGACGTGAGGGCGGGGCCGGTGGGGAGGTGGGCGACCTCGACGCAGCTGCCGCCCGTCTCGTCGCTCATCGCGTCGAACCGGCGCTTGTAGGCCCAGATTTCCGTGTCCTTGTCCGCGTGGACCTCGGCCGGACGCTCGCTGCGAGTGATGACCTCCTTGCGGCGCATCCTGGGCTCGATGTTCCGCTCGACGAACTCCGTGGCGCGCGCGTCGACGTGAATCCCTCGGCGCCGGCACGGAGTTGCTCTGCGGGCCGCGACCGGGGAACCCGTGATACGCAACGAGGTCCCGCCCGGAAACCGGACGGGACCTCATCGTCGTACCGAAGGACTACGCCAGCAGCGCCGGGATCGTCCCCTCGTGCGCCTCGCGCAGCTCGGTCAGCGGCAGCGTGAACTCGCCCTGGAGTTCCACCGATTCACCGTCGACGACGCCGATGCGGGTCACCGGGAGGCCCCGCGCGCCGCACATGTCGTTGAAGCGGAGTTCCTCGGAGCGGGGGACGGCGACGACCGCGCGGCCCGCCGACTCGGAGAACAGGAACGTGAACGCGTCCAGCCCGTCCGGGACGACGAGACGCGCGCCGAGCCCGCCGAGGAGCGCCGACTCCACGACCGCCTGGATGAGGCCGCCGTCGGAGAGGTCGTGCGCGGCGTCGATCATGCCGTCGCGGGAAGCCGAGATCAGGATCTCGCCCAGCAGACGCTCACGCTCCAGGTCGACCTTGGGAGGCAGCCCGCCCAGGTGGTCGTGGACGACCTGGCTCCACGCCGAGCCGCTGAACTCCTCGCGGGTGTCGCCGAGGAGGTACAGGAGCTGGCCCTCCTCCTGGAAGGCGACCGGCGTGCGGCGAGCGACGTCGTCGATCACGCCCAACACCGCGACCACCGGCGTCGGGTGGATCGCCGCCTCGCCCGTCTGGTTGTACAGGGAGACGTTGCCGCCCGTGACCGGCGTCCCCAACTGCTGGCAGGCGTCGGCCAGTCCGCGCACCGCCTCCGCGAACTGCCACATGACAGCGGGGTCTTCGGGCGAACCGAAGTTGAGGCAGTCGGAGACGGCGAGCGGCTTCGCGCCGGTCGTCGCGACGTTGCGGTACGCCTCCGCCAGCGCCAACTGGGCGCCCGCGTACGGGTCCAGCTTCGCGAAGCGGCCGTTGCCGTCCGTCGCGATGGCCACGCCGAGGCCGGTCTCCTCGTCGATGCGGATCATGCCCGAGTCCTCGGGCTGGGCCAGCACCGTGTTGCCCTGCACGAAGTGGTCGTACTGGGAGGTGATCCAGCTCTTGGACGCCTGGTTGGGAGAGGACACCAACTGGACTACCTGGGCGCGGAGTTCGTCACCGGTCGACGGACGTGACAGCTTCTCCGCGCCGTCCGCCTGGAGCGCGTCCTGCCAGGAGGGGCGGGCGTAGGGGCGCTCGTACACCGGGCCGTCGTGCGCGACCGTCCGCGGGTCGACGTCGACGATCTTGCCGCCGTGCCAGAAGATTTCGAGGCGGTCGCCGTCGGTCACCTCACCGATGACGGTGGCGATGACGTCCCACTTCTCGCAGATCGCGAGGAAGCGGTCGACCTTCGACGGCTCCACCACCGCGCACATACGCTCCTGCGACTCGCTCATGAGGATTTCCTCAGGCGAGAGCGTCGAGTCGCGCAGCGGTACGTCGTCCAGGGTGACCCGCATGCCGCCGGAGCCGTTGGACGCCAACTCGCTGGTGGCGCAGGAGAGTCCGGCCGCGCCGAGGTCCTGGATGCCGACGACCAGCTTCTCCTGGAACGCTTCGAGCGTGCACTCGATGAGCAGCTTCTCCTGGAAGGGGTCGCCGACCTGGACGGCGGGGCGCTTCGAGGGCTTCGCGTCGTCGAAGGTCTCGGACGCGAGGATCGACGCGCCGCCGATGCCGTCGCCGCCGGTGCGGGCCCCGTACAGGATGACCTTGTTGCCCGCGCCGGACGCCTTCGCGAGGTGGATGTCCTCGTGCCGCATGACGCCGATGGCACCGGCGTTGACCAGCGGGTTGCCCTGGTAGCAGGCGTCGAAGACGACCTCGCCGCCGATGTTGGGCAGGCCCAGGCAGTTGCCGTAGCCGCCGATGCCGGCGACGACGCCGGGCAGGACGCGCTTGGTGTCCGGGTGGTCGGCCGCGCCGAACCGCAGCGGGTCGACGACCGCCACCGGCCGCGCGCCCATCGCGATGATGTCGCGGACGATGCCGCCGACGCCCGTGGCCGCGCCCTGGTAGGGCTCGACGTACGAGGGGTGGTTGTGGGACTCGACCTTGAAGGTGACCGCGTAGCCCTGGCCGACGTCGACGACGCCCGCGTTCTCGCCGATGCCGACGAGGAGGGCGTCGGACTGGGGGGCCTTCTCGCCGAACTGGCGGAGGTGGACCTTGGAGGACTTGTACGAGCAGTGCTCGGACCACATGACGGAGTACATGGCGAGCTCGGCGCCGGTCGGGCGGCGGCCGAGGATCTCGACGACGCGCTCGTACTCGTCCTTCTTCAGGCCGAGTTCGGCCCAGGGCAGCTCGACGTCGGGGGTCGCGGTCGCATGCTCGACCGTGTCCAGAGGCGTGCGGCTCATGCGTTGACCAGCTTCTTGAGGATCGAGGTGAAGAAGGGGAGGCCGTCGGTGCGGCCGGTGCCGACGAGGGGCTCGACCGCGTGCTCGGGGTGCGGCATGAGGCCCACGACGTTGCCGGCCTCGTTGGTGATGCCCGCGATGTCGCGCAGCGAGCCGTTGGGGTTCAGGTCCAGGTAGCGGAACGCGACCCGGCCCTCGGCCTCCAGCTGGTCGAGCGTGTACTCGTCCGCGACGTACCGGCCGTCCATGTTCTTCAGCGGGATGTGGATCTCCTGGCCCGCCTGGTAGTCGGCCGTCCACGCCGTGGCCGCGTTCTCGACGCGCAGCTTCTGGTCGCGGCAGATGAAGTGCAGGTGGTTGTTGCCGAGCATCGCGCCGGGCAGCAGATGGGCCTCGGTGAGGATCTGGAAGCCGTTGCAGATGCCGAGGACCGGCATACCGGCCTTCGCCTGCTCGGTGACCGTCTCCATCACCGGGGAGAAACGGGAGATCGCGCCGGCCCGGAGATAGTCGCCGTAGGAGAAACCGCCGGGAAGGACGACCGCGTCGACCTGGTGGAGGTCCTTGTCCTTGTGCCAGAGAGCGACCGGTTCGGCGCCGGCGAGACGGATCGCGCGCTGGGTGTCGCGGTCGTCGAGACTCCCGGGGAAAGTGACGACGCCAATACGAGCGGTCACTTGGCCGCCTCCGCGACTTCTTCGACCTTGACCGTGAAGTCCTCGATCACGGTGTTGGCGAGGAAGGATTCCGCGAGATCGTGGATCCGGGCGAGGGCGGCCTCGTCCACGGGTCCGTCAACTTCCAGTTCGAATCGCTTTCCCTGGCGGACATCCGAGATGCCTTCGAAACCCAGTCGCGGCAGTGCGCGCTGCACCGCCTGGCCCTGGGGGTCGAGGATCTCCGGCTTGAGCATGACGTCGACTACGACGCGTGCCACGGGCACTCCCGGTGGTGTGGTGCTTGGGTTCCTGCGGCTGTTCCGGCAGGTGGCTTCAGACTACCCGTACGAAATTTCTACGCGGGTAGAGTTGTAGGAAGCTACGTGATCGCCATCACGATCCGGTATCGGAAGAGGGCGTTCGGGAAAAGTTACGGGAAAGATCCCCGATCGACCCCCGGCAGGTATTGCGCAGCTGACACGCGGGGAGATTTAGTCGGCTTCACTTTTTATTACTGGGCGCTGTACCGTACATAAAAATTGGCATTTTCAGCCGAAGGGACCGATATTCGTGGCGCAGAAGGTCGTGGTCACTCTCTTTGACGACATCGACGGCTCGGAAGCGGCGGAAACGATCGCGTTCGGGCTCGACGGCAAGTCGTACGAGATCGACCTGAATGAAGCCAATGCCGAGAAACTGCGTACCGCGCTCGCGCCGTACGTGGAGGCCGGCCGCAAGCGGTCGCGTTCCGGCAAGGCGTACAAGCAGACGGAGGTCGCCCCCGACCCGTCCGCCGTCCGGGCCTGGGCCCTGGCCAACAAGTTCGACGTACCGGCCCGCGGCCGGATCCCCAAGAAGGTGTACGAGGCGTTCGCCGAGGCGCAGTAGCCCGGCCGTCGGCTGCCCCCGGGCTCCCTCAGGAGGGCCTGGCGGCAGCCGACTTGCGTTACCCCCCTGCTGATCGGCTAATGTCTGGAGCACGCCGCCGGGCACGGGAGAAAAACCCAGGCCAGGCAGGTTGTGCGGGTGTAGTTCAGTAGCAGAACATCCCCCTTCCAGGGGGAAGGCGCAGTGTGCAATTCCTGTCACCCGCTCTGCAACGCGGTACTGATCATGCTTGTGGATCAGGTACGGTGGTGCTTGCGCCGATCGGTGGGAGCCGATCGGATGCTTTGCGGACGTAGCTCAGTTGGTAGAGCGCAACCTTGCCAAGGTTGAGGTCGCGAGTTCGAGCCTCGTCGTCCGCTCAGGGTCAAAGCCCCGGTTCTTCTGAACCGGGGCTTTTTCGTGCCCTGTTCACGCGTCTGACATTTGTCATGCCGGGCCATGACAACGCGCACTGGCTCCCCCACTTCCCGCGCGGGACGCTGATTGCATGAACGCCAAGGGGACGAAAGAACACGTGATCGAGGTCGAGGACCTCCGGCGTGTGTACGGGGGCGGATTCGAGGCGGTCCGCGGGGTCACCTTCCATGTCGGACGGGGCGAGGTCTTCGCCCTGCTCGGCACGAACGGGGCCGGCAAGACGTCGACGGTCGAGCTGCTGGAGGGGCTCGCGCAGCCGAGCGGGGGGCGGGTGCGCGTGCTCGGGCACGATCCGTACGCCGAGCGGGACGCCGTCCGGCCCCGGACCGGGGTGATGCTCCAAGAGGGCGGATTTCCCTCGGAGTTGACCGTCGCGGAGACCGCGCGGATGTGGGCCGGGTGCGTCAGCGGGGCCCGGCCCATCGGCGAGGCACTGGAGTTGGTGGGGCTCGGGGCCAAGCACCGCGTCCGCGTCAAGCAGTTGTCCGGCGGTGAGCGGCGGCGCCTGGACCTCGCGCTCGCGCTGCTCGGCGAGCCGGAGGTGCTGTTCCTGGACGAGCCGACGACCGGGCTCGACGCCGAAGGGCGGCGCGACACCTGGGAGTTGGTGCGGGCGCTGCGCGACGCGGGGACGACCGTACTGCTGACCACGCACTATCTGGAGGAGGCCGAGGGGCTCGCCGACCGGCTCGCGATCATGCACGCCGGGAGCGTCGCCGTGACGGGGACGCCGGCCGAGGTGACCGCGTCCCGACCCTCGCAGATCTCCTTCGAGTTGCCGTCCGGGTACTTCGTCGGGGACCTGCCGCCGCTCGCCGAACTCGGCGTGAGCGGGCACGCCGTCGAGGGCGGCCTCGTCCGGCTGCGGACCCACGACCTCCAGCGCACGGCCACCGAGGTGCTGGTGTGGGCGCGGAGCGCCGGGGTCGAACTGAGCCGGCTAGACGTGCGGTCGGCCTCGTTGGAGGAGGCGTTCCTCGGGATCGCCTCGGAGCGCAAGGAAGGGGTGTCGGTATGAGCGGGGTCGCGACGACGACGCCGGGCGGGCGGATGAAGGCGCTCGCGCGGGCCGAGTTCACGCTGCTGGGGCGCAGCAAGAGCATGCTCGTGACGGCGGTGATGGTGCCGTTGATGCTGCCGTTCAGCCTCAAGGCGTTCACCGACGACAAGATGCTCAAGGAGACTGGCCTCGACATCGGGCAGGTGCTGCTGCCGGCCGGGATCGGGTTCGCGCTGCTGTTCGGCGTGTACTCGACGCTGGCCGGGATCTACACGATGCGGCGCGAGGAACTCGTCCTGAAGCGGCTGCGCACGGGCGAGCTGCGGGACGGGGAGATCCTCGTCGGGGCGGCGCTGCCGATGGTCACGACGGGGCTCGTACAGTGTCTCGTCCTGATCGCCGGGTGCACGGTCCTGCTCGACATGGACGCCCCCGAGGCGCCCCAACTCGCCGTGCTGGGCCTGCTGTTGGGCATCGCCGTGTGTGCGGCGCTGGCCGCCGTGACGTCCGGGGTGACGAAGACCGCGGAGAGCGCCCAGGTCACGCCGATGCCGTTCCTGTTCCTCTCGATGATCTGCTCCGGGGTCGCCGTACCGCTGGAGGTCTTCCCCGACCGCGCCGGGTCCGTCATGGAGCTGCTGCCGCTGTCGCCCGCGATCACGCTGATCCGGGGTGCCTGGACCGGCGAGATGTCCGGTGTCGAGGTGCTTCAGGCGGTCGGTGTCGGAGTGGCCTGGACCGTCGCCGCCGTGTTTGCTGTGCAGCGGTGGTTCAAGTGGGAACCCCGGCGCTGAGGGACGGAAGAACATGCGGGGCTGGTGGGGGAAGAAGAGCACGCCGGAGAAGTTCGACACGTACACGCGGTGGTCGTTCGGCTCGTTCGGGGTGATCGAGGTGTCCGCGATCGTGCCGGCGCTCGGGTCGCTGGGGGCGGGATTCGGCGGGCTGGTGGGGGCGCTGGTCCTGCTGCACGCGGCGGGCATCATGGTGGTCGTCTCACGGGCCATGGACTGGCATCGGGGGATACGCGAGCAGCCCGTACGACTGCTGTACGCGTTCGGCGCGCTCACCGCCCTCGTCTGCCTCACGGCGCTCGCGCTCGACCGGTACGGCCCGGACGGTGAGCGCGTCGGCAACACGGCCGGTGTGATCTACGGCGTCATCATGGTCTTCGGCCCCGGCGTCATCTGCTTCGGCCTGCGGGAACGGCGGCAGATGTACGCGGTCGTCGGCGGGTTCAGTCTCGGTACGGCGCCGGCGATGCTCGCGTTCGGCGCTCCCTGGGCCGCCGCGCTGCTCGTCCCCCTGGCCGTGTTCGTGTCCTCGTCCCTCTGCGCCGTCATCGGCGTCTTCTCCATCTGGATCACCAAGGCCGTGTACGAACTCGACGAGGCCCGCGAGGCGCAGGCGCGGCTCGCCGTCGCCGAGGAGCGGCTCAGGTTCGGGCGGGACCTGCACGACGTGATGGGCCGCAACCTCGCCGTCATCGCCCTCAAGAGCGAGCTGGCCGTCCAGCTCGCCCGGCGGGGGCGGGAGGAGGCCGTGGAGCAGATGATCGAGGTGCAGCGGATCGCGCAGGAGTCGCAGCGGGAGGTGCGGGAGGTCGTGCGGGGGTACCGGGAGATCGACCTCGGCGTCGAACTCCTCGGCGCGCGGGGCGTGTTGAGCGCCGCCGGGATCGACTGCGAGGTGCGCGGGGAGGCCGGGGAGCTGCCCGGGGAGGTGCAGTCCGTGCTGGGCTGGGTGGTGCGGGAGGCCACCACCAACGTGCTGCGGCACGGGGACGCCCAGCGGTGCCGCGTACGGCTCTCCGTGGGCGGTGAGCGGGTCGTGCTGACCGTCGAGAACGACGGGGCGTCCGGGGGCGTCGGAGAGGGCGGGTCCGGGCTCGCGGGGCTGCGGGAGCGGCTCGCCGCGGTCGACGGGACGCTGACGGCCGGGCTGGTGAAGAGCGGGGTGTTCCGGGTGGTGGCCACCGTGCCGGTTTCTGTCTCTGCTTCTGCTTCTGCTTCTGTGAATGAGGTCACTTCATGAGCGTGCGGGTGCTGCTCGCCGACGACGAGCATCTGATCCGGGGGGCGTTGGCGGCGCTGCTGTCCCTGGAGGACGACCTCGTCCTCGTCGCGGAGGCCGCGAGCGGGCCCGAGGCGCTGGCCATGGCGCTGGCCCACGCGCCCGACGTCGCCGTGCTCGATCTTCAGATGCCGGGGGCCGACGGTGTGAAGGTCGCCACATCTCTCCGTACGGAGCTGCCGTCCTGCCGGGTGCTGATCGTGACCAGTCACGGGCGGCCGGGGCATCTCAAGCGGGCGCTCGCCGCCGGGGTGCGGGGGTTCGTGCCCAAGACCGTCAGTGCGCAGCGGCTCGCCGAGATCATCCGTACCGTGCATGCCGGGAATCGGTACGTGGACCCGGAGTTGGCGGCCGACGCGATCTCCTCCGGGGATTCGCCGCTCACCTCCCGGGAGGCGGAAGTGCTGGAGCTTGCCGCCGATGGGGCGCCTGTTGCCGAGATCGCCGAGCGGGCTTCGCTGTCCCAGGGGACCGTGCGGAACTATCTGTCGTCCGCGGTGTCGAAGTTGGGGGTGGAGAACCGGCATGCGGCTGTGCGGATCGCTCGGGAGCGGGGTTGGGTATAGTTGGCTCTGCGCTTCGGCGCGATGCGGACGTAGCTCAGTTGGTAGAGCGCAACCTTGCCAAGGTTGAGGTCGCGAGTTCGAGCCTCGTCGTCCGCTCAGTTGAAAACCCCGGCCCGGGATTGGGTCGGGGTTTTCTCGCGTTGTGATTCGAGTGCGGGCCGGTGGGGGCTGGTCGCGCCCGCGCGGCGGAGCCGCAAATTGACACAGCCCCGCGCCCCTAAAAGACATGCGCCCGCCCGGCGTCGAAAGGCGCCCCGGGGTTTCCCCGATGCCGGGGCGCTTCTCTGTGACGCGTTATGCCCAGGTCTGGCCCGTGAGCCTTTCGTATGCCTCTACGTACTTCGTCCTCGTCGCCTCGATGATCTCCGGCGGCAGCGGGGGCGGGGGCTGCTCGCTCTTGCGGTCCCAGCCTGATGCGTCCGACGTCAGCCAGTCGCGTACGAATTGTTTGTCGTACGGCTGCTGGGCTCGGCCCGGGTGCCAGTCGGAGGCCGGCCAGAAGCGGGAGGAGTCGGGGGTGAGGACCTCGTCCGCGATGATCAGGGCGCCGGTCTTGTCGTGGCCGAACTCGAACTTCGTGTCCGCGAGGATGATGCCTCGGTCGCGGGCGATGTCGCGGGCGCGGTTGTAGACCGCGAGGGTTGTCTGGCGGAGTTGGGCGGCGGTGTCCGCGCCGACCTGGCGGGCCACCTCCTCGTACGAGACGTTCTCGTCGTGGTCGCCGACGGCCGCCTTCGTCGCCGGGGTGAAGATCGGGGCCGGGAGTTCGCTGCCGTCGACGAGGCCCTCGGGGAGGGCGAGGCCGCAGACCGTGCGGGTCGCGTTGTACTCGACGAGGCCGGAGCCCGTGAGGTAGCCGCGGGCCACGCACTCGACGGGGAGCATGTCGAGGGACGTGCAGATCAGGGTGCGGCCCTGCCAGTCCGCGGGGGCGCCCTCGGGGACGTCCGTGCTGATCACGTGGTTGGGGACCAGGTCGGCGAGCTGGTCGAACCACCACAGGGAGAGCTGCGTGAGGACGCGGCCCTTGTCGGGGATCTCGCTGGGCAGGACCCAGTCGTACGCCGAGAGGCGGTCGCTGGCGACCATCACGAGGTCGCCCGCCTCGGTCCGGTACAGCTCGCGCACCTTTCCGGTGTGCAGGTGCACCAGGCCCGGGACCTCGACGGGTTCGGGCTTTACTACGAATCCGGGCACGGTTCCTCCCCGTGGATCTGTACAGGTGCCTCGATTCTCCCGTATACGGTCTTCGGCCCGGTCGGCGGGTCAGTCGCGCTTGCAGATGCGGTCCAGGAGGTTCGCCGTGGCCCGCTGGATCCGGGCGTCCACATGGCCGGGGCGGTCCAGCGCCGGGGACCAGGCGAAGGTGCCCGACGCGAAGACGAGGGCGCCGGAGGGGGCGCGGTACAGGGACGTCTCCTGGTGGCGCCGGGTGCCGGCGGTGTTGTCGTACGGGGAGTGGGCCAGCAGGACGCGCTCCTCGTGGAGGGGGAGCGGGGTGCGCGGGAAGTAGCGGTCCGCCTCGCCCGCGACCAGGTGCTCGATCTCGTCGCCCTCGTGCGCGCCGGTCGCCTCCCACAGCCAGTGGTGGGCGTTGCGGACGATCATCGGGCGGGGGGTGGGGACGCGGCCCGCGTACTGGATGCCGAGGAGCTGCTGTTCCGGGCGGTCGATCTCGCGCCACAGCAGAGACTTGCCGGGGCCTTTTCTCTTGCGGCAGGTCAGCAGGCGGGCGGGGGCGCCGGAGGGGGACGGGCCCAGCTCCACCTGCCAGTACATGGTGTTCGCGGAGAGGAAGACGAGGGAGGTGCCGCTGTCGCGGGCGAGTTCCGCCGTGCGGCGCATGTTGGCCGACCAGTACTCGTCGTGGCCCGGGAAGAGGAGGCCCCGGTAGCGGGTGGGGTCGACGTTGCCCGCGTGCAGGTCGCGTGCGTCCGCGTACGCGAGGTCGTAGCCGTAGCGCTCCGCCCAGCGGATGACGTCGTACGCGTGGCCGACGTGCAGGGGTAAGCCCGCGCCCGCGTACGGGCGGTCGAAGGAGACCGTCGTCGCCGCGTCTGCCTCGCCGAGGAGGCGGCCCTTGTCGTCCCACGCGTGGTAGAGGCTCGCGCCGGTGCTGCCGTCCTCCGGGTAGAGGTTGTACGCCTGCCACGTGACGTCCGGGAGGAGCAGGAGGAGGTCCGCGGGGCGGGTGTCCCGCACCGTGAAGGGGATGTGCGAGCGGTAGCCGTCCGCCGTCGTCAGGACCGCCACGTACGCGCCCACGTTCCAGTACGTCGGGACCTGGAGGCGCCAGCTGAGCCACCAGTGGTGGCAGGAGACCGTGCGGTCCGCCGTCAGCGGTGGGGGCTGGACGATGCCGGAGAGGCGGGGGCTCGTGGTGATCTTCGCCGCGCCCTCGCCGTTGTAGTGGCCGATCCTGTAGACGTCGACCGTGAACCGCTGGGGCGGGTCGACCGTGATGTGGAAGTCGATCGCCTCGCCGGGGGTGACCGCGCCGGGGGAGGTGAAACCCTTGATCTGACGGTGTACGTCGTCCGCCGAGCGGGGGGCGCCGGTGGGGAACTCCTTGTCCCTGGGGGGTGGGACGCGGGGGGTGTGCTGGGGGGTCGGGTCCACGTACCAGGGGACGATGCGGCCGTCCTCGAAGTACGTCTCGCTGCCGCGCAGCCAGGGGAGGGGGCCCAGGGCGAAGGGGTCGGAGACGGCGTGCGCGAGGGCACCGGACTGCCAGCGGGGGGTGGGGGTGCCGGGCGGGGGCGGGGCGGGGAGCTCTTCGGGGGTGGGGTCGTCTGGGGTGGGAGTGGGGTGGCCAAGTGCCGGATCCTCGTGGCCGAGGTCGAGGGCGGGGCGGCCCGGTGCCGGGACCTCGTGGCCGAGGGCGGGGTCGGGGCCGGGGTCCCCGTGGGTGGGTGCCGGTTCGTGGTGGTCGGGTGGCGGGTTCCCGTGGTCGAGTGCGCGGCCCTCTTCCGCTTCCCTGCTCATCGTCGCTCCCCTCCCGCTTGCCCCCGTGGTCGTGCCTCGCGCGGTCCGCTTGTCCTATGTCACTTGCCCTTGCCCGAGGGGCCGATCGGTCCCAGCACATCACATAACGCGCGCAGATAGTCACTATTCGTTGCGGATTGACGTGAAGAGGAATCCGCACCTCCGGAACAGGTGAGGCCCTGCTGCCCGGTGCGTGCCAGTGGTTCAGACCAGGCGGAGGGGTTTCTCCGGGCGTATGCCCAGCTCCACGAGCCAGACGCGGAGGGGGTCGGGGTCGCCGTCCTCCACCAGGCTCAGCACCCGGGGCGTCAGGTCAGGGGCACGCTCGCCCGCGATCAGGAGGACCGGGCCGTCCAGCCAGTCCAGGCCCGGCGCCGCACCCGCCGTGTCCATCGCCGCGCAGCAGACCATCGCCGTGACGTGATCGGCCAGCAACTCCCGCTCCGTGCGCGGCGGTTGGAGCGGGAAGAGGGGGAGCGCCGCGTCGTCCCAGAGCGCCGTGTCCGGGCCCGGGGTGGCGCCGGGCGCCGGGCGGGGGGCGGCGGCTTCGTCACGCGCGAGCTCCGCGCTGAGACGGGCGGCGAGGGCGGAGGTACGGGGGGAGAGGGCGGGCGGGTCCTCGGGGTAGAGGTCGGCGTCGTCGAGGTACCGGAGGTCGTCGTCGGTGTAGGGGTCGGGGGTGGGCGGGTCCTGGTCGGGGGCGGTACGGGGGGACTGGGCGGGGTCGGGCGCACCGGCGTCCAGCCCTGCATCGACGCGTAGCTCACCGGCGCCGACAGGTGCACCGGCATCATGCTGACCGGCGCCGGACCGTGCACCGGCATCTCGCTCGCCAGCGCCAGGACCTGCATCGGAGTCCCGCGCACCGGCATCGCCTTGGCCGCCCGCCCGGCCCGCCTCGGTGTCCAGCCCGGCATCAGCGTCCCGCCCGGCGGCATCCCGGCCCGCGCCGACGTCTCGCACACCGGCATTCCCTTCGCCGGCCGCCCAACCCGCATCAGCGTCCAGGTCGGCATCTCTCTCTCCGACGCCTTGCTCCCCGGCGTCCAGCCCGGCATCAGCGTCCCGCCCGGCGGCATCCCGGCCCGCGCCGATACCCCGCTCACCAGCCCCCTGCCTCGCCTCAACCTCCAGGCCCGCCCCGGCGTCGTGCTCGTCAGCCCCCTGGTCCTCGCCGTCCCGCTCGACGGTGGCCCGCCCTCCGTACTCCGCTCCCGGCTCCCCTTCCGTGAGGTGCTCCAGCACCCGCGCCAGTGTCGGCGCGTGCGCGTCGCTGTTCGTCCCCGGTGTGCGGCGGACGCCCAGTGCGTCCAGGGTGCGGTGCAGGCGGGCCGCGTCGGTGCGCCATTTGCGGTCCACGACCTCGTCCGGGTAGTCCTGCCAGGTCACGGGGGACCAGTCGGGGCCGGGTTCGGCGGGGCCGCCGTGGAAGAGGCGGGCGGCGAGGAGGGAGGTGGCCTCGTCGATGGTGCCGGGTTCTTCGAGGAGGTCGCAGGCGGGGCGTTCGCCGAGGCGGGAGGCGAAGCCCTCGGCGAGACGGTCGCGGCGGGAGAGTTCCGTCAGGGCGGCGACCACGCCCGCGTCGAGACGGGAGGGCCAGCGGCCCATGCGCCACGCGGGGAGCGCGACCCGGGTCAGCAGGCGGTCCCAGCCCGCGTACGCGAGGCCTACCTGTTCCTGGGCGACGATCCGCAGCCCGTAGTCGACGGCCTGCGCGCGCTCGGCGGCGGCAGCGGCGACGCCCCGCTCCATCTCCGCCGCGTGCACCCGGCAGCCGCGCAGCAGGAGTCGTACGACGTATCCGGCGCCCGCGAAGAGCAGGCGGGGGGAGCGGCCGGCGGCGACCGCGACCGCCGCGTCCAGCCCGCGCACGAAGCGGCGGGCGGCGGCTATGTCGGGGTGCGCGGAGGGGCCCGTACCCGCGACGACGGGGGCGAGGACCGCGCGGAGTTCGCCGACGCGCATCCACCACAGGAAGGGGGAGCCGATGACGAGGACGGGCGCCGCCGCCGTACGCCCAGGCCCGCGGGTGTCCGCGACCTCGTCGCGCCGGGGCGGCTGCGGTGTGCCGTGCGCCCGGTGCGTGCGGTCCTCCAGCCAGCTGTCGCAGTCCGGCGTCAGGGCTATCGCGGAGGGCGCGGGGACGTCGAGCCGGTCGGCGAGGTCGCGGACCAGGCGGTAGAGGTCGGGCGCGGCGGACTCGGGGATCGGGACCGTCGGGCTGAGGGCCGGGCGCGCGCGGGCGACGAGGAGGGCGATCGCGGCGGTGGCGAGGAGGACGACGACGGCGACGCCGGAGACGATCCAGCGGGCCGAGTCCCAGCCGGGGCCGGCCAGGTGGCCGGTGCCTTTCCCGGCCAGCAGGATCACCGCCGCCGCGGCCGGGAGCAGGGCCGCGCCCAGCGCGCGCCCGCGCATCCGCAGGACCGCGAGGGCCCGGGCTCGCGCGGCCCGCACACCCGCCTCCGTACCGACCGAACCGCCGCTCATGCCCGCATCACTCCCCCTCCCGGCTCGCTCGCTTCCGCCTGCCTCTGCTCACTCCCCCACTGTGGCACCCGCCACTGACATCGCAATGCCGGTGGGCCAAGTGCCGGAACCTCGGCAGGCGCCTGAACACATGGGCCGCACCCTAGTTGGGGCGGGCAGCCCCGTCAGCCGGATGGCTCGACGGTCACTCGATGGAATGGCTTTGGGGAGAGGTGGCTGACGGGAACACGGGATCGGCTGACGGATTTCCGGGGCCGTGGAGCAGGAGAAGGGCCCCGCATCCAAGCAGACGGATGCGGGGCCCTTCGGGTTCAGTCGAGGGTTCAGCCGAGGTTCAGCCGATGCTCAGGCTTGGGCCGCCGCCTTCGCCGCGATGTCCGTGCGGTGCTGGGAGCCGTCCAGGATGATGCGGGAGATGGCCCGGTACGCGCGGTCGCGCGCGTGCGTGAGGGTGTCGCCGGTGGCGGTGACCGAGAGGACCCGGCCGCCGGCGCTGAGGATGTCGGCGCCTTCACGCCGGGTGCCCGCGTGGAGGACGTACGCGTGGGGGGCGTCCTCGGCGGTGACCTCGTCGAGGCCGGTGATCGGGTCGCCCGTGCGGGGGGTGCCGGGGTAGTTGTGGGAGGCGATCACCACCGTGACCGCCGCGTCCTCGCTCCAGCGCAGGGGGGGCAGGTCGGCGAGGGTGCCGTTGGCGGCGGCGAGCAGGACGCCGGCCAGCGGGGTCTTCAGGCGGGCCAGGACGACCTGCGTCTCCGGGTCGCCGAAACGGGCGTTGAACTCGATGACCCGTACGCCCCTGCCGGTGATCGCGAGGCCCGCGTACAGCAGGCCCGAGAAGGGGGTGCCACGGCGGCGCAGTTCGTCCACCGTCGGCTGGAGGACGGTGTCGAGGACCTCTTGGACGAGCTTCGGGTCCGCCCACGGCAGCGGGGAGTACGCGCCCATGCCGCCCGTGTTCGGGCCCTCGTCGCCGTCCAGCGCGCGCTTGAAGTCCTGCGCGGGCTGGAGGGGGACGACCGTCTCGCCGTCCGTGATCGCGAAGAGGGAGACCTCCGGGCCGTCCAGGAACTCCTCGATCACCACCCGCTCGCAGGCCGCCGCGTGCTCCTTCGCCACGGCCAGGTCGCTCGTGACGACGACGCCCTTGCCCGCCGCGAGTCCGTCGTCCTTCACGACGTACGGAGCACCGAACGCGTCCAGCGCCTCGGCGGCCTCCTCCGGGGTCGTGCACACGTAGGAGCGGGCCGTCGGGACGCCCGCGCCCGCCATGATCTCCTTCGCGAACGCCTTCGAGCCCTCCAGCTGGGCCGCCTCCTTCGAGGGGCCGAACACCGGGATGCCCGCGGCGCGTACGGCGTCCGCGACGCCCGCGACGAGGGGGGCCTCCGGGCCCACGACGACCAGGTCCGCGTCCAGCTTCCGCGCCAGCGCCGCCACCGCCTCGCCGTCCAGGGCGTCGACCTGGTGCAGCTCGGCCACCTCCGCGATGCCGGCGTTGCCGGGGGCGCAGGCCAGGTGCGTCACGGCGGGGTCGAGGGAGAGGGAGCGGCACAGGGCGTGTTCGCGGGCGCCGGTTCCGATGACTAGGACGTTCACGGAGTCAGCGTAACCGCTGAACGTGGGGGGCTCGGGGGGCTGTGCGTTCCTCCAAGGGCCTGGGCCCGGGGGTGGCCGTCCCCTCTTATTCGTTCGTGAACTCCTCCATCACCGTCGCCCCGAGCTCCCGCACGATCAGCTCGTGGCCCGACAGCGCCGACTCGTTCAGGTCCGGGTCGTCGTCCTCGGGGACGTCGTCCTCGGGGGCGACGATGTCGTGGACCGGGGGCGGGGGGGCTGCGGCGGGGGCCGGCTGGGCCGGGGGGTGGTATTCCGGGGCCGGGGGCGGGGTCTGCTGGGGGGGCGGGGGCTGGTACGCCGGGGCGGGCTGGGCCGCGTATCCCGCCGGGGGGGCTTGGGGGGCGCCGAAGGGGGCGCCCTGGGTTCCGGCCCCGCCCGCGTCCACCACCGCGTCGATCTTCCACTGCGCGTTGAACTGCTCCGCCAGCGCCTGCTTCAGCGCCTCCTCGCTGCCGCTGCTCGTGAACTTGTCGCGCGCGGGCGCGTTGATGAAGCCGAGCTGGAGGGTCGTGCCGTCGAAGCCGGTGACCTGGGCGTTCTGGCTGAGGAGGATCCAGGCGAAGCGGCGGCGGGTCTTGACGGCTTCGAGGATGTTCGGCCAGAGCATGCGGGGGTCGAGGCCGCCGGTGGGAGGGGTGTAGCCGGGGCCCTGGTCGGCGGGGGGCGCCGAGGCGGCGGGCGTCTGCGCGGGGCGCTGCGCTGCGCTGCCGGGGTTCGCGGCGGTGGGCCAGCCGCCGGGCTTGCGGCCCGCGCCGGTGGGGGCGGGGGTGGGCCAGCCGCCGGGGGCGGTGGGCTCGGGGGCGGGGGCCTGGGCGGGAGCGGCGTACGGGGCCGGGGGCTGGGGTGGCGCCGGAGGGGCGTACGCGGCGGGGGTCTGGGGTTGTGCGGGGGGCGTCGGCATCGGGGGCGCCGGAGGTGCCGGGGGCATCTGGGGTGCCGGGGGCATCTGGGGTGCTTGGGGCGCCTGGGGTGCCGTACCCGGTGTCGGGCCGCCCCGGACCGCCGCCCTCGCCGCGGCCGCGCCGCCGCCCTGGGGGGCCGGCATGTGGGCGTCGGAGGCCGGCTCGTAGCTCACCGGGAGTCCGGCGGGGGGTGTCGCGAAGCTCGCGCCTCGTTCGATGCGGTCGAGGCGGGCGATCAGGGAACGTTCGTCGGCGTACGCGGCGGGGAGGAGGACGCGCGCGCAGATCAGCTCCAGCTGGAGGCGCGGGGACGTCGCTCCGCGCATCTCCGTCAGGCCCTCGTTGACCAGGTCGGCGGCGCGGCTGAGTTCGGCGGCGCCGAAGACGCCGGCCTGCGCCTGCATGCGCTCGACGACGTCCGCGGGGGCGTCGATGAGGCCCTTCTCCGCGGCGTCCGGCACGGCCGCGAGGATGACCAGGTCGCGCAGGCGCTCCAGGAGGTCGGCGACGAAGCGGCGCGGGTCGTTGCCGCCCTCGATGACGCGGTCGACGACCTCGAAGGCCGCCGCGCCGTCGCCCGTCGCGAACGACTCCACGACCGAGTCGAGCAGCGAGCCGTCCGTGTACCCCAGCAGGGACGTCGCCATGCCGTACGTCACGCCCTCGGCCGTCGCGCCCGCGAGGAGCTGGTCCATGACGGACATCGAGTCACGTACGGAACCCGCGCCCGCGCGCACGACGAGCGGCAGGACGCCGTCCTCGACCGGGATCGCCTCCTTCTGGCACACCTGCCCGAGGTAGTCGCGCAGCGTGCCCGGCGGGACCAGGCGGAAGGGGTAGTGGTGCGTGCGCGAGCGGATCGTGCCGATGACCTTCTCGGGCTCCGTCGTCGCGAAGATGAACTTGAGGTGCTCCGGGGGCTCCTCGACGACCTTCAGCAGCGCGTTGAACCCCGCCGACGTGACCATGTGGGCCTCGTCGATGATGTAGATCTTGTAGCGGCTGCGCGCGGGGCCGAAGAACGCCTTCTCGCGCAGGTCACGGGCGTCGTCCACACCGCCGTGGGACGCCGCGTCGATCTCGATCACGTCGATCGAGCCCGGGCCGTTCCTCGCCAGGTCCTTGCACGACTCGCACTCCCCGCACGGCGTCGGCGTCGGCCCCTGCTCGCAGTTCAGGCACCGCGCCAGGATCCGCGCGCTCGTCGTCTTCCCGCAGCCGCGCGGGCCACTGAACAGGTACGCGTGATTGACCCGGTTGTTGCGCAGCGCCTGCTGCAACGGGTCTGTCACATGCTCCTGCCCGATGACCTCGGCGAACGACTCCGGGCGATAACGGCGGTACAGCGCGAGAGACGACACGCCTACGAGGTTATAGGCGCCCACTGACAAACCGGGCCGCGCGGCGGGAACGACCGCTCACAGCGGTCCCGCACACCAACGCGAAGACCCCCCACGCACCCGCCAGAGCCGACCTACCCTTGCTGCCTTCCGGCCCTGGGGGAGTTCAGTCAGATAGCGCCGCGTGAGGGGCTGTCCCCCAGCCTACCCGATCCCCCACCCCCTCCTTCCCCCCTCTCTCCCCTCCCCCGAACGGGTTCGCAACCACCCTCCGACGTCGTGTAATGTTCCGACCGGAGGATTCGCCTAGTGGCCTAGGGCGCACGCTTGGAAAGCGTGTTGGGGGCAACCCCTCACGAGTTCGAATCTCGTATCCTCCGCCAGTGCCTCACCGGGCACGATGTCGAAGGGCCCCACCGCGAGGTGGGGCCCTTCGACGTTGTCCGTCTCAGTTCGCCTCTGAGTCCTTTTCGGAAGCTCCCCAAGACCGTCGCGGACTTGCTGCGCGACCTTGCGGAGCATGGTCCCCGTCACGTGCATGTACCGAGCGCGCACGCGGGCGACTGCCCCAGGCTCCCACTCATCCAAGTTGGTGGGGCGCCTGACCCGGCAGAGCTCGCCACACAAGAGCTTGGGTGCCAGGCGTTCGCGCTGGGGCTTTCACTGCTGACACTCTGCCCCGTTGCCGCTCCAGGGTGGCGTCGATGACGGTCATGCGATCGGAACTGATGCGGGATCTACGGAAGCTGCACCAGGACCTCAAGTGGACAACGCCGCGCCAGATCAGTGATCACGCACGTCGAGACGCACGGAGCTTGCAGCAGCGATCGTCCTCCCTGGCGACGACGGGCATGGTGACGCACTCCACAAGGGCATGGGGCAGGTCGAGCGCGCTCGGCAGATGGCCGGCGGGGCCCCCTGCGAAAGGGCACTGCACTGTCAAACATATTTCACTCGTTAAGGGCTAGATCCCAATAAAGATCCCGAAGTGCAACCGCTTCGGCTCATGATTTTCCACAAGCCGATACGGCGGCACGAGAGGAAAACCATGCAGCATGATGTCTTCAGCCTCATCTCCGAACAAGTTCTGCGCGACTGCGGAGGGGAACCCATCTGCGCACATGTCGGCGACGTTCAGGCGTGCGCAGTAAAGCGCCATCCCACATATCATGCCCTGCAGAAAAAAATCCATCTCGGTCGATCGAAAACTGTAGCAAGCCTGCGCATCTGGGAATCGGTTAGCACTTTGGCGCGAGAGGGCAATCGGAAGGATCGAGAAAAATGGCTGATGGTCCTGCTGGATCTACTGACTCCATATTTTTATGGATGGTCGAAAGAGTTGGCAACTAAATGGCACTACGAGGTCTCTGACATCAGGTCGGCGATGATGAAAGGAGCCCTGGAGACATGGTTTTCCATGGAGGGCGGAACACCTTCCAGGAAAATTCTGGACATCATGATGAGAAGTGCGTTCACCGCCGCTCGCGACCTGGTGACAGTCGGAAGTTCGGAAACATGCACCGAGTTTTTCACCACCGAAATCACACATGAGGGCGATTCCGGAATGCGGGCCTCGTCAATCATCAATGCCCGCACGGTGCGGGATCCAGACGCAGATGAGCGGATCCGTGGGGAGCGGGCGGGGGCCTTGTTCAAGCGGATGGGAATCATGGACCACGTCGTGGTCTTTCACGTAAAACTCCGTAGCGGCTGCCGGAGGGAGGAGGATTCACCCGCCATCACTCCCGCACAGATGGGTCGATCGTGGGTCGACGGAAGGAATCTTTATTACCGAATCTCCGATCTCCTGCCGCAACACATCGGCTTCAACGAGGCTGCCGCCATCGTCGACTTTTCGACGTCGAAAGCATCAAAAATGGCCAAGGACGGCTCCCTCCCTTTCAGGGTACTATGGATCGGCAACAGCCGAGTCGTGTCGGTCAAGTCTCTGATGCATGTCTTGGGTATTCAGGACTCCATCGTGCACCCGGACGACGTGGAAAATGGCGCTTCCCATGTCGGCGACAATTAGTGAGCGGAGTCGGTCCCGCATTCTGCTCTTCGTGAGATCCTGGAGGGACGGCGTCGCCAGTACCGCTGTGGGCCACGGCAAGCAATGGAAAACAGGTTCTTGCGGCCCGACCGCAGACTGAGACGGCGCGCTATCAGGGATTCCGCCCAGACATGGACGGCCGTTCAGGCACACAAGGAGTACGTGAACCGCATGAAAAATGCTGCTGCATGTGTACTGGTGCTCCTGCGCAGACCCCGACCCTACGGGGTGTCGAGGGCCAACTCGACTGGCCTCCGGCTCCCCGTGACAACGGCCGATGCGGGGTCACCTCGCCCGCAAGGTCTCCTCACCCTACGTCGGCGGGGGTCCAGGAACAGGTCCGCTTTCCTGGCCCAGCGCTGACCTCCGGCGTCCGCGCCGCCGGTCGCGTACCGGCCGGAAGAGGACGTACACCGTCGACACCACCACGAACCCCAGCCGCAGCAGCCCCCGGGCCGGGTCGTCCAGGGTGGTGAGGACCGGGACGTACAGGGTGAGGAGGCCGATCCAGGTCCACCAGGGGATGAGGCGGCGTTGGCCGATGGTGTCCCAGAGGAGGGTGCCCAGGAGGACCGAGGCGGTGTAGTACGTGTAGACGCTGGGGTCGAGGGCGATGCGGGCGTTCGCGCCGAGGAGGACGACGGCGGGCCAGCGCCCGCGGGCGACCGCGAGGCAGCCGAGCGCGAGGCCGAGGGCGGCCTGGGCGGGGCGGCCCCAGGGGGGTGTGTCGGGGGCGCCCACGCCGAGCCAGCGCAGGGGGGAGGCCGGCTGGACGGGGATCGTGAACTGGGCCGCCGCGTACGAGTGGGGTGCGCCGACGAAGAAGGGGAGCCAGGCCACCGCGACGAGGGCCGCGCACCACAGGAACGCGCGCAGCCAGTCACGGCGGGGGAGGGCGAGCAGGAGGGGGAGGAAGGCGAGGGCCGTGGGTTTGGAGTCGAGGGCGAGCGCGAGGAACGCGCCGGTCAGGGCCGCGTTGCCGCGGGTGAGGGCGCGTACGGCGAGGGTGGTGAAGAAGAGGGCGAGGACGTCGTCGAGGTGCCCGAACCGGACCGCGACCTCGATCCACATGGGGATGAAGGCGAGCCCGGCGACGAGGACGCGTTGGCGCAGGCGCTGGTGGTTGGTGCCGGTGCCGAGGAGGTGCCAGGCGGCGCTGCGGCCGACGAGGACGAGGATGACGAGGCCGAGCAGGGACATCAGCGCGGCGGCGAGGAACTGGCCGGTGCCTTCGGGGAAGGGGTTGAACAGGCCCGCGACGAGGAAGCTGACCGGGCCCATCTGGAGTTCGGGGTGGTGGGCGTAGAGGTTGAGGCCGCCGCCCGCGCCGCCGTAGATCAGTTCGCCGCCGGTGCGCAGGTAGTGCCAGGAGAACCCGCCGTGCGGTTCGACGACGGCGAACCACAGCAGCGTCCAGGCGGCGAGCAGCACGAGGTGCGTCCGCTGACCGATGACCGGCACGTGTCGTCTCTTCCTTCTCGGCCCTCTCGCCCCGGCTCGTACGAGGAGTACGGCAGGGGCCCCTACTAGAGATGGCCGAAAAGGGGTGGGGGTTCATGGCGGGCGTCACACCGCCCCACCAGATCTTGAAAGTGCAAGTAGCCTGTGACGTGCTCCACCCGACCCCCATGCGGGTGGAGCCCCCCGAGAGGATCCCGCGATGAGCATGCCGCGCTGTGGCACACCGGAGGTACGGCGACGCCGCGGCCCGGCGCGCTCACTCCCCCGGCAGCTCCGCCTCCGCGTACGTGACGAAGTCGGAGACCAGCCGGTCGAAGAGGTCCGCGAGCCGCTCCAGATCACCGGGCGTCCAGCGGGTCAGCGCGACCTCCATGCCCTGCCGGCTCACCTCGCGGATACGCCGTACGGCGGCGAGGCCGGCCTCGGTGAGCTGGACGCGCTGCGCCCGGCGGTCGTCGGGGTCGGGGATTCGGACGACGAAGCCGGCCGCCTCCAACTGGCGCAGCTGGCGCGTCACATGGGACGCCTCGACCGAGAGGCGCACCGCGAGGACGCCGGGCCGCAGCGGGTCGCTCTCGGAGATGAAGCGCAGGATCGCCACGGAGGCGCGGTCGAGGGTGAGGCCGGCGCGTTCCATCAGGCGCTCGTGCTGGCGGGCCCGGCCGGCCAGGTAGGTGACGCGGTTGAGGGCCTGTTCGATGTCCATCACGTGCGGGAGGGAGTCCGTCGCGAGGGGGATCGCGGGCGCCGGTCCGGCTGTCTCGGCCGTCTCGGCCATCTCGGCTGTCTGCGTCATGTGCACCGTCCACGTCGTCGAGTCATCCGTTCAGCGTACAGATGCTTGCGTAACTCAAGCAAGATCCAATCGTTGCTTGACTTAAGTAACTCGATTGTGGTTGCCTAACTCAAGCAACGAAGCCTCCCGGGGTCTTCCCCGGGCTTCATGTGACCCCCGTCGTCCTGAGGAGTGACCCCCCATGCCGGACATCAGTGCGGCCTTCCTCTGCGCACTCACCGTCGCCCTGCTCGGCGCCGGGTTCGCCGCGTCCGTGGCGTCCTGGCACGGGTGGGGCCGAAAGTCCTAGCCGTGTCGTCCTGAGACCCCTGAGATCCCTCAGACCCCTGAGACCCCGGAGCCGCGATCAGCGGAACGCGGTTCCGGAGCGCCGTGTCCCGTGGGGACGGGGAGCGGCGCAGACGTCGGACCCGGCAGCGGAACAACCCCCCGTTCCGCGCCGGGTCCGGCGGCGCATCACGGCTCCGCCGGGGGCGTACTACTCCCGTAGGGGGGCCGCCCCAGTTCGACAGGAACCCCACTTCCATGATCGACCACCTGAGACAGCCGCCCGGTCCGCCCCGGCGGCGTCGGCTCCTCGACGCCGCCCTCTCCCTCGTCCTGTTCGCCTGCGCCCTTCCCGGCAGCCAGGTCGCCTTTCCCGGGCGGGATCCCGAACTGCCGCTCTGGCCGGGCCTGTTGCTGGCCGGTGTCGCGTGTGCCGTGCTGCCCTGTCGGCGGCGGGCGCCGCGTGCGACGACCGCCGTGCTCTTCGGGTGTACGACCGTGCTGTCGGCGCTCGGCTATCTGCTCTCGGTGATGCTGCTGGCGCCGCTGATGGTCGCGCTGCACACGCTGGCGGTGCGCACGGACCGGCGGACCGCGAACACCTTCGCGTTCACCGGCATCGGGGTCCTCACCTGCGCCGAACTGTTCCTCGGCCCCTCCGGCGAGCCCCTGGTCCTCAAGGTGCTCAGCCCCGCGGCGTGGCTCCTGCTGCCCACCTCCCTCGGTACGGTGACGCGGCTGCGCGGCGCCTGGCTGGCGGCCGAACGGGAGCGCGCCGAGCACGCCGAGCGGACCCGGGAGGAGGAGGCGCGGCGGCGGGTCACCGAGGAGCGGCTCAGGATCGCGCGCGATCTGCACGACGTCGTCGCCCATCACCTCGTCCTCGCCAACCTCCAGGCGGGCGCCGTCGCGCGGTCGATGCGGGCGCGGCCCGAGGAGGCGGCGGCGACGGTCGCCGCGCTGACCGGTACGACGGCGTCGGCGCTGCGTGAACTCAAGGCGACGGTGGGGCTGTTGAGGCAGTCCGGGGACGACGGTCCCGACTCGGGGCAGGTGCCCGGGGTCGCCCGTCTGCCCGACCTCGCGGCGTCGTTCCGGGACGCCGGGCTCGCGGTGACCGTCGACGTCGAGGGGGAGCCGCGGCCCCTGCCGGCCGGCGCGGACGTCACCGCGTACCGGATCGTGCAGGAGGCGCTGACGAACGTGACGAAGCACGCGGCTACCGGTAGTGCGCGGGTACGTCTCGCGTATCTGCCCGGGCGGCTGGATCTCTCCGTCGTCGACGAGGGGGGCTACCCGGGTAGTACCTCCGAGGGAGGCGGGGGTGGAGGCGGGGGGTACGGCCTCGTCGGGATGCGGGAGCGGGCTCGTGCCGTGGGGGGACGGGTACGTACGGGGTACCGGCCTCGGGGTGGGTTCGAGGTGGTGGCGGAGCTACCTCTCAAGTCGTAGTACCCCCACCTTCCAAGAATTAGCTTGCGTGACTCAAGCAATCCTGTTTATGATTGCGTAAGTCAAGCAACCTCCTGTTGCCGGACCGATCCCCCCTCTCCCGCCACCCCCCGGAGGCCCCGCCATGTCCGACGCACTCACCCGCCCCGCCTCGGCGGGATCCGCCCCGCCGAAGCCGAACGCCGTGGTGGCGGTGCTGGCGCTGGCCGGGATCGTCGTCTCGCTGATGCAGACCCTGGTCATCCCGATCGTCCCGGAGCTGCCGAGGCTGCTGGACGCCCCCGCCTCCGACACCGCCTGGGCGGTCACCGCGACCCTGCTCGCCGCCGCCGTGGCGACGCCGGTCGTCGGGCGGCTCGGGGACATGTTCGGCAAGCGCCGGATGCTGCTCGTCAGCATCGTCCTGCTGGTCAGCGGCTCGGTGGTCTGCGCGCTCGCCGACTCCCTCGTACCGATGATCATCGGTCGCGGCCTGCAAGGGCTGTCCGCCGCCGTCGTCCCGCTCGGGATCAGCATCCTGCGTGACACCGTCCCGGCGGAGAAGCTCGCCGGCTCCACCGCCGTCATGAGCGCCTCGCTCGGCGTCGGCGGCGCGCTCGGGCTGCCGATCGCCGCGTTCATCGCGGAGAACTGGGACTGGCACATCCTCTTCTGGACGTCCGCCGCGCTGGGTGTCGTCTCGTTCCTGCTGGTCACGACGTTCGTACCGGAGTCGAAGAACCGCGCCGGGGGCCGTTTCGACCTCGTCGGCTCGCTGGGGCTGTCCGCCGGGCTCGTCTCGCTGCTGCTCGCCGTGTCGAAGGGCGCCGACTGGGGCTGGACCTCCGGTACGACGCTGGGGCTCGGCGCCGCCGCCGTCGTCATCCTGCTGGCCTGGGGCTGGTGGGAGCTGAAGGCGAAGCAGCCGCTCGTCGACCTGCGCACCACCGCGAAGACCCAGGTCCTGTTCACCAACCTCGCCTCGATCGCGCTCGGTTTCTCGATGTTCGCGATGTCGCTGGTGCTGCCTCAGCTCCTCCAGCTGCCCGAGCAGACCGGCTACGGCCTCGGCGAGTCGATGATGACCGTCGGCCTGGTGCTCGCACCGCAGGGCTTCGTCATGATGGTGATGTCCGCGCTGTCCGCGAAGGTCACGAAGGCCAAGGGCCCCAAGGTCACGCTGATGATCGGCGCGCTGATCGTGTCCGGCGGGTACGCGCTCAACATCCTGCTGATGTCCGAGATCTGGCACCTGGTCCTGGTCTCCTGCATCATCGGCGCCGGCGTCGGCTTCACCTACGGCGCGCTGCCCGCGCTGATCATGGGCGCGGTCGACCCGTCCCAGACGGGCGCGGCGAACAGCCTCAACACGCTGATGCGGTCCCTGGGCACCTCGTTCGCCAGCGCCATCGCGGGCGTCATCCTCGCCCAGATGACCACGGACTTCGGCGGCCACGCGCTGCCCTCCGAGAGCGGCTTCAAGGTGGTCATGGCCATTGGGGCGGGCGCGGCGCTGGTCGCCTTCCTGCTCGCGACGTTCATCCCGAAGGCGCGGGCCACGGCCGGTGGGCAGCCCGCCGGTGACAGTCCGGCGGAGCCGGCCACCGCGGGGGCCAAGGCGTAACGCCTGCGCAGAAGAGCCCGGGACCACACGGTCCCGGGCTCTTCTGCGTTTTCCGGACAGGGGAGAGGTGACCCACGTCATACCTCCCCGACCCTTAGATTGCTTGCGTAACTCAAGCAATCTAATATGCTTGAGTAAGTCAAGCAACGAACCCCGTACGGCTTCGTACGACCGTGAGGAGCGCAGTCATGGAGCGGAACCAGGCCCCCACCACCGGCCCCCTCGCCTCCTTCCTCCGCTTCGTGCTCTGCGGTGGTGGCATCGGCGTCCTGTCCAGCCTCGCCGTGCCGCTGGTCGCGATGTCGATGCCGTGGGTCGTCGCCAACGCGGTCATCACCGTCGTGTCGACCGTGCTGTGCACCGAGCTGCACGCGCGGTTCACGTTCGGTACGGGGCGGCGCGCGGGGTGGCGGCAGCACTGGCAGTCGGCGGGGTCGGCGGCCGCGGCGTACGTCGTGACCAGCGTCGCGGTGCTGGTGCTGCACGCGGTGCAGTCCTCGCCGGGCATGCTGACCGAGCAGGTCGTGTACCTCAGCGCCTCCGGGCTCGCCGGGATCGGGCGGTTCCTCGTACTGCGGCTGTTCGTCTTCGCGGGGCGGGAGGCTCGGCGGGGTCGGGTGCAGGTGCCGGCGCTGACGGGTGGGGGTGTGCTGCCGGCGCTGTCGTAGCCCCGTGGTGCCATAGCCTCGGGCTCATGGACTGGCTCGAACGGGTGACGGAGCTGCGGCAGTGGACGCGGCAAGGGGTGCGGGCGCCGCACAAGCCCCTCCTCCTGCTGTACGCGCTCGGGCGGTACCAGCGGGACGCCGGGGAAGGGCTCAAGTACACCGCCGTGGAAGGGGACTTGAAGAACCTCCTCGCCGAGTACGGGCCCGCCCGCGCGACCTCCCCCTCCTACCCCTTCCACCACCTCACCAGCGACGGCGTCTGGGAGGTCAGCACCGACCTCGGGGACGGCAGTCCCGGCAGCGGGGTCGGGAAGCTGAAGGAGTCCGGCGCGACGGGGCGGCTCGCGCTCGAACTCCGCTCCGACCTGCGGCGCCGGCCCGAACTCCTCTGGCAGCTCACCCGGTTGATCCTGGAGCGGCACTTTCCGCCGTCGCTGCACGCGGAGTTGTGCGAGGCGGTGGGCCTGGACCTCGACCCCCTCGCCGCCTACGCCCTCACGAAACGCCGGCAACGAGACCCCCGCATCCGGGAGTCGGTCCTCGCCGCGTACGACCACCAGTGCGCGTTCTGCGGCTACGACGGCGCCCTCGGTTCCCGTCCCGTCGGGCTTGAGGCGGCCCACGTCCGCTGGTGGGCCTTCGCCGGGCCCGACACGATCGACAACGCCCTGTGCCTGTGCGCCCTCCATCACAAACTCTTCGACAAGGGCGTCCTGGGCATCTCCCCCACCCACCGCATCCTGGTCTCCCCCCTCTACACCGGCACGACCCCCGCCTCCCACACCCACGTCACCTCCCTCTCCGACCACCCCATCCGCACGCCGCGCCCGGACGCGCCCCACATCTCGACGCCGCACCGCGAATGGCACATGACACAGGTGTTCCGAACGGCGGCTTGAGAGGGCGCACTGAGGGGGCAGGCGAACGCCAGAGGTGGTGAGGTGCGGGCTCCGTACGGTTTCGGCGGCGCCGGATGTGTCCAACGGCCCTCCTCCGACCCCGAACCCGGCGTCGGAGGAGGGCCGTTGGAGCGCGGCTCAGTCGAATGGGCCCACCCCGTCAGCCTTGTCCCGGCTTCCTCACCTCTCGATCCGCACCTTCTCCTCCACGCTCACCTGGTCGACCTCCGAGACCCGGACGGTGACGCGCATCGTCCACTCCCCGGCGATGGGGAGGGCGAGGGAGTCGGCGGCCCAGTAACCCCCGCGGTTGACGAGTTTCGCGTCGAGGGGGCCGATGTCCTGGGCGTCGAGGCTGAAGGAGATGCGGAGTTCGGGGACGGTGGCGAAGCCGCCGTCGGCCGCGTAGACGACCGCTTCGAGGGAGTTGGGGCCGACCCTGCCGGGGTTGAGGGTGACCTGGACGGTGCCCTGCGCCTTGACGCCGGGGGACGTGACGCTGAAGGGCACGCGGGTCACGGACGTCGCGAGGACACCGGCCTCCGCGCTGGACGTCGTCGCCGCCTCGGCCTCCGCCCGCCCGGGCAGCGTGCCGGTGAGGACGGTCGTGATGACCAGGACGATCACCGAGACGACGACCTCCAGCAGGACGGACCGCCGCAGGGCCCGGCGCTGCGCGTCCTCCGCCGGGGTCAACTCCTCGGGTTCGAGGCGGGACGTGAACGACACCGGCGAGAGCGGCAGCGCCTTCGCGCCATCCGTCCCGGCACCCGACTCCGTGTCCGCCCCCGCCGCTCCACCCGACTCCGCCACCGTGTCCAGCCCGTCCGGCACACCCGCCCCGGACCCCCTGTCCAACTCCGTCACCCCACCGGACCTCGACCCCGAGTCCAGCGCGGACACCCCGCCCGACCTCGACACCGAGTCCGCCCCAGACCCACCGGCCCCCACCGTCTCCGCCACCCGCTCCCGCACCGCCACCGCAGAAGTCACCGCACTGCTCACCGCGCTTCCCCTCGTGTCACTGTCGCTCTCGGCTGCCTGCAACCGCCTCACGGCCCCCCGTGACCACGCCCCGACCGCCAGCAGCACCACGACAGCCGCCAGCTTCGCGAGCAGGATCCGTCCGTAGGAGGACTCGGTGAGCGCGGAGAGCGAGCCGAGCCCTCGCCAGGACTGGTAGACACCCGTCACCACAAGGACGACCACACAGGTCGCGGCGGTTCGGGAGAAGGCAATGATCACCCGCGCGGGCACCGGAACAGAACTCCGGTTCAGCACGGAGAACAGGGAGGTGAGACCCCCCAACCATACGGCCATGGACAGGAGATGAAGCACCGTGGAGGTCATCGCGACCGGCACCTGGATGCCCGCGGACGCGTGCTCGGCGGCGGCCCAGGTCAGCGCGAGGCCGACGATGGTGACGGCGCCCGCGGAGAGCGTGGCCTTCTTGGACCACCACTTCTGCCACATGAGCAGCGCGAGGACGCCGAGGAGCAGCAGCCGGGCCAGCAGCGCGAGCCCGGGACGCGAGGTGAGGGTCCGGGACAGCGAGGACGGGTCGAAGACCTCCACGAGCCCGGCCCCGGTCTCGTAGGGCCCGCGCAGGAAGAAGAGGAGGACGGTCGCCCCGGCGAGGGTCCAGCCCCCCACCCGCAGCGGCCGCCGCAGCGCGCGCGTGTCCGGCGGCCGGCAGACGGCGATGAAGACGGCCGTCCCGATGAGCAGCGCGGCGGCGACGTACGCGACGTAACGGGTCAGTGTGTAGACGCTGTTGGTGGTGGGGTTCTCCACAGGGCCAGCCGAGAGGGGCGCCAGCGTCGGGGACGGCTTGCCGATGGAGAACGTGAAGGCGCCGGAGACGGGGTGGCTGTCGGCGGAGACGACGCGCCAGGCGACGGTGAACGTGCCGGTGCCCGCGTCGGCCGGCATCGTGACGCGCACGGCGTCCGAACGGCCGGGCACATGGCTCGCCTTGCCGGTCTTCACCCGCTTGTTCTCGGGGTTGAGGACGCGGATCGAGTCGTCCAGGAGCCCCACGGACTCGGTGAATCTGAGGGTGACCTCGCCGGGGACGGTCGCCACGACGCTCCCGTCGGCCGGGTCGGTGCCGGCCAGCGCCGCGTGCGCCGAGGCCGTACCGGCCGATCCGAACAGCAGCAGGACCAGCAGGGTGCCGAGCAGCACCACCGCCCGCCGTACCTCCGCCCGCCGTACCGCAGACTGGCGTATCTCACCCACGTCGTTCACTCCGCCTCCGAACGGCCCCCTGAGTCCATACCTCCCTTTACGTACGGCTCCGGCCCCGCCCCCGCTCATCTCTTGCCCCACCGGCAATCCCCCCTTACCTCCTGCACAACCCAGCAATACGCTCCGCTTGAGATGGGTAACGCTCCGTGAGCGGGCCGAGTTCCCCGTGCTCGTACTCCTCATAGGTGAATCCCGGCGCCATCGTGCAGCCGAAGAGCGTCCACCCGCCGAGCGGCCGTGCGCCCATCCAGGTGCGCGCGGGCACGGTGAGCTGGACGGCCTGCCCGTCGAGGACGTCCGGCCCCAGCACCGCCGTACGCGACGAGCCGTCCGGCGCGAGGAGGAGCATCTCCAGGGGGGCGCCGAGGTAGTGGTGCCAGGTCTCGTCGTGGGGGAGGCGGTGCAGGGCGGAGTACTCGTCGGCGCGCAGGAGGGCGACGATCGCCGTGCCGGTGGGGCGGCCGTCCGGGGCCGGGGGGCCGGTCCAGGTGCGGTGGAAGAGGCCGCCCTCGCGGGGGATCGGCTCCAGGGAGTAGTGGGAGATCAGCTCGTCCGGGGTCACCCGGGGAACGCTACCTCCCGGGTCAGGAACGCCAGTTGGGCCTGTTTCGCGGGCAGGTGCACGTCCGGGAGGTCCACTTCGGGGAGCGTGACGACCGGGCCGGGTACGAAGCCCTGGCGGAGGAAGCGGGCGACGGCCTTCTCGTTGCGGGGGTCGGGGTCGACGACGACCCGCCGCCGGCCGAGGGTCCCGAACACGTACGCCGCGTACGTCCCCAACAGGGCCGCCGACCAGCCGGGTCGCCGCGCTCCGGGGGCCAGCAGGACGTGGACGCCCGCGTCGCCCGGCTGGACGTCGTAGCACTCGCCGACCCGGTCGGCCGCCGGGTCGTAGAGCTGGAAGAGGGCCACCGCGGTCCCCTCCAGTTCGGCGAGGAAGGCGTGGTGGGTGTCCAGGGTCGCCATGTGGGCGTAGATCTCGGTGACTTGGGGTTCGGTGAGGCCGTTCATGCCCCAGAACCCGGCGCGTTGGTCCGTGACCCAGGGGTGGATCGTGCGGGCGTCCGCCTCGGGGTCGAGGGGGCGGATCCGGACCGTGCCGAAGCCGGGGACGGGCTGTTCATGGACGTACATCAGCGCTGCTCCTTGTGCAGACGGTTCCAGTCGGTCTCCACGGGGGCGAGATCTCCCTTGAGCCACAAGGGGAGTTGGTCGCCGTGCGGGACGATCCAGCGGCTGCGGCGCCGGTCGGCGAGGTCCCAGACGTACCGCGCCACCGGCCCCCGCGCCGCGCGGTCCGTGACACCGGGGACCGCGGAGGTGCACAGCACGCAGTCGTGGTCGCCGGAGAGCGGGGGCGGTTCGTACGTGTCGTCGGGCAGCGCGCGCCAGGGGGTGAGGCGGTGGGTGTCGCCCCACGTCCGCGCGGGGCGGCCGGCGACGGCCTCCAGGGCTTCCCGTACGACGGTGTCGCGGTCGATTTCCGCCAGAGGCCCGGCCAACTCCTCGGCGCGCAGCAGGTGTTCGAGGGCGAAGCCGATCCGGGGGGTGAGGGCGAGCCAGGGGAGGAGGACGTCGGGGTAGGCGGGCGGGGTCGTGAGGCCGGCGAACGCGGGGTGGGCGGCGAGGGCGCGGACGACCTCGGTGCGGAGGGCGGCGTACGCGGCGGCGTCCGTGCTGGACGCGTCCATGCGGCGGTTCCAGCGCAGGAGGCGGTCCCTGAGGGTCGCCGCTTCCGGGGCGAGGTCCTTCAGTGCCGCCACCCTCCCCAACAGGGGTCCTGCTGAGGCGAGTTGCGTGTCCAGGTGGATCACGCCGATCTCCTCCGGCGTCCACTTCTCGCGCTCCTGGAGGAGTTCCCTGATGCGGTCGGCGCGGTGGGCGGGGGCGAACTCGACGCCCAACTCCCTTGCCGGGCCGCGCTGGTTGGCCATCACCGCGATGCCGTCGGTGAGTTCGGCGCGGGGCATCTCGTGCCAGCCCGTCCACTCGTGGCCGGGTTCCCAGGCCGGGACCAGGCGGACACGGTTGGCCTCCGCGCGGACGGGGACCCGGCCCGCGACCCGGTGCAGGGTGCCTCCGGCGGTGTCGGCGGCCTGGACGACGTTCACCGGTTCGCACCAGGTGTCGAGGGCCGCGTCCACGTCGTCCACGTCGCGGGCCCGCAGCAGCTTGAGGAGTGTGCCGAACCCCAACTCCCCCGTGACACGCGGCGGATACCGCAGGCTCAGCGCCAACGGGGTCGCGTCGTCCAGCCCTTCGGGACCGCCGGCGACGACCGGGCCCCGGGGTGTCTCCAACACCTCGATCTCCACGGGGGTTTCGCCCGCGACCTCGACGACTTCCGTATGCCGGTGGACCCTTCGCCACACCCCGTCCGGGTCCAGCGCCTCCACCCCGGCGCCGGTCCGCCGCAGCCGCTCCCTGTACAGGTCCTGGTAGTCGGCCATCGCGTTCGTGATCGCCCACGCGACGGTCCCGGTGTGCCCGAAGTGCGCGATGCCGGGTACGCCGGGGACGGCCAGGCCGACGACGTCGAACTCCTCGCAGGCGAGGCGGACTTGCTGGTAGATGCCGGGCTCCTCGATGAACCGGTGCGGATCCCCCGCGATCAGCGCGCCCCCGCTGACCGTCCGGCTCCCGTCCAGCAGCCACCCGTTGCTCCCGGACGTGGCCGGCCCGTCGGTCGCGAACAGCGGCAGCGCGTCGTCCCCGAGTTGCCGCGCCGCCTCCTCCCGCCACAGCTTCGCCGGGAACCCGGCGAACAGGATGTGCACGGAGAGCCAGACGGCGAGGGGCGTCCAGGGCGCCCAGGCCCCGGGGAGGAGACCGACCCGCTCGAACTCGGGGGCGGGGAGGGGAGATCCGGGACCGACGCCCGCTCCCACACCATCCGCTCTCGCACCCCCGCCGACCCCCAACCCCTCATTGACCCCCTCCACATAAGCCCGCACCCACCCCGCCGTCTCCGGATCCACCCCCTCCAGCCGCTCGAAGCATCTTCGCGCCGTGTCCTCCAGCCGCACCCGCCGCGCGAACACGTCCCACGACAACGCCTCCGCCCCCAGGAACGCCGCGGACGTCCCCTGCGCCCTGTGCCGCTCCACCTCCAGCTGCCAGGCCCGGTCCCGGGCGGTGATCAGCCCCTGGGCGTGGGCCAGCGCGGTGGCCGTGGTGGCGCGGAGGTGGGGGACGCCCCATGCGTCGCGGTACGTCTCGGTGGTCATTCTGTGCAGCCCCTGAGTTTTAGGTTAGCCTTGCCTAAGTCAGATGTGACGGAAGTGTACGTGAGGGGTGAAGGCGGTATGGCGCAGGGGCGGGGCTGGGAAGGCGCGGTCCTCAAGCTGATGCGGGCGAAGGACTTCACCCTCACGGTGACGGACAACGAGCAGGTCAGCGCGGAGTACCGGCGTATACGGGTCACGGACGGCGGGCTGCTCGCCGCGAACGCCGTGCACCCGACGATGTGGGTGCGCCTGTGGTTCCGCAACGCCGGGCGCCCTCACCAGCGGGCGTACACGCTGGTCGATCCCGACCCCGCGGGCGGGGCGTTCACCCTGGAGTTCGCGTTGCACGAAGGTGCCGCGAGCGACTGGGCGCGCGGGGCGAAGGCGGGCGACACGATCGAGGCGACCGTGCAGGGCACCGGCTTCGAGAGCCCCGTACCCGTCCCCACGCATGTCCTCGCGATCGGCGATCCCGCTTCCCTGCCCGCGATCAACTCCCTGCTCGACTCGATGGGGTCGGTGGAGTCGACGGTCTGGTTCGAGGGCGGGGAGGCGGAGTTGCCGTTCCGGCACGGCGTACGGCGGGTGCCGCGCGGGGAGTTGGTCGAGCGGGTCAAGGGCGAGCTGCCGGAGGTCCTCGCGGCGACGCCGGCGCCGTACGTGTGGATCGCCTGCGACACGCGGACGACCCGCGCGCTCGCCTCGTACGTCCGCAAGGACCTCGGGGTCGCCAAGGAGCGGGTGCACGCGCTGGGGTACTGGCGCGCGGGGTGAGCGGTTCGGCGGGATCATCGGGGCATGGACGTGACCCTGCATCTCGCACAGGACCCGGAGGCCGACGAGCTCCTCGGGCGGTCGGCTCTCGCGGCGCTGGTGGGCATGCTGCTGGATCAGCAGGTGCCGATGGAGTGGGCCTTCAAGGGGCCCCGGACCATCGCGGACCGGCTGGGTGTGGACGATCTCGACGCGCGGGAGATCGCCGGGACGGATCCCGAGCGGTTCGCCGCGCTGCTGTCCGAGAAGCCTGCGGTGCATCGGTATCCGGGGTCGATGGCCAAGCGTGTGCAGCAGCTCTGCCAGTACCTCGTCGAGCACTACGACGGGAAGGCGGAGGCTGTTTGGGAAGGTGTCGGGAGTGGGGGTGAGTTGTTGAAGCGGCTGGAGGGGTTGCCGGGGTTCGGGAAACAGAAGGCCCAGATTTTTCTGGCCCTGCTGGGAAAGCAGCTCGGAGTTCGGCCCAAGGGGTGGCGGGAGGCTGCGGGGAGTTATGGGGAGGCCAAGGTTTTCCGTTCCGTCGCGGATATTACGGGCGAGGACTCTTTGGCCAAGGTTCGGGCATATAAGCAGGAGAAAAAGCGGGCCGCCAAGGGGTCCTGAGTTCCTATCACTCACCCGAACGGGTTGAATTCCCCCGCCTTATGACTCGTCCCCCGCGCGCCTTGGGCATCCCCGTTGTGTGAGTGGTGCACGGCTTCTTTCGCGCTCGCGGCTCTGGCTGCGGACGTTGGTTGTGGTGCTCGCGTTGCTGGTGCCGGGGGAAGCCTGTGCGGTGCCGTGTGTGGCGATGGCCGTGGAGAGCGTCGAGTACGACGTCGTCGACAGCGGCCTGAGGCCGAGCGCGGCGCCTGCCGAGCGGGCCGTGAAGGCGGTGCGGCCGGCGTCGGCTCCCAGGGTTGACGTCGGGACGGTCCACAAGCCGCGTGAATTCCCGGTGATTCCCTTCGGTGTCTCCTCCGTGCGGTGTGTGGTTCTGCGGTGCTGATGAGGGCGTGTTCGAGAAACCCCCTCACCCTTCACGCAGAACGAGGAAACACGTCATGCCCACAGATCCTTACGCGGTTTTGCGTGCTCTGCTGCGCGCGGAAGCCCGGCGTGCGGCGCCGGTCCAGGAGAAGCGGACGGAGAACGAGCAGCTGCCCCAGTCGCAGGCTGAGCAGAATCGCTGAATAAGAAGGGTGGCGGGTGGAAGAACCCGTCACCCTTTCTCAACGCCTTCTACGAGCCGTACCGAAGAGGGAACGCGTGATCTCCCGGCCCAATTGCGTGCCGATCGAGCGGGCCAGGGATTTGAACATGCTGCTCCCTACGACTTGTTCCGCCATCGACTTCTCCTCCCGAGGCTGAGGCTCCGGTGTCGGCGCCGGGCGGCGCTGGAGTTTCTCGTACGCCGATTCCCTGTCCACAGCCTGTGCATAACGTTCGTGGAGCGGGGACGACGTGACCGCCTGGTCCAGGGCCGCCGTGTCGATCGGGCCCATCAGTGATTCCGGCGCCCGCAATCGGGTCGCCGCGACCGGCGTCGGTGCCCCCTTCTCGCTGAGGACGGTGACGACCGCCTCGCCCGTTCCCAGGGACGTCAGGAGTTCCTCAAGGTCGTACGCGGAATTCGGGAACGTCTTGACGGTCGCTTTCAGCGCTTTCTGGTCGTCCGGGGTGAAGGCGCGCAGAGCGTGCTGGACGCGGTTGCCGAGCTGGGCGAGGACGTCGGCGGGGACGTCCTTGGGGGTCTGGGTGACGAAGAAGACGCCGACTCCCTTGGAGCGGATGAGGCGGACGGTCTGGGTGATGGAGTCGAGGAACGCTTTCGAGGCGCCGTTGAAGAGGAGGTGGGCCTCGTCGAAGAAGAAGACGAGTTCGGGTTTGTCCGCGTCGCCGATCTCCGGGAGGTCGTGGAAGAGGTCGGCCAGCAGCCACATCAGGAAAGTGGAGAAAAGCTGGGGTTTGTCCTGGATCGCGGGGAGTTCCAGGACGGAGACGATTCCCCGGCCGTCGGGGGACAGCCGTAGGAAATCGGCCGTGTCGAATTCGGGTTCGCCGAAGAAGTCGGACATGCCCTGGGCCTCGAAGGCGGTCAGGGAACGCAGGATCACGCCCGCGGTCGCCGTGGAGAGGCCGCCGATCGTCGTGAGTTCCGCCTTGCCCTCGGCCGAGGCGAGGAAGGCGACCACCGCGCGGAGGTCCTTGAGATCGAGGAGTTCGAGGCCCTTGCTGTCGGCGTAGTGGAAGATCAGGCCGAGGGACTGCTCCTGGGTGGGGTTCAGCTGGAGCACCTTGGAGAGCAGGACCGGGCCGAAGCTGGTGATCGTGGCGCGTACGGGGATGCCGTGGCCGATGCCGCCGAGGGCGTAGAAGTCCGCGGGGAAGCCGGCGGGGGTCCAGTTCTGGCCGACCTCCACCGCCCTGGCCCGCACCCTCTCGCCGGGCTCCCCCGGGGCCGAGATGCCCGAGAGGTCGCCCTTCACGTCCGCGAGGAAGACCGGGACGCCCTGTGCGGAGAGCTGTTCGGCGATGAGCTGGAGGGTCTTCGTCTTGCCGGTGCCCGTCGCGCCGGCGACCAGGCCGTGGCGGTTGAGGACGGGCAGGGGGATGCGGACGGGGGCACCGGGGTGGGGCGTGTTCTCCCAGAGGAGGGCGCCCAGATCGAGCGCGGGGCCCGTGAAGGCGTACCCCTCGGCGATCTCCGTCACCTCGGCCGGGGTCGGCCCGTTCGCGTCCGGCGACTGTGGCTGCGTACTCATCGCCTGTCCCTCGTTCCCGGTTTGCCTCGGTACCTGACGTTATTTGCAGCGTCGCACTCCGCCGCCGTGGCTGCGCCCGGAAGGTCTGGGCCGGTAGGCTTTCCGTGTGATCTTCAAGCGCATCGGAAACGGCCGGCCGTACCCCGACCACGGCCGGGAGAGCACCCGGCAGTGGGCGGACGTCGCACCTCGTCCGGTCCGCCTCGATCAGCTCGTGACCACGAAGCAGCAGCTCGATCTGGAGACTCTGCTCGCCGAGGACTCGACGTTCTACGGCGACCTCTTCGCGCATGTCGTGAAGTGGCAGGGCGATCTGTATCTGGAGGACGGGCTGCACCGGGCGGTGCGGGCCGCGTTGCAGCAGCGTCAGGTGCTGCACGCGCGCGTCCTCGAACTGGAGTGACGCGGCCCGCCGGGTGGCCGGGTTGACCCTTTCGGGTGCAATCCGTGCGACCGGGCGATGTCGGATGATCGTTTATTAGTCACGGGCGCGCTGGAGCACTACGCTGCGCCCATGAGCATGCTGACTCCCCCCGGCATGGGCGGCAAGTACCGCATCACAGGCGACAAGTACCCGCGTATGCGGCGGTCTCGGCGGCGTGGACGGCTCGTTGTGGTCGTCGTCGCGTGCGGGGCCGTTCTCGGGGTTGCGGGGTGGGGAACCATGCAGCTCGTGGACGTCTTCACCGGTGGGGGCGGGACCGCTGCGGCCGCCTCCGGCGAGTGCGCGCCGAAGAAGGCGACCGCCAGTGCCGGGCCGGCCGTCGTCCTCCCGAAGCCCGCGCAGATCACCGTGAACGTCTTCAACGCCACCACCCGCAGCGGGCTCGCGAAGACCACCGCCGACGAGCTGAAGAAGCGTGGGTTCAAGGTGGGGCAGGTCGGGAACGCGCCCGCCCAGTTCGACAAGAAGGTCGCCGGGACCGGGGTGTTGGTGGGCCTGCCCACCGCGTCCGGAACCTCGCTGCCCGTCCTCGGGGTCCAACTCCCCGGCGCCCAGCGCCGGATGGACGCGGCCCGCAAGGACGCCTCCGTGGACCTCATCATCGGCAACGCCTTCAAGTCCCTGGCCACACCGGCCGACGCGACCAAGGCCCTCACCGCACTGAACGCCCCGAAGGCGGCAACCGGGGAGACGAAGAAGGGCTGTTGAGCGGGCGCGGGTATTAAGGCACGCCTGATCACAACATGGCGCGCTCAACACGCACCGACATCGGCCCAGCCAGGGGCCGAACCCAAACGGCCCAACTGAGACGGAGATGCACGAAGGGTCCGGCTCATCGAGCCGGACCCTTCGTCAATCTGCGGTAGCGGAGGGATTTGAACCCTCGGTGACTTGCGCCACACTCGCTTTCGAGGCGAGCTCCTTCGGCCGCTCGGACACGCTACCGAGAGAGACCTTACAGCACAGGGTCCGCTGCTCGGAAATCGGTATCACCGGCCCCGGAAGAAGCTGGTCAGCAGGGTCGAGCACGCCTCCGCGAGCACCTCGCCGATCACCTCGGGACGGTGATTGAGACGCCGGTCCCGGACGACGTCCCAGACCGACCCCACCGCACCCGCCTTGTCGTCCCGGGCGCCGTACACCACCCGGTCGACCCGGGACTGCACCAGCGCGCCGGCACACATCACGCACGGCTCCAGGGTGACGACCAGCGTGCAGTCGACGAGCCGCCACTCACCCAGCGCCGACGCCGCCCGGCGCAGCGCCAGCACCTCCGCGTGCGCGGTCGGATCGCCGGTCGCCTCACGCTCGTTGTGCGCCGCGGCCAGCACCGTCGTACCGTCCGGGCCGAGGACCACGGCGCCGACGGGGACGTCCCGGCCGGCCCGCCCCGCCTCGGCGAGGGCGAGCCGCATCGCGGGCTGCCAGGGGTCGCGTACGGGGTCGGGGGTCAGCGGACGGCTTCCAGCATCTCCGTCGCGCCCAGCGCGTCGGCGATCTCGCCGAGCGCGTCGCTGTCGTAGGACTGGAGCTGCTTCTCGGAGATGCCGAGGTCGTCGAGGAGGCGGGGGTCGCCGACGGGGCCGTGCGGGACGGCCTCGGCGGACGGATCCTCCTCGTCGTCGTCCGCGTTCTCCTCGCCGTCCTCGGTGCCGTCCAGGTCGAGGGCGTCCAGGTCGTCGTCGGAATCCTTGGCGAGCAGGTCGGCGAGCAGGAGTTCGCCGTACGAACTGCGGGCGGCCACCGCGGCGTCCGAGACGTAGACGCGGGGATCGTCCTCGCCGTCCACGCGGACGACGCTGAACCAGGCGTCCTCCTGCTCGATGAGTACGAGGACCGTGTCGTCGTCCACGGACGACTCGCGGGCCAGGTCGGCGAGATCCGACAGGGTCTCCACGTCGTCGAGCTCTGTGTCGCTCGCTTCCCACCCGTCTTCGGTGCGCGCGAGCAGTGCGGCGAAGTACACCGTGACTCTCCCAGATGGTCAAAGGTGTGCCGGTTGGGGGTCCCCCCGGCGGAGGTCTTCGGGTGGGTCAAGAGCGTGGGCTCCGGGCCCCACCCACTCGGAATCGTGGCAGAAACAAGCGCTCCAGGGGACGTCTTCGACACCCTGTGTCCGGCATTTTGATCGCGGATCCCCACGACCCCACCAGCGCACTCGCTCCCGCCACCAGCGGATCGTACGCGGCTTTGCCATCTGGCAGAGCACGGGCGGGCCTTGAGAGCGCCGACCCAGCGGTGATCTTTACCTCAGGGGGACGAAGGCGGGGGTGAAGAGGGGTACGAAGGGGGCGCGGGGGTGTCACCAGCGGAACGTCCGCATGCGCATCGCGTGCCGCAGGCGTGCCGCCTTCGCCCTCCTCGGCTGGACCCGGTCCCGCAGCTCCCGCGCCTCCGCCAGCTCCCGCAGGAAGCGGGCCCGGCGCCGACGCCGGTCCGCCGGGCTCTCCGTAGGCTCTTCTTCGCTTTCCGGCACAGTTCACACCACCCCGGTTCAAGTCGGTCATCCCCACTGTCCACCTGTTCGGGGGTCCGACGCCAGAGCGACCGGCGGGTGGGGCCCGGTTAATCTGGACGTATGCGTCTCCACGTCGTCGACCACCCCCTGGTCGCTCACAAGCTCACCACGCTGCGCGACCAGCGCACGGACTCCGCGACCTTCCGCCGCCTCGCCGACGAACTGGTCACCCTCCTCGCCTACGAGGCGACCCGGGACGTACGTACGGAACAGGTCGACATCGTCACCCCGGTCACGGAAACGACCGGCGTGAAGCTCTCCCACCCCCGCCCCCTCGTCGTCCCCATCCTCCGTGCGGGCCTCGGCATGCTCGACGGCATGGTCCGCCTCCTGCCCACGGCGGAGGTCGGCTTCCTCGGCATGATCCGCAACGAGGAGACCCTGGAGGCGTCCACCTACGCCACCCGCATGCCGGAGGACCTCTCCGGCCGCCAGGTCTACGTCCTCGACCCCATGCTGGCCACGGGCGGCACGCTGGTGGCGGCGATCCGCGAACTGATCCGCCGGGGCGCGGACGACGTCACCGCGGTCGTCCTCCTCGCGGCCCCCGAGGGCGTCGAGGTCATGGAACGCGAACTGGCGGGCACGCCGGTCACGGTCGTGACCGCGGCGGTCGACGACCACCTGAACGAACAGGGCTACATCGTGCCGGGGTTGGGGGACGCGGGGGACCGGTTGTACGGGGCGGCGGAGTAGCGGCGTCTCCCGGACGACCCACGCGCGGCTGCGGGATCCCAGTGGGCGGGAGGAGCTGTCGGGCGCGAGCTGCTCGCTGAGAATCGCACGCACCTCGGCCTCCGACGACCGGCCGTGCCGCGCGGCCTGCATGCGCATCCGCGAGCGATTCGCCGGGCTCGGCGGGGAGGAGCTGGAGCTGCCCGCCCGGCAGGATGCGCCGCGCTCGGCGGCCGCGGTGGCTGCTGCGGAGCTGTGGTCCGGCGTACGCCGGCTGCCGGACGGCAAGCGCAGGGCGGACATCGTCCTGGCCCGGGAGAGGCTCGGCCGGCCAATCGCCACCGCCGACGCGCAGATCGTCACGCTGGTGAACCCTTGGGACGACGCCGCAGCCCCACACGTCTGAGAAGCGCCGTCACGGCGGCGCTCTTCGCACGTGTCGGACCTGTTGAGAACTTGGTCAATTCCCCCGCCCGTACGGTCAATACGATGAAATGCTCGGCGCGAAAGCTACACTCACGCCCGGCAGCCAGGGGGATCCAAGTCGCAGGGGAGGCGCGGTGGCGGTGCAAGCCAAGAAGATCGCCGTCTACGTGCTCGTGGTGTTCGTGCTGTACGTGATCATCACGGACCCGGCCAGGGCGGCGGACTACGTCCAGCTAGGGTTCGAGGGCATATCCAACGCGGCGAAGGCCATCGGGGACTTCTTCACGTGGCTCGCCGACGGGGCCAAGTAGCCGCCCTGTCCCGGTGGGAGACCCCGTGATCCGGCATCTGGTCCTGTTCAAGCTCAACGACGGTGTGACGCGCGAGGACGAGCGCGTGGTGGCCGGGGAGGCCGCGTTCCGGGCGCTGCCCGGGCAGATCGAGGACGTCGAGTTCTGGGAACTCGGCTGGAACCTCTCCGACCGGCCGATCGCGTACGACTTCGCGATCAACTCGTCGTTCGCGGACGCGGACGCGCTGAAGCGGTACATCGAGCACCCCGCGCACCAGGCGGGCGTGGCGCTGTGGCGCGAGTTCGCGACGTGGGTCGTCGCCGACTACACCTTCTGACTGCGCCTTCCGACTGCGCCTTCCGAAAAGCGTTGTTCATCCCTCAACACGGCGTAATGCGGTGCTTGCACACAGTGGTGATGTCTTGTGATGCTATGACCGCTTTTGACGGATGAACGACGGATGATGAGGTGGCGTTGACCGTGTCGGCCAGTACTGCGCCACCCCAGGAGACCGCGCCCGAGGCAGTTGAGGAAACGGTTCCGGAGCTCTCCGAGAAGCAGCGCCGGGGCGCGGACACCCGGGCCCTGACGACCGTCCTCTTCGGCCAGCTCAAGGAGCTGCCGCCGGGTACGCCGGAGCACCGCCGGGTGCGTACGGCGCTCATCGAGGCGAATCTCCCGCTCGTGCGCTACGCCGCCGCGCGCTTTCGCTCCCGCAACGAGCCGATGGAGGACGTCGTCCAGGTCGGGACGATCGGTCTGATCAACGCGATCGACCGCTTCGACCCCGACCGGGGCGTCCAGTTCCCGACCTTCGCGATGCCGACGGTCGTCGGCGAGATCAAGCGGTACTTCCGCGACAACGTCCGCACCGTCCACGTACCCCGCCGCCTGCACGAGCTGTGGGTGCAGGTGAACGGCGCGACGGAGGATCTGACGACCGCGTACGGCCGCACCCCCACGACCGCCGAGATCGCCGAGCGGCTCAGGATCGGGGAGGACGAGGTCCTGTCCTGCATCGAGGCCGGCCGCTCGTACCACGCGACCTCCCTGGAGGCCGCCCAGGAGGGCGACGGGCTGCCGGGGCTGCTGGATCGGATCGGGTACGAGGATCCCGCGCTGGACGGCGTCGAGCACCGCGATCTCGTCCGCCACCTGCTCGTGCAGCTGCCGGAGCGGGAGCAGCGGATCCTGTTGCTGCGTTACTACAGCAATCTGACCCAGTCGCAGATCAGCGCCGAGCTGGGGGTCTCGCAGATGCACGTCTCCCGGCTGCTCGCCCGGTCCTTCCAGCGGCTGCGGTCCGCGAACCGGATCGAGGCGTAGGCACCCGGCGTTCGGGGAATCGTAAGCAGGATCGATACGTCACCGTCGCGGGCGAATCGGCCCTCCGGCCCTTTTGGGGCCGAATCGGGCTGAGACCTCGTCATACACCGTCTGTGCAGGGCTGTTTCGTTAGTCACATGTCGACATGTCACTACAGCGTGTTGCCGACATGTGACATTCTGCCGGAAGCGCGTTTGCCGAGGCTTCGGCTCCGGTATTCAGGTGAAGGCCGACGTTCCGCCCGGAGTGCCGGCCACGACCGTCCCGCGACCCAAAGGGGGTGGCATGTCCGCAGACCAGGGCAGCTCGAAGGTGCTCACGCTCGCGAAGAGCGCGTCCGCGCCCGCCGTGCCCGCCGAGCCGGACCCGCTCGACGACGTCACGGCCGACGTCCCGGCACTCACCGCCGGACCGGCTCCGGCGCTTCCCGCCCCCACGGAGGCGATCGACACCCGGACCCTGTCCCGCTCCCTGTTCCTGCGGCTCGCCGCGCTCGACGAGGACAGCCCTGAGCGGGCGTACGTCCGTGACACGCTGATCGAGCTGAACCTGCCGCTCGTTCGGTACGCGGCGGCGCGGTTCCGGTCGCGCAACGAGCCGATGGAGGACATCGTCCAGGTCGGCACGATCGGGCTGATCAAGGCGATCGACCGGTTCGACTGTGAGCGTGGGGTCGAGTTTCCGACCTTCGCGATGCCCACCGTCGTCGGCGAGATCAAGCGGTTCTTCCGGGACACGTCCTGGTCCGTCCGCGTGCCTCGGCGGCTTCAGGAGCTGCGTCTCGCTCTCACCAAGGCCAGCGACGAGCTGTCCCAGCGGCTCGACCGGTCGCCGACCGTGCCCGAACTCGCCGCGGTTCTGGGGGTGTCGGAGGAGGACGTCGTCGATGGCCTCGCCGTCGGGAACGCGTACACGGCTTCGTCCTTGGACTCGCCTGCGCCCGAAGACGACGGTGGCGAAGGGTCGTTGGCGGATCGGCTCGGGTACGAGGACACGGCCCTCGAAGGGGTCGAGTACCGGGAGTCCCTCAAGCCGCTGCTGGCCAAACTGCCGCCCCGTGAGCGGCGGATCATCATGCTTCGCTTCTTCGCGAACATGACGCAGTCGCAGATCGGGGAAGAGGTCGGGATCTCGCAGATGCACGTCTCCCGGCTGCTCACGCGGACGTTGGCGCAGCTTCGGGACGGGCTCATCTCCGACTGACGGTTTTTTGCAGGGCAGTTGGCCGCCGAGGGGTTCCTTCGGCGGCCTTGCTGTGTTTCAGACGCGGGTGACGGTCGCGGCGACGAGGACGATGACGTTCGTCGCGGTGAGGACGATCGTCCACAACGTCGGGGTGTAGCGGGGGAGTTTGGGTGGGGGTGTGGCGTAGCTCGGGGGGACCTGGGTGATCTGGCTGGGGTGCGGGCGGTACGTCACTCCGTGGGGGCCTTGGGGTGGGCCTGGGCGTGGTGGCGGCGCAGGAGGACGTTCGCGTCCGTGGCCGCGCCTGTAGTCGCCGCTCTTGTGGGCCGTCCTGCGGAGGGTGGCGAGTTCGTCGCAGGTCGCGCAGTTGGGGTACGGGCGCGGGGGTGCGCTGAGGTCGATCGCCGGCTCCAACGGGGGGTTCTTCGCGGGGTCGTTGCGGGTGAGGTGGTTCGCGGCCTTCACGCCGGCGCTCATGCGCTCCTTGTCCGTCGCCGGGCGCAGGGTGGCGGGGTCGGCCTGCCACTCGGTGCCGCCGCCGACGGGGCGGAGCATGGCGTACTTGCCGAGGTGGGCCTGGTATTCGCCGAACTTGTCGAGGGTGGGGTCGTAGAGGAGGGTTCCGGGTTCCATCGGTTTCTGTCCTTTCGCCCAAGTTCTGTACGGAATGCGGCAGTTGTAATACTCTGCGTATTCCTGGGTAGTACGAGGATGGCCTACGGACGGTGGTCGTACGGGGCGAATCAGGTTTGGTGCACCACGGAGCGCGTTCATGCACCACGCGGGATGGAGGGGACGGATGCCACGGAGGCTGCCGATCACGGGGATGAGCCAGGAGCCGAGGGAACGGTTCCGGGAGGTCATCAAGGAGTTGCGGGAGGGGAGGGGGCTGAGCTTCAGGGAGCTGGCCCGACAACTGGGGTGGGATCAGTCGCTGTTGAGCAGGTTGGAGAGCGGGGCGACGATCGGAAGTCCGCAGGTTGCGATGGGGCTGGACACGTTCTATGGGACGACGCCGTTCATCTTGACGTTGTGGGAGTTGGCGGCGGCGGACAAGAAGCAGTTCAGGCCGCAGTACCGGCCGTACATGGAGTACGAGGCGAAGGCGGTTGCCTTGTCGAAGTTCTGCCTCACCCGGCTGCCGGGGTTGCTTCAGACGGAGACGTACGCGCGGGAGGCGCTCGCGGCGGGTGGCTTCGTGGGCGAGGAATTGGAGCAGCAGGTCGAAGCCCGCATAGGCCGCCAGTCCATCCTGGAAGGAGAGGACCCGCCCGTTTTCCGTGCGGTCCTCTCCGAGGCGTCGCTCCGGAATTCGCTGCGTGATCCGGCCGCGTGGCGCGAACAGTTGGAGCGGCTGGTGGAAGCGTCCGACCTCCCGAACGTCACCATCCGAGTGCTGCCGTTCGGTACGGGGTTGCACGGCTTGAACACCACCGACGTGATGTTCCTGCGGCTCCTGGACGGGAGGATCGTCGCCTACACGGAAAACGACCTGGACGGCGACCTGGTCGAAGAAACGAGCAAGGCCGAGTACCTCCTCCGTGCATATGATGCCGTGTGCGACCTGGCGCAGACGCCTGCCGAGTCACGCGCGTTCATCTTGCGGCTGTTGGAGGAAGTACCGTGCGATCCGTCGACCTGACCAACGCCTCGTGGCGCAAGAGCAGTTACAGCAACTCCACCGGCGGCGACTGCCTCGAAGTCTCCGCCGACCTGCTGAACACGGCCGACTGGCGCAAGAGCAGTTACAGCAACTCCACCGGCGGCGAGTGCCTCGAATTCGCCCCCAACCTCCCCTCCCTCGTCCCCGTCCGCGACAGCAAAGACCCCTCCCTCGGCGCCCTCCTCTTCACCGCCGCCTCCTGGAACACCTTCGTCGACTCCGTCAAGTGACCCACACCTACGTCCTCGACGGCACCCGGATCCACACCCTCGACGACTTCTGGCACCACCTCGGCGAAGCCGTCAACGGACCCGGCGGATACTTCGGCCGCAACCTCGACGCCCTCGTCGACTGCCTGCGCGGCGGCTTCGGTACGCCCGACGACGGCGACTACGTCATCGAGTGGCACCAACACGACGTATCCCGCGAGCACTTGGGATACCCGGAGACGGCCCGCCAACTGGAACTCCGCCTCGCCCGCTGCCACCCCACGAACCGCCCCTCCGTCAGCGCGGACCTCACGGCGGCGCGGGAGGGGCGGGGCGACACCGTGTACGACTGGCTGGTGGCGATCTTCGAGACCCAGGCACCCGGGGTACTGCTCCTGCGGTGAGGTCAGGACAGCCGGGCGGTGACGATCAGCGTCCCCAAGGCTCCCACCTCCCTGTTCGGCCACACCCTCGCCCTCACGTCAGTGAACCCGTGCCGTTTCAGGATGTCCGACCACTGTTCGGCGCTGTACTGCCAACGACGCACGGTCAGTTCACCCTCCCTGCCCTCCAGCCACCTCCCACCTATCCGCTGCGCGCCGTACTGACCGGCGACCGGCTCCCGGTGCGAGAACGCGAACGTGCCGCCGGGCGCGAGGCGTTGCCGTACGAGGGGGAACAGCTCGTCGGGGTCGGTGAACCACACCGCACCCCACGTCGAGTAGATCGCGTCGAACTGCCGTGTCCCGTCGGCCAGATACGCGCACGCCTCCACCTCCACGAACGTCAACTCCGTGAGGTGGGGCCAGAAACGGCGAGCCCGATCGACCTGGACGGTACTTGTCCCAGTAGTCGGGGGCGGTGGTGGGTGCTGGGATGCCTGGCAGGGCCGTCTCACCTCTGGGCAAGGAGTTCGCCCTTCTCGACGGCCTCGTGCAGGACAGTGGTGATCTCCGGCGGCATGAGGTTGGCGCCGTCGATCGCCTCGGTGGTGAGCGGGATCTCCTGGAGGAGGTACTCGCCTCGGCCTTCCTGGCTGAACTCGGGTCCGATGCGGTCCTCGAAGTTCCACTTCTCGATCGTGGCGAGGTAGAAGTCCTGCCGCTCGTCGGCGGTCTCCAGCGTGTGAAGCAGGCGGACGACCGTGGCTTCTCCGGCGATCTCCTCACGGACCTCACGGAGGAGCGCCTCCTCAGGGCTCGCATCGGTCGGTTCGACCTTGCCACCGACGATCACCGCGTACGGCTCCACGCCGGGGCGGATGCGCCGCATCAGCAGCATGGTGCCGGTCGGGGTGAGAAGGACGGCTCGGACTCGGTGCTGCATGGTGATCTACTTCCTCTCGTAGTGCCAGGTGGGGTCAGTGGAGAATCCAGCCCCCGTCCACGTGCAACGACTGGCCGGTGATGAAGGACGCGCCGGAGCCTGGCGCCTCCGCGCCGACTTCGTGTTCAACGGCAACGGTGCCGCACAGGGACAAGGCCGTGCAGGGCATCCCGTCCAGGGTTCCCGACCCGTACGCGCGGCAGCGTGACCGTACCGACCTGACGGTCCTGCCGGGCGGCAACGATGGTGAGAGCGACCAGCCGTGACCCCCCTCGAAGTTCTAACGGGTGGTTGTCGCGGCTACGAGGCTGATGACGCTGGTGGCGGTGAGGAGGATCGTCCAGAGGGGTAGCGGCGACGTATGCGGGCCGACCTGTGGATAACTCTCGTGGCCGAGATCCTCCCTAGTAGGGTCAAGACGTGGCCACTCCTCTGTTCCCTGACACCGATCTGCACGGTCTCCCCGCTCTTCCCGCAGAGGTCGTGGAGCACGGCGAGGTCTTCACGCGACGCTGGGTGGTCGACCTGATCCTCGACCTCCTCGGCTACACGGCCGACAAGGACCTCTGCGATGCGAAGCTCGTCGAGCCGGCCTGCGGCTCGGGCGCGTTCCTGGTGGCTGTGGCATCGCGGATCAGTGCCTCCTGCCGTGCGCACAATCGACCGATCACAGACGCGCTCGCGGCGGTTCGTGCTCTGGACCTGCTGGAGCGCAACGTGCGACAAAGCCGTGCGGTCATCGAAAAGCAGCTGGTGGACGAGGGATGGCAGGCCGAGGAAGCCCGGCGAGTGGCAGCAGCATGGGTCGAAGAAGGCGACTACCTCCTGCGGTCCGACGCCGATCACCGTGCCGACTACGTGGTGGGCAACCCTCCGTACATTCGCCTTGAAGACGTCCCTGACCATCGGATGGCCGCCTATCGCAGCGCCTGTACCACGATGGGCGGCCGAGCAGACATTTACGTCGGCTTCTACGAGATCGCGCTGCGAAGCCTCAAGCCTGGAGGCCGGCTGGGCTTCATCTGCGCGGACCGCTGGATGCGGAACCAGTACGGTAGTCGGCTCCGGCAGCTGGTGAAGCGGCGCTTCAGCATGGATCTGGCACTCGTCATGCACGACGTGGACGCCTTCGATGATCAAGTTTCGGCCTATCCGGCGATCACGATCATCTCGAACCGTTCCCAAGGTAAGGCAGTTGCGGCGGACACCACCCGCGCGTTCGGAAGTTCCCAGGCCCACGACTTCGCCAACTGGTACTCGAAGGGCACATCGGAGTCGATGACCACCCCGGCCTTCCAGGCCGCGCGTATGCCGCACTGGTTCCCGGACGAGGACTCGTGGCCGGCCGCGTCACCGGCCAGGCTGGCAGTCCTGGAGGAGCTGACCGAACGTTTCCGGCTGCTGGAGGACGACAAGACCGGCACCCGCGTCGGCATCGGCATCGCCACCGGCGCCGACAAGGTCTTCCTCACTGACGACGACACCCTCGTCGAACGTGACCGGCTGTTGCCGATGGCCACGGTCCGTGACACCACCAGCGGCACTCTGCACTGGCACGGGACCTACCTGGTCAATCCTTGGACCACCGAGGGCGAACTCGCGGACCTCACCGCGCACCCCCGGCTCGCCAAGTACTTCGAAGAGCACGGTGCCGCCCTCCGTAAGCGCTACATCGCGGTCAAACAGCCCCAACGCTGGTACAAGACGATCGACAAGGTCGACCACCGTCTGACCGAGCGCCCCAAGCTGCTGCTTCCGGACATGAAACTGACGATCCATCCGGTCCTCGACGAAGGCGGCCTGTACCCTCACCACAACCTGTACTTCATCGTCTCGGACGTCTGGGACATGCGCGTACTCGGTGGTCTGCTGCTCTCCAAAGTCGCGGAAGCGTTCGTGGAGGCGTACGCGGTCAAGATGCGAGGGGGGACCCTCCGGTTCCAGGCGCAGTACCTCCGCAAGATCCGCGTGCCCGACCCCGCAGCGATCAGCGAGAGCGACCGGGTCGCCCTTGCGGAGGCTTTCGACAAGCGCGACGTGAAGGCCGCCACGGAGGCCGCGCTTCGCGTCTACGGACTCGCCGAGCTGCCTGACTAGGAAGGACGGATCTTGACGGTCACCCGCCAAGACTTCGAAGACGCCATCGCGGCCTACTGGGGTGCGAAACAGCTTCAGAACGAGCAGTCCGCGATCAAAGCCGCGGTTGGCGCCGGCACAGCCGGATCGGTACGCGGTGGCAAGCACTTCGACGTGATCGCGACCCTCTTGGCAAAGTTCTTCCTGGATGCCGGCTTCCCGCCCGAGAGCATCCGCGTCAGCAAGTCCCAGGGCCTGGAGCTGCCCGGCTACTACCGGCCGCAGAAACAGTGGGACCTCGTAGTCGTTCACCAGGGCGTACTCGTCGCGGCCTTCGAGTTGAAGGCGCTCGGAGGGCCGTCGTACGGCAACAACTACAACAACCGGGTAGAGGAAGCACTAGGCAGCGCGGTGGACCTCCGCCGCGCAGCCCTCGCCGAGCTGTACCCGAAGGAGAAGCCCTGGCTCGGCTACTTCTTCATCATGCAGGACGGCGAAGGCTCCCGGAGGCCGGTCAGGACCGCGAAGGGCGCCCTGCCCTCCGACAAGATCTGGCACGACACCTCGTACCAAGACCGGTTCGGGATCTTCTGCGAGCGCCTCATGGCCGAGCAGCTCTACGACGCCGTGTGCTACGTCACATCCTCGGCCGAGAACCCCAAGCCCATCGAGCTGGTGGAAAGCCTCGACTGGCGGCACTTCTCAGCGGCGATAAACGCCCGCCTCACTTACCTGAAGGACCTTGGCATTCCTGGCTAGGACATCAGCCTCGGCGATCGGCGGAACACCGCCTGCTCCAGGCAGCCTGTTGACCGGCGCGCTGGTCAGTTCCCACAGCAGCCACCGGCGGGCCAGGGCAATGGCGTCGAGCTGCCGTTCCAGACGGAGCCGGTTGCCGTGCGGCAGTGGCCGCGAGCGAGGCTTCCAGCATCCGGATACCCCGGTCCATCAGCCGCACAGGCTCGTCGGCCAGGCGGCGGCGATGGAGAGAGCGACAGTCCTAACCCTTCAGGAACTCCCCCAGCACCGCCCCGACCTCCCCCGGCGCATCCATCGCGATGAGGTGCGCGGCGCTCGCGAACTCCACCAGTTCCGCTCCGGGAATCTCGGCCGCGTACCTGTGCGCGATGTCCTGGAAGTCGGGGACGTCCAGCTTGCCGAGGCCCACCAGGGTGGGTATGGAGATGCCGGCGAGGTCGCCGCTCGCGGGGCCCTGAGAGTGCTGCCCCACGACCCCCTGCTGCGCCAGCAACGTACGCATGGGCCCCCGGAGTTGCTCCGCCAGCCCCTCCCCGACCTCACCCCAACTCCGGGCGGGGCCCCTCAGCCACATGTCCAAGTTGATCCGTACGGCCTCGTCCAGGTCGCCCGCGTCCAGCGCGGCCGTTTCCGCCTCGTCGTACGCGATCATCTCCGCCGACCAGTCGTACCCCGGCCAGGGCGCCGTCAGCATCGCCAGCGCCTGTACGCGGGCCGGATACGCCAGCGTGAAGTCCAGGGCCACCCGGCCTCCCCAGGACGCGCCCACGAGGCGTACACGGTCGTGTCCGAGGTGGTCCAACAGGCGTGCCAGGTCGTCCACTTCGCGGAAGGGGCCGGCCGGGGGCGCGGACTCGCCGAAGCCGCGAAGGTCGTAGCGGATGACCGTGTGGCGTTCCGCGAGGGTGGGGGTGACCGCGTCCCACATGCGGTGATCGGCGACACCGGCGTGCACGAGCGCGACCGGCGGGCCGTCGCCGGTGACGTCGTAGGCGAGGTGGCCGAGGGCGTCGGGGAGTTGGAGCATGGGCGGATGATCTCAGAGGGCGGGTGCGGTCAGCGGTTGCCGGTCCAGACGATCCGGTCCGCGAAGCCGCCCCGCTCATCCGCCTTGGCCCGTCGGACCTCCTCCAGCCGGTCCACACCGACCCCCAGGTCCGCCGCGAGCGCATGGACGACTTCCAGCACGTCCGCGAGCTCCTCCAGGGCCCCGGCACCATCGGCCTCCAGGAACTCCGCGACCTCCTCACGGAGTTTGTCCCGCAGCCGGTGACGGTACTCGTCCGGGTCCGCGGTGTAGGTGACGGGCTCAGTGCCGTCCGCACGGATGATCTGCGGGATCCGGTCCCGCACCAACTTTCCGTAGCTGTCCATTGGTCGACCCCCCGCACCCCCGTTCATTCGCCGGGGGTGCGGGCCTGGTGGGCGAGGTTGCTCCCGGTCGCTACTTGAAGGCGAGCCACGCCACCGCCGCCACGACCACGATCGCTGCCACGACGACGGCGATGAGGCCGACGCGGGGGCCGGAGGCGGTGGTGGGGGTGGCCGCCGGGGACGACGCCTGGGGGGCGCCCTCGTCGACGAACGCGCGGAACATCTGGGTGCTGCCGGCGGGGTCGTAATTGCCCTGCGGGTTCTGGTTGTCGGCCATGCGTCGAGAGGTTAGCGAAGTGGGGGGTGAAGGCCCAAGCCGGGGCTCTGCCGAAGGTCGGGACAGGGCTCGTATCCGGTTTCCCCGATATTTCCGTCCCAGCAGCGGTAGCGTCCAGCAAAGGATCAAGCAGGGGGAAGCCGCTTGGCACCGCAGAACCCGAGCAACTACCAGCTCACGATCGTCCCCGAGGTCCGCGCATGGCTGCACGAGCTCCGCCGCAGCGACCCGGAGACCCTGAAGCACATCAGCGAGGCCGTCAAACGCCTCACCGAGCGTGGTCCTGCCCTCGCCCGTCCGACAGCGGACCTGGTCAAGGGCTCGAAGTACGCGATGAAGGAGCTGCGGCCCCGCTCCGGCCAGCGGGTGTCCGTCCGCATGCTGTTCGTCTTCGACCCCGTACGCAGGGCCGTCATCCTCGCCGCCGGGAACAAGGCGGGAAACTGGTCCGGCTGGTACGACGAGACGATCCCGGTCGCGGAAGATGCAGGAGGGCCGCACATGATCGACGAGTCTGGTACCTACGACAGCTTCGACGACTTCCTGGACGAGTTCTTCCCGGACGACCCGGCAGCTCGCGAGAGCATCGAGCGCGGAGCGGAACGGCTCGCCGCCGAGGAACGCGGAGCGCGCCTCGTCGAGCTGCGCGAACGCTCGCGCGCCACCCGCGAGGACGTCGCCCTGCGCATGGGGGTGGCGCTCCAGCGGGTCATCGACCTGGAGAGCGGTACCGTCGGCTTCGATTTCCGCCGGATCCACGGTGTCTCCGGTACGGCCCCGGCGAAGGCGGACAACGACCTGCGCGAACTCGTCCGCTACCTCGCCGAGCTGTCCGCCTACGTCCAGGCCATCGGCGGCGACATCCAGCTGGAGCTTCCCGGAACCAAGCTGGACCTCGCGGATGCGAAGGCGCTGCGCACCCTTCTTCGCCACCAGCCCGTACGGCTGCTCGTCTGGGCCGAAGTGGAAGGCTGGCGCACAGACATCGCCGCCTGAGGGCGGCGCTCCGCTAGCACGGAGCGCCGCCCCACCTGCATGTTTACTCCCGCAATACTTGCCTTTGCCAAGTTTTTGTCGGCCTAACGGTCTTTTTGTTTGCCTGCAGCAACCAACTGCTCTTATGGTTGCTGAAGGCAACGAATGAGGGAGGGTGGGATGGCCGGGCAGGCACAGTTCGAGGAGCTGGCTCGTCAGCTCAGTGCCTTCGGGGCCGTGAAGCGGGAGCTGGAGCGGATTCTGCCGCCGGACTGCCCCGCGGGGTCGACCGCGGTGCTGGGACTGCTCGGGCGGTACGGCGAGATGCGGATGACGCATCTCGCGGAGCTGCTGTCCGTGGACATGTCCGTCAGCAGCCGGCACGTCGCCCACCTCGTGGACCGGGGCTGGATCGAGCGCGCCGCCGACCCCGCCGACAAGCGGTCCCGCATTCTTCGGCTCACCCCGGCCGGCCGCGACAAGCTCGCCGAACTCTCGCAGCGGAGCGTGGAGTTGCTCGCCGAGCGGCTGGACAGCTGGTCCGCGAAGGACGTCGACCAGTTGACGCGGCTGCTGACGCGGCTGCGCGCGGAGTTCGACTGCCGACCGGGACGCCAGCAGGGCGCCGTACGGCATGAAGCCCGTGAGCCGCGGAGCCCCGCGCCGCCCCCGCCCGCCTCCACACACCAGCGATCCACCCGTACACCCGCGACCACCTAAGACAAGGAACCCCATGGCTACAACCACACCGCCCGGTGTGCGGGCCCACGGCAAGCACGGGGCCCAGTCCCCGGCACCCCACGCACACGCGCCCATGTCCCACCGGCAGATCATGGAAGCCCTGTCCGGGCTGCTGCTCGGCATGTTCGCGGCGATCCTGTCGTCGACGATCGTCACCAACGCGCTGCCGAAGATCATCAAGGATCTCGGGGGTGGCCAGTCCGCGTACACGTGGGTCGTGACCGCCGCGCTGCTCGCGATGACCGCCTCAACTCCCCTGTGGGGCAAGCTCGCTGACCTGGTCAGCAAGAAGGCGCTCGTTCAGATAGCCCTGGTTATCTACATTGTTGGGTCCGTTGTTGCCGGACTCTCCCAGAACTCCGGGATGTTGATCGGCGCGCGCGTCATCCAGGGCCTCGGAGCTGGTGGGTTGACCGCGCTCGCCCAGATCATCATGGCCGCGATGATCTCGCCGCGTGAGCGGGGCCGGTACTCCGGTTACCTCGGCGCGACGTTCGCCGTAGCGACCGTCGGCGGTCCGCTGATCGGTGGTGTCATCACCGACACCAGCTGGCTGGGCTGGCGTTGGTGCCTGTACGTCGGTGTGCCGTTCGCGTTGATCGCGCTGGCCGTTATTCAGAAGACGCTGCACCTGCCCGAGAACAAGCGCCAGGTGAAGGTCGACTGGACGGGCGCGTTCTTCATCACCGCCGCGGTCAGCCTGCTGCTCATCTGGGTGACGTTCGCGGACGACAAGTACGACTGGCTGTCGTGGCAGACGTACACGATGGTCGGCGGTTCGCTCGTGCTCGCCGCGGTCTTCGTGTTCGTCGAGAGCAAGGCCAGCGAACCGATCATCCCGCTGCACCTGTTCAGGAACCGGACCATCACGCTCGCGTCGATCGCCTCGCTGTTCGTCGGCATCGCGATGTTCTCCGGCACGGTCTTCTTCAGCCAGTACTTCCAGCTCGCCCGCGACAAGTCCCCCACGATGTCCGGGGTGATGACCATCCCGATGATCGCGGGCCTGTTCGTCGCCTCGACCGTCTCCGGGCAGGTCATCACCAAGACCGGCAAGTGGAAGGCGTGGCTGGTCTCCGGCGGCGCGCTGCTGACCGCCGGGCTCGGGCTCATCGGCACGATGCGCTACGACACCGACTACTGGAAGATCGGCCTCTTCATGGCCGTCATGGGCCTCGGCGTCGGCATGATGATGCAGAACCTGGTCCTCTCCACCCAGAACCAGGTCGCCCCGCACGAACTCGGCGCCGCCAGCTCGACGGTGACCTTCTTCCGCTCCCTCGGCGGAGCCGTCGGCGTCGCCGCGCTCGGCTCGGTCATGTCGACGCGGATCACGCACTACGCCAAGGACACGATCACCTCCCTCGACCCGCAGTCCCAGATGGCCGCCGCGAAGGCGACCGGCTCCAGCGCGCTGCCGGACATGAACTCCCTTCCGGGGCCGGTGCGTACGTGGCTGGAGAGCGCGTACGGGCACGGGATCGCGGACATCTTCCTGTACGTCGCTCCGATCGCGTTCCTCGCGTTCTTCGTGACGCTGTTCATCAAGGAGGTGCCGTTGCGGACGACGGGGGCCATTGCGCAGGCTGCTGGTGCGGACGAGGCTCCGGTGGTCCCGAGTGCCGCTGTGCAGGCGGCTGTTAAGGCACCCGTTCCCTCCTGGGCAGAGGCCGAGGAGAAGGTCCCGGCGCTGGTCGGAGCAACTGCCGTGCAGACACAGCCCGTTGCCGTCGCCGCCACCAACTCAGCAGGCACCGAAGCTGGTTCAACCCCCGGCACCTCCATCCACGGCTACATCCGAGGCGCCGAGAACGCCCCCCTCCCCTCCGCCGCCGTCACCCTCATCTCCCTCGCCGGTCGCCAACTCGGCCGCGCGGTGGCCCAGTCGGACGGTTCCTACGGTGTCGACGCGCCCGGCTCCGGCTCGTACGTCCTCATCGCCTCCGCCGACGGCTTCCAGCCCCAGGCGTCCACGATCGTCGTGAACGGCGAGCCGGTCGCGTACGACATCCTGCTCAGCGGCACCAGCGGGCTCGCCGGGGTCGTCCGGGCCGCCGAGGGCGGGGACGGCGTCAAGGACGCGATGGTCGTCGTCACCGACGTACGCGGCGATCTGCTCGCCACCGGGACGACCGGGGAGCACGGCGAGTTCTCCTTCGGGGAGTTGGTGCCGGGTGCGGTGACCGTCGCCGTCAACGCGAGCGGGTTCCGGCCGCGTGCGCTGCCCGTCGAGATCGGGGTCACCGGGGTGACCCGCGCGGAGGTCGTCCTCGACGCCGGCGCGCACCTCCAGGGCGTCGTACGCGCGCCCCACGGTCCCCTCGCCGACGCGCGTGTGACGTTGGTCGACGCCGCCGGGAACGTCCTCGGGACCTCCACCACCGGCTCCGACGGTGCGTACGCCTTCTCCGATCTCGACAGTGGCGAGTACACGGTCATCGCGACCGGGTATCCGCCGGTCGCCGCCGGGCTGACCGTCGCCGGGCACGGGGTCGACGGGCACGACATCGAACTCGGCCACCCGGGCGAGTGAACCGGCCGTGAGCAGGGGCCTGTGGTGGGGTAGCCATTCCCCACCGCGGGCCCTTTTTCGGCAGACTTGCAGACTTTCAAGAGGAGTTGCGACATGGCGTTGAGCGCGAGGATCCGGACGAAGGACGGGTGGGCCGTGTCCCACGCCGTCGTGACCGTGACCGACATGACCGGTACGCAGGTGGTGCGGGCCGAGGCGGACGACGAGGGTGTGGTGCGGGACTCGGCCTTTCTGTCGCCGGGGGCGCACACCGTCATCATCACTGCCGTGGGGTACGCGCCTGCGGCTTCCACGGCGTTGGTGACCGCCAGTGGGCGTGCGGACGTCGGGAACGTCGTGCTCGCGCGGCAAGGCGGCGAGGAGTTGCCGCCGCCCGGGCCCTGGACCGTCGATCCCGTGCACTCCAGTGTCGGGGCCGTCGCCCAGCATCTCGGGATCTCCAGTGTGCGGGGGCGGTTCACGGAGTTCAGCGCTTCCATCGAGGTCGCGCCTGATGATGTGACCAAGTCCCGTGTGGAGGCGGTGATTCAGGCCGCGTCCATCGATACCGGGAACGCGATGCGGGACGGGCATCTGCGGTCCGGGGACTTCCTCGATGTCGAGTCGTACCCCGAAATCACGTACCGCTCCTCGGGGTTGAGTGTCGCCGGGGTCGATCGGTGGACCGTACATGGTGAGTTGAGCATGCGAGGGGTTGTGCGGGACGTCGATCTCGAACTCTCCTACCTCGGGACCGGGGGCGATCCGTGGGGTGGGACCCGGGCCGCGTTCCGGGCCACCGCTGAGTTGCGGCGGGAGGACTTCGCCATGAACTACAACCAGGTGGTGGCTGCTGGGATCGCCGCGATCGGGACCACGTTGCGGGTCGAGCTGGATGTGCAGGCCGTTCAGGGGGAGTCTTTGCCCACCGGGTGATGCCTGTGCTCCTAGGGTGGGTTCCATGGCTATCGCTACGAACACCCGCGTCTCCCTCGAAGAACTCCTCGACTTCGTACGGCCCCGGCATCGGGCTCTGTTGATCACTCGGCGGGCGGATGGGGGGCCGCAGGCTTCGCCGTTGACCTGTGGGGTCGATGACTCCGGGCGGATCGTGATGTCCACGTATCCGGAGCGGGCCAAGACGCGGAACGCGAAGCGGGATGAGCGGGTGAGTGTCGTGGTGCTGAGTGATGAGTGGAACGGGGCGTGGGTGCAGATCGATGGGGTGGCGGAGGTTGTCGACTCGCCGGATTCCGTGGAGCCGTTGGTGGAGTACTTCCGGAACATCTCTGGTGAGCATCCGGATTGGGATGAGTACCGGGAGGCGATGGTTCGGCAGGGGAAGTCGATTATCCGGGTCACTCCGGAGAAGTGGGGGCCGGTGGCTACGGGGGGATTTCCGGCAAGGTTGGGGACGCCGGGCGCCTAAAGGGGTGGGGGGTTCTGGGAGTGCGCGAGTTCCGGTCGTATGTGGTTACTCGCGCAGTTCCCCGCGCCCCTGAGGAAATGACCGCTACGCGGTCTTCCTCATAACGTCCGCAAACGCCTCCGCGCCGAACGGGGCGCCCTCGTACGTGTACGGGTACTCCAGGCCCGCCGCCGCGAACGCCGCTGCCCTTCGGCGTTCTCGTTGGCGTTCTGCTTCCTCCGACTCCGCCCATGCTTCTGCCTGGCGGCGGAAGATCTCGGCGGCCTCCGCCTTGGACGGTGACGTCCAGGGGCGTGACCAGGGGCTTTCGGGGATCACGGGCTCCGGGGCCGGGGGTGCGCAGCACTTGCGGCGGGTGCCCGTGGCGGGGAGGAGGAGGGCGATGAGGGTGCAGAGGTACGCCAAGAAGGCGTGCGCGATAGACTGGCGCATGGCGACAGGTTCCTTAGTCAGAGTTGTCGTCGGGCCCCTTCAGCGGAGTGCGCTAACACTCCGAGCCCTGAGGGGGCCACTTTTTTCTCGTTGAGGAGCACCGTAGCACTGAGATCGCCGAGTTGAAGCAAATCTCAGCGAACTTGGCAACTTTTCCTTCGAGTTCAGCGGCGGTCCATCATCGCCTGGACCCCCGCCAGCAGCAGATCCAGCGCGAAGTCGAAGTCCCTGTTGTGCATCTCGACGATCGTGGACGCGCCCCTCGCCTCGACCAAGTCCTTCGTTTCCTCGGCCATTTGGGACATCTCCGTGCTCGCGTTGAAGAGGTCCAGGGATTCGCGGTAGTAGGCGTCAGGGGAGAGGCCGGAGGCGGCGGTCTGGGCGAAGAAGTGGGCTTCCATCGTGCCGAAGCCGTAGACGAACTGGAAGACGGCGGCGATGACGCCGGTGATGTCCTCGGGGGGCAAGTTCGTTTTGCGGACGGCTTGTTGGACGGCTCGGGCGAAGGTGAGGGAGTGGGGGCCGATGTTGAGGTAGCGGCCGCCGAGGGGGGAGGCCCAGGGGTGGCGGACCAGCAACGTGCGGTACCAGGTGGCCAGTTGGCGGACGTCCGTCCGCCAGTCGGCCGTCGCCGGGGGGAGGGGGACTTCGCCGTAGACCTCGTCGAGGGCGAGTTCGAGGAGTTCGTCCTTCGTCTCGACGTACCAGTAGACCGACATCGCGGTGACGTTCAGTTCGGCGGCCAGGCGGCGCATGGAGAACTTGTCGAGGCCCTCGGCGTCGAGGAGGCGGACGGTGGCGGTGGTGATGCGGGGGCGGTCGAGTCCGGTGGGCTGGGTGGACCTGCGGCGGCGTTCCTTGTCGGCCAGCCATACGCTTTGCCTGGTCACAGGCCCACCTCCCGTTTTGCGCCCATTGCAACACTCTAAAGGGGCGCGGGGCTCTATCTCATGCAGCGGTGGTGTTGAGGGCCCACCTCACCTGGGCTGGGCGGGCTGCAACTTGAGCTGATTGACCAGGCTCTGCCGGGAGGGCTGGACGCCCTGGGAAGGCGACTCCTGCGGGTACAGGCCGTGATGGACCGCGCGAGCCACGCCTTCGATGGTGTTGATGCCGTAGGTCCACCCCTCTTGCGCCGGACGGCCGGCGGGGACCCTGTTGTTCTCGGTGAGGACGACAAGCCCGTAGTCGTAGTCGGCACCGGTGAACGCGGCCATGCTGTTCACCTTCCAGTCGAGCCTGTCGTAGGGGTCCACGTCAGGATTGTTGGAGCGTTGCAGCCAGCCGTTCTTGACATGGACGACAGCGTTCTTGGGAGCTCCGGCCGGAGTTCCCCAGCGCTGATCGGCCTGGACCTGATTCATGAGGCTCAGTGCGTAGGCGCGCGCTTCTCCGGTGAGCACCGGCCCTTCCGCATCACCGTTGGTCGTGAACACCGTCAGGAGTTTGAGCTGATCCGCCGCGGTGACCTGGCTGAGACCCCAGAAACCTTCCTTGTCGAGGACGGTGTTCTTCATTCCCACCCGGTCGAGGAATGCCTGAATCTTGACCGGGTTCGGCGCGGACGGATTCGTGAGATCCGAAAGCTTCCGCCAGAGAGTCGTGGCCGAGGCATTGTCCGACGCGGTGATCATCTTCCTGGCGAGGGTGTCGTCGTCGCCGGTCAGAGGGCCCTTGTTCTGGAACAGCAGCGCGCCCAGGATCGCGGTCTTGATCACGCTCGCCGCGTCTTGCTGCCTGTTCTCGTCATACGTGCAAGATATGCCGTGCTTGCGGTCGTAGAGCGCAACCGACGCCACACTTTCGCGGCCCTGAAGGGCCTTGTCTATATCCTTCTCCATACTCTTGGCCAGGATATCCCCGACCGGTCCGTATTTGTCCGAGACACATGAAGCCCCGGCTATTCGACCGCCATTCGCATCCGCAGATGCAGCCATTGGAAGCGCGACCACGAGGGCAATCGCTCCAGCCCCCACCGTTACATACCTGCGCACAGTCGACATTTCGCCCTTTCCCTCAGAACATTCCGCGCCATTCACCTTCGCGAATTGCGGTGCCGCACAATAGCACAGGCCCCATAAGGGGAATAAGGCGCTAAATACCTTTTGAGAAGTCGGCCCGGCGCAGCAGCACCCCGGCCACCACACCCCCCGCCACCACAGCCACCGCCCCTACCAACTGCCCTTCCCGCAGCCCCTGTTCCAGACTCGCCGAAGACGTCAGCACCGCCCCCAGTACCGCGACCCCCAGTCCCATCCCGAACTCCGCCGACATGCCGTTGAGCCCGGCCCCCACCCCCGCCTTGGCCGGCGGTATGGAACTCATGATCGCGTGAGCCATCGCGGGGCTGGCCGTCGCCGTGCCCGCGCCGATCATGACCAGCCCCAGCAGCGTCCCGGCGTACCCCCGCTCCCCCAGCACCCCGATGGATACGAGCCCGCCCGCCATCACGGCCATGCCCAGCAGGATCGTCACCGGCCCTCCCAGCTTCGCCGTGATCTTCGCGGCGGCGCCGGTGAAGTTGAGCAGGACGACGGCGACGGCGAGCGGAGCCGTACGGAACCCGGCCTCCAACGGGCCGTAGCCGAGGACCAGTTGGAGGTGCTGGGTGAGGAGGAACAGCGCCCCGCCCATCCCGAACATGACGAGGACGGCCCCGGCGACCGCCCCCGTGAACCGGCGGTTACGGAAGAAGGACATGTCGAGCATGGGGTACGGAACCCGGCTCTCCCACCACGCGAACACCCCGAGGACGACGACGGCGACGACCCCGCTGCCCAGCACCCGCGCCGACAGCCACCCGTGCTCGGGCCCGGAGATGATCGTGAAGACGAGGGACGACATCCCGACGGTGGAGAGCGCGGAACCGAGCAGGTCGGGCCGGTCGCCCTGGGGGTTCTTGGACTCGGGGACGAGAGCCACCACGGCCGCCAATGCCCCTGCGGCGACCGGCAAGTTGATGAGGAAGATCGCGCCCCACCAGAAGTGGCCCAGCATGAACCCGCCGATCAGGGGCCCGGCCGCGAACCCGAGGGAGTTCACCGCCGCCCAGATCCCGATCGCCTTCGGCTGCTCGTCGGGCGGGAAGATCTGCATCGCGACCGCGAGGGTGGTCGTGACGAGGAGGGCGCCGCCTACGCCCATCCCGGCGCGCGCGGCGATGAGTTGGCCGGTGGACGAGGCCAGGGCCGCGGCCAGGGAGCCCACGCCGAACAGGACGAGCCCGGTCGCCAGCATCTTCTTGCGGCCGTACCGGTCCGCCGCGCTGCCCGCCGTCAGCAGCAACCCCGCCTGCACGAGCGAGTACGCGTTGATCATCCACTGGATGTCCGAGGTGCTCGCGCCCAACTCCTTCTTGAGGGACGGGATCGCGACGTTCAGGACGGTGTTGTCGAGCAGGACGGTGAGCTGCGCGAGGGCGATGACGCCGAGGATCAGCCAGCGCTGGGGGTGACCCTGCACGGCGGAGGGCGGTGTCTGAGTCAGGTCGGTGGCCATGTTGTACAGCGTAGAAGGTTCCTGTACGGCGTACAAGAGAGGGTCGAGAAGAGGGCGGCGACCCCTGGAGGTCACCGCCCGCCCTCAGCGAACCGTCCGTCGTATGCCCTAGCTGCTCGCCTTCTGCGTGAGGTCGTAGAAGGTGGCCGAACCCACCGTCACCTTCTTGAAGTTGGCCTCGACCCAGGTGGTGATCTGGGACGACGTACCCGTGGAGGAGCCGCCCATCATGCCGCCGCCTCCGCCGCCGCTTCCGCTGGAGATGAAGTAGTGGATCTTCCCGTCCGCCACGTACTCCTTGAACTGGGCCAGCGTCGGGGACGGGTCGGTGCCGTTGAAGCCGCCGATCGCCATCACGGGGTCGCCGGTCGCCAGCTGATAACTCGCCGCGTTCTGCGCGCCGATGGCCGCCGCGACCCAGGTGTACTTGTCGCTGTCCGTGTCGAGGAGCTTCTTCGCCTCGGAGGTGACGCTCGCGCCGTTGAGGAGGCCACCGGCACCGCCGCCGCCACCCATGCCGCCGCGTCCGCCTTCGGTGGTGGAGCCGCCGGGGAAGCCCTGCCCCTGGCCTTGCTGCCCCTGACCTTGCTGGGACTGACCGCCCTGACTCTGGCCGCCCTGACTCTGGCCGCCCTGCGAACTCCCGTTGCCACCCTGGGAGTTGCCGCCGGTGCCGCCCGGGAAGCCGCCGGTGCCATTGCCCTGCTGGCCCTGGCCCTGCCCCTGGCCCATACCGCCCTGCGCATTACCGCCCTGCTGGTTCTGGCCGGGCATCCCGCCGCCCATGCCACCCCGCATACCGCCACCACCACCGGGACCACCCCGGCCACCCATCATCGACGCCCCCGCGGGCCCCGCCGTCACGATCGACCCGGTGTGCCCTTCCTGAAGCGTGCTGATCGTGTAGGCCGTAGGCCCGGCCAGCGCCGCGACCAGGCTCACCGAGGCGGCGGCCAGGGCGAGTTGGCGGTTGATGCGCCCGGCGAAGATGAGTCCGAGCGCCCCGACCAGCCCACCGACCAGCACCAGCCACTTCAGCCAAGGCAGGTAGTCCGGCGTCCTGTTGAGCAGCACGTACCCCCAGGCAGCCGCCGAAACGACCGCGCCCGCAAGGGTGATGGACGCCCAGAGCTCGGCCCGCTTCTCCCACAACAGCCCGGCACCCATCCCGACGACCGCCGCGATGTAAGGCGCCAGCGCCACCGTGTAGTACTGGTGGAAGATCCCCGCCATGTAGCTGAAGACGACGGTGGTCATCAGCAGCGACCCGCCCCACACGAGGAACGAACTCCGCGTGACGGACGTCCTCTTGAGCTTGCGCGTGGCGACCAGCCCACCCACCAGCAGGATCAGCGCGGCGGGCAGCAGCCACGAGATCTGGCCGCCGATCTCGGAGTTGAACATCCGGTCCCAGCCGGTCTCACCCCACTGCCCGGTGCCACCGCCTCCGCCGCCCCCGCCGACGGACCCGGTCTCCTCGCCGTTCAGACGGCCAAGTCCGTTGTAGCCGAAGGTGAGTTCGAGGAAGGAGTTGTTCTGGGATCCGCCGATGTACGGCCGCGAGGACGCGGGCCAGAGTTCGACGATCGCGACCCACCAGCCGCCGGAGACGACCAACGCCCCGGTGGCGGCGGCGAGTTGACCAAGCCGCTTCTTGAGGGAGACCGGCGCGCAGACCCCGTACACAGCGGCCAGCGCGGGCAGGATCAGGAACGCCTGGAGCGTCTTCGCGAGGAACGCGAACCCGATCGCGGCGCCCGCCCACAGGAGCCACTTGGTCCGGCCGTCCTCCAGGGCACGGACGACGAGGTAGCAGGCCACCGCCATGAGCAGCGCGAGCATCGCGTCCGGGTTGTTGAAGCGGAACATCAGCGCGGCGACCGGGGTCAGCGCCATCGTGGCACCGGCGATCAGACCGGCGGCCGGGGAGAAACGGCGCCGTACCGCCGCGTACACCACCGCGACCGTACCGACCCCCATCAGCACCTCGGGGACGAGGATCGCCCAGGAGTTGAGGCCGAAGATCCGTACGGAGAGGGCCATCGGCCACAGGGCGGCCGGGGGCTTGTCGACGGTGATGGCGTTGGCCGCGTCGAGGGAGCCGAAGAAGAAGGCTTTCCAGGACTGGGAGCCGGCCTGAACCGCCGCTGAGTAGAAGGAGTTCGCGTAGCCGGAGGAGTTGAGGTTGTAGAGGTAGAGGAGGAAGGTCGCGAGGAGGAGGCCGAAGAAGGCCGGGCGGACCCAGGGGGCGTCCTCGGGGCGGCCTCGCCAAAGTCTGCTGAAACGCGGGGGGTTGGCCTCGGGGGCCGGGGGAGCGACCCACGTACGTTCGTCCTGAAGGGTCGTCATCGCCGGTTCTCCCGCGGGTCGTTGTCGTACGGGCGGACCGGCGAGAGACGCATCGTCGCGTCCTGCCAGTCGTCCGTCTCCGAACGCTTGTCCGGGAACACCCAGGCCCGGAAGAGCAGGAACCGCAGCACGGTCGCCGCCAGGTTCGCCGCGATCAGCACCCCAAGTTCCGTAGCGTGCGAGGGACTTGACGTCGCCGCGTTCAGCGCGGCCAGCGACCCGCTGGTCAGCGCGAGGCCGATGCCGAAGACGACGAGGCCCTGCGCCTGGTGCTTCACCGCGCTGCCGGAACCCCGTACCCCGAAGGTCAGCCGGCGGTTGGCGGCCGTGTTCGCGACCGCCGACACCAGCAGGGCCAGCGCGTTGGCGACCTGCGAGCCGCTGAACGTACGGAAACCGCTGTACAGCAGCAGGTAGAAGAGCGTCGACAGACCGCCGACCACACAGAAGCCGACGAGCTGCCGGGCCAGTCCCTTGGGTACGTCCATGATCTCGCGGTCGCGGGGATCGTCGCCGAACGGCCTGGTCAGCCGGTCCAGGGGAAGCGAACCGGTGGCCAGGGCCTTCCCAACGCGCCATACCCCCTTCAGGTCATCGGTCGCCGTCTTGACGATGTGCACCGTGGAGTCGGGGTCGTCGACCCAGTCGACCGGGACCTCGTGGATCCTCAGTCCCGCCCGCTCCGCGAGGACCAGCATCTCAGTGTCGAAGAACCAACCGGTGTCTTCGACGAGCGGAAGCAGCACCTGCGCCACATCGCGCCGGATCGCCTTGAACCCGCACTGCGCGTCCGAGAAGCGCGCCTGGAGCGAGCCCCGCAGGATCATGTTGTACGTGCGGCTGATGAACTCCCGCTTGGCGCCCCGGACTACGCGCGAACTGCGGGCCAGCCGGGAGCCGATCGCCAGGTCGGAGTGGCCCGAGATCAGCGGGGCCACCAGCGGGAGCAGGGCGTTGAGATCGGTGGACAGATCCACGTCCATGTAGGCGAGGACCGGCGCGTCGGAGGCCGACCAGACGGTCCGCAGCGCCCGGCCGCGGCCCTTCTGCTCCAGCCGGAAGGACCTCACTCCGGGGAGTGACGCCTCCAGGTTCTTCGCGACCACCGGGGTGGTGTCGATCGACGCGTTGTCCGCGATCGTGATCCGGAAGGGGTAGGGGAAGGTCCTGGCGAGGTGGTCGTGCAGGCGCTCGACGCAGGGGCCGAGGTCCTTCTCCTCGTTGTACACGGGGATCACGACGTCCAGGACAGGCGTTCCGGCAGCGCCGGCCGGGAGGTGCTCCCGTGCCGGCAGCGTGCCGGGAGAAGAGTCGGTTCGCATGACAACGACTTTGCTCAGACGCCCTGTTGCACCCATGTGCTGGCACTGTGCTGACCCTGTGAGTCGAGTTGCCAGTTCGTTTCGGGCGACGGCTGCGGGACGAGCGCGGGCAGATGCACGGTGAACACGGTCTGTCCGGGGACGCTGTCGACCGTCACCGCACCGCCGTGCGCGCTCGCCACGGCCTGGACGATCGCCAGCCCCAGCCCCGTCGACCCCGTGGCCCGCGAACGCGCCGAGTCGCCCCGCGCGAACCGCTCGAAGACGTGCGGGAGCAGGTCCGCCGGGATGCCCTGGCCGTTGTCCTGGACGTCCACACAGAGCCAGGGGCCCCTTCTTTGAACGCGCGCGGTGACCGTCGTACCCGGAGGGGTATGCGTTCTCGCGTTGGCGAGCAGGTTGACCAGCACCTGTTGCAGCCTCGCCGCATCGGCACTGACCAGCGCCGGTTCCTCCGGCAGCTCCAGCCGCCATACGTGGTCCCGGCCCGCCGCGCGCGCGTCGCTCACCGTGTCGATGACCAGCGGTACGAGGTCCGTCTGCTCGAACTGGAGGGGTCGGCCGGCGTCCAGGCGGGCCAGCAGGAGGAGGTCCTCGACCAGGAACGTCATCCGGCCCGCCTCGGACTCGATACGGCCCAGCGCGTGCCGGGTGTCCGGGCCGACCTCTTCCCGTCCCCTGCGCGTGAGTTCGGCGTAGCCGCGGATCGAGGCGAGGGGGGTGCGGAGTTCGTGGCTCGCGTCGGCGACGAACTGCCGTACGCGCATCTCGCTCTGCTGTCTCGCGTGCAGGGCGCCGTGGATGTGGTCCAGCATGCGGTTGAGGGCGGCGCCGACCTGGCCGACCTCCGTGTGGGGGTCGGTCTCGGACTCCGGGACCCGTTCGCTGAGGTTCACCTCGCCTGTGTGCAACGGGAGTTCGGAGACTCGGGTGGCGGTGGCGGCGACCTTGCGCAGGGGGCGGGTGGCCACGCCGACGAGGACGTATCCGGCGATGCCGGCCGCGATCAACCCGGCCGCTGTGACGCTGAGTTCGACCAGGATGAGGGTGCTGATCGTGTTGTCGGGGTCGCTGGTGGGGATCGCGACGTAGAAATCGCCGTTGACGCCGGTCGTGTACTTGACGCGGTAGCTGCCCAGGCCGGGGATGTCCACGGAGTGCGGTTTCTGGTCCTGGGACGTGGCGTTGACGGCCTTCATCTGGGCCTCGGTGAGCGACTGCGCCTTCATCTCGAAGGTGCTGCCCGTCTTCTCGCCGACCGCGCCCGACGAGACCGAGCCGTTCACGACCTTCGCGATCAGGGTGGAGCCGCCGGGCTGCGGGCCCCTGGTCACGAACTCCGTCAGGTTGACGACCTTGGACTGCTGCTGAGGACCTGAGTCGCGGCCGTCGGCACCGGGGGGACGGCCGTTGGGACCTCCCGACGCCCGCACCGAGACCTCCATCAACTGCCGGTCCAGTTGGTCGTACAGGTGCTGGCGCAGCGCCAGCGTCGTCACCGTACCGATCACCGCGCACACCACGGCGATCAGCGCGACCGATGCGACGACGAGCCTGGCCCGCAGCGTGCGTCTCCTTTGTGGACGCGGCCGCCGTCGTCCGCTCATGACTGGGCGGGCTTGATCAGGTAACCGGCGCCTCGCCGGGTGTGGATCATCGGCTCGCGGCCCGCGTCGATCTTCCGGCGCAGGTACGAGATGTACAGCTCGACCACGTTCGCCTGGCCGCCGAAGTCGTACGACCACACGCGGTCCAGGATCTGTGCCTTGCTGAGCACGCGGCGGGGGTTCCTCATCAGGAATCTGAGCAGCTCGAACTCGGTCGCCGTGAGGTGGATGTTGTCGCCGGCCCTTGAGACTTCGTGGCTGTCCTCGTCGAGGGTGAGGTCGCCGACGACCAGTACGGAGTCCGAGCGGCGGTCCGCCGCGCCCGAACGCCGGATCAGTCCGCGCAGCCGCGCCACGACCTCCTCCAGGCTGAACGGCTTCGTGACGTAGTCGTCGCCGCCCGCGGTGAGGCCCGCGATGCGGTCCTCTACGGCGTCCTTGGCGGTGAGGAACAGCACCGGGACGTCCGGCAGTTCCCTCCGCAGCCGCCCCAGGACAGTCAGCCCGTCCATGTCCGGCAGCATCATGTCCAGCACGACCGCGTCCGGGCGGAACTCCCGCGCGGTCTGTATCGCGCCGGTGCCGTCCCCGGCACTCCGGATCTGCCAGCCCTCATAGCGCAGCGCCATGGACAACAACTCGGTGATCGACATCTCGTCGTCCACCACAAGCACTCGAACGGGGCTCCCGTCCGGCCTCAGCAGTTCGGTACGCCCCTGGGGCGAGGTCGTGGTCATGCTGACCACCATGTCGAGGTCCTCTGAGAGGGGGCTTTCGCTTCCCTGTGAATTGACTGAGAAACACACAGGGAGTTCTCAGGGGGTGGGATGGGGGTGGGGGGATTGGGGGGTTCTGTTGCTATCTGGGGAGTGATTTTATGGGCGGAGTCATGGGTTCCGCTGGCGAGATCCCTTGGGGAAGCTTTACGGGGGCTGTAGGGGGTGAGGGGGTGAACTGGGGGGTTGGGGGTGGGGCGGGGGAGCCCGGTACGGGGGTGTGCAGAGGCGCTCGGTACGAGGGGGTTGCGGGGGCGCTCGGTACGAGGGGGTTGCGAGGGCGCTCGGTACGAGGGGGTTGCGAGGGCGCTCGGTACGACCTCGCCCAAGCGGCACCCCACCCCACCCCACCCCCGAACGCACGCTCAGAACAGCCCCACCTGCTCCTCCACCGGTTCCTTCGGGAACGGGCGTACCGGGAACTCCCCCGCGCCCGCGCCGGCCGACGTCAGCTCCCACCCCGTCATCAGCCTCGTATCCAGTACGACGATCCCCTGCGCGGCCGTACGGATGTGCAGGTCAGGCCCCGCCGCCGCCACCAACTCCCCGGCGACGGCACCACCGGCGACCAGTTCGGTGACCTCGCCGACGGCGGGAGGCGCGTCCACGAGACCGAACGCCTCGGTGTGATCGACGGGTTGGAAGGGCTGGGGCACGAGCGTCTCGGGCCAGCCGGGAAGTCGAAGCGCACGCCGGTGCAGTACGCCCAGCTCACCGACGCCGGCCTCGACAGAACGCGCCGCCTCGCCCCGTACCGCCCGCTTCTGCCCGTACGACACCCGGTCCCCCACCCCGAGCGCGACCCGCAACACCTCCTCGGCCCGCCGCGCGGCCATCAGCGGCCCTTCCCCGAGCCACGTGAAACAAACGGCCCCCTGCTCCAGCAGCCGATCCGACCCCCGCCCCTCGCCAGTGATCCCCACCTTGAGCAACCCACCCCCGAACCAGGCGAGATACACCCGATAGGTCCGCGGATCATCGGCCCGCCCGTCCGCGGCCACGGACCCCACCCGATCCAGCCGCCCACACTCCTCGCACCGCCCACCGGTACTCCGTGCGGCAACCATCTGCCGCCCCGCACACGGGTTCCCCCGAGCCCCCAGACACCCCCTCCCACTCCCCTCAACCACCCCGAACCCAACGCCCTTCCCCCACCCCAACGCACTCCCGGCACCCCCCTCCCACCGCAGCACAGGCCCACTCCCCGCGCTCCACCTCAGCCCCGCGCACTTCCACGTCTGCCCCATTCACCCGAGCGTAGATCCCCCCACTGACAACGCCTCCCACCGTGCCCTCGCCTCGGCAACCCACCCCTCCTCCATCGCGAACGGAACGCGTACACAGATCCCCGTCCCCGGCGCGTCCCGCACCTCCACCACCAACGGATCCTCGGCGGCGACCCTCACATAAGCGGTACGCCCTTCCCGAGGCCAGTCCCCCACAAACACCTCCCCGTCCTCGTCCTCGTACGCCTCCTCGTCCTCCAGCACATCGAGCAGAGCCCCCCACTCCTCAAGATCCTCCCGACTCCCCCCGACCCGCACCCGCCCCTCGACAAACCCACTCCGCACGACGATCTCCCCGTCGAACCACTCGCCCTCCCACCCCGTCACCCGCACCACAACACTGCTCCCCGCACCCTCGAACCGCACCAGCTCCACGTCCACTCCCGCCGCACAGGCCATCAAGGTGCGGCACACTACCCCACAGTCACAGACTCATCACTTCTCTCACGAATTCTCCACACACCCTCATCTCGGGCACTACGGTCACCCCACCTGAACCACCCAAGGGGGACGAGATGACCAGCCCGTACACCACACCCATGCCACCCGCACCCCGCCCACCGGACACCCGCCCCCTCCGCCGCCGCAAGCGCGTCTGGCTCGGCGGCGCGGGCCTGTTCCTCGCCGGCGCGCTGATAGCGGCCCCGGCGAACGACACCAAGCAGTCGGTCGAGGCGAAGACGAAGCCCGCGGCGACGGTCACCGCGACGGTGACGACGACCCCGGCACCCGGCCCCACCATCACCGAAACGGCCACCCCGGAACCGGCCCCCACGGTCACGGTCACCGAAACAACGACCGCCGAAGACAAGTCCGCGGGCCTCACCGACGACACCCCCCAGGACGACCCCGGCACCTGCTCGACCGTCTCCAACTCCGGCAACTGCTACTCGGCGGGCCAGTTCTGTCGCAAGGCCGACCACGGCGAGACGACGACGAACGCGAGCGGCAGGCGGATCACCTGCACATACAGCTCGAACGCATGGCGCTGGACGTACGCCTGATCAGAACTCCCGGTACGCCTCATGAGGCGCCCCCGGCGGGAGAGCCCGCGCGAGACTGACGTACACGGGCCCGTAGTCCGTCTCCGTGAACAGGTTCTCCCACTGGTCGAGTTCGTACACGCAGTACCGCCGCATCAACTCAAAGAACTGGCCGATCTCGTGGTCGGAGAGGGGCCCGTCGGGCGGTCCGGAAGTGTCCATGGCCCGCAGATTAGCCGTAGCGGCAACGATCCGGCCGGTGTCGCAGCAGTCACCTACAACCGCTTCAGGTTCCGGTCCAGGATCCCCCGGAGCCGGTCCACGTCCGCGGGATCCTGGGCGCCCCGCTTGGGCAGTACCGCGACGCCGGCCGCGCGGTCGCCGCCCAGGAGGACGAAGAGTCCGGGTGTCTCCAGGTACTCCCGGAAGACGGTCCACTCGACGGTGAAGGACACACGCTCGCCGGTGCTGACCGCTCCGCGGTCGTCCGCCACCATGCGGCACTGCCCGTACGGCCCGACGATGCTGAACAGCCGGCGGGCCGTGGTATGCAGCCCTCGCAGGGTGCCCCAGACCGAGATCGCCACGACAAGCACCAACGAGATGATCCACAGCGGCAGCGGGGAATCGCGGAGGGCCGAGAAGACGACGACGGTGGCCACCGCCAGCAGCAGCGGCATGACCGCCTGGACCCGGCCCGCCGGTGACCGGAGGGCCCGCCCGCGAACCGCCTCCTCGAAGTCCGCGACCGTCGGCTCGTACACGAACTCGACGGCCGTGCCGCGCTCCGAGTCCTGGTGTGAGGATTCCCCGCCCTTGATGCTCATGGCCGAAATCATAGGTACGGGAATGGCCGGTTAAGACTGCTGGTAGCACAAAGAGCCGAGGTCAAGCCCTGACCCGGTCAGCAGTCACGGCAAGCAGCGTTGCCGTACTAGTTCGACGAGGCGGAAACGGTCAACACGTAGTCCACGCCGGTGGAAAAGTCGCCCGCCCGTCCGCGGATCTTCATCCGGGCCCCTTGCTTGTGTGCATTCGGCAAGATTCGAACCTGCAACCTTCTGATCCGTAGCTCTACAGAGATCGGTCAATGAGGGTCATACGGGTTGCTGTTCGGTCCGTCAGGGTGGCTGTTGGCCATAGTCGGTTGCTGTGGTTGCTGTACTTGGCTGCTGTACCGCAACACGGCTGCCCGTCTGCCAGCATGCAGCATTGAGCAGTACATAACAGATGACAGACACCACCGATGTAGCCGTCTGAACCTCAGCCAACGAAAGTCAGCCACAGCGACGGGCACGTTGGCCGATCACGCACGCGTGTGCCTCGCTACACCCTTACCGGCCTCCGCCCCGCTGCCATGTCGTCGACCAGAGCAAGTTATGTCGATAGAAGCGTGATAGGGAGACCTTGAGCGATGACCTCTTCGTCCCGAAGCAACTTGGGTGGGCGTCCGGCCTTGGGCTGGTGCGGCTCTCACCTGTGCTGATGGTCCGCTGACGTTCGCACTCATCCGCCGTTGTGCGTCGGCGTTGTCACGCAGTTAGACACTCATCCCACGACTCCGGCTCACTTCTTGCGGCGCTTGCTCGCCCACTTCTCTTAGGCACGCCACGACGAAATCGGTGAAACGGCCGGTGTCTGCGAAGTAGTTCGGGTACGCGTCGCGCAACTGGCTGATCCGGGCGATGTTGATGAGCACCGCGTCCAGGTCCTCGTCGTCCAATGCTTCCAGCTCGGTGATCCGGGCCTCTGCGGCGGCCAGCGTCTCGTGAACCGTCACTGTGAGCTGCCCCTCGGTCCGCCAGAGCTCAAGGGTCAAGGTGTTCCGGCGGTCCGTCTTGGAGTGCTCGCCCACGATCGCCGCGTAGCCCTGTAGCCGCTCCAGAACGCCGACGTTCGCTTCCAGGCGTGCCAACTCGGCCGCCAACTCCTCCCGCGTCCCCTCGGCGCCGGGCACCGGGGTGGTGTCTTCCTCATACGCCATGAGCGAGCCGACTAGGACGAAGAATCTGAGCACGTCCGGGTCGCCCTTCCCGTACTTCAGCTCGCTGCCCGAGAACAGATCCATGGTCTCGACGGCGGTCGCCCAGGCGTGCTGGAGCCGCGTGCGCACCTGCAGCTCGATCCGCAGGCCCTGGTATTCCTTTTTCGAGGCTCCGTACTCGTACACCAGGTGAACACCCCGGTAGCCAGAGTCGCGTGGCCCCGGGTCATCACGTAGGTAGTCGTAGACCTTCTTGACGCGGTTCTTGCTCCGTGGCAAGTCCCGTAGGACGCTGACCAACTCGTCCACCTCGGCGACGGTGTCGAAGACCACCCGGCAGCCCCCCAAGTCCTGCATGGTGGTCACGCTCATCCTGGGGTGGCGCTTCAGTTTGTCCAGGATCGTGGGCAGGCGCTTCCGGCGCTCGGCCACGACGGCGTTCGTGTTCACTTCGAGCGCTCGCTGCCGCACGGTGACGGTCACCGCGTTCAGAGGAAATGCGTGGGCGAGACGGTAGTTGCTCAGGACTTCCCGCGCCTCCTGAATCTCCTCGAGCGTGCCCGTCCCCTTACCGATCGTCCGGCTCGCACGTTGGACGCGCTTGTTCGAGTTCTCGGGGACCACCCACTTCTTCATAGTCGCGACCGTACAGGGCCGCGCCGACGCCCGCCTGCGGTTATCGCCACGGTCAGCTCGGCCCTTTCCGAAGATCTAGAGCAGGGAGCATGGCCGATGGCATGAGGCGATCGGGCGCACACCGGTCACTACGTCGAACCTCACGGGTCTGCCACTGACCACCGCTTTAGGAGAGCGGCTGGGTGATCTGTGGGCTGAGCTGCGGCTTCGCTGGCCGAGGAAGTGGGCGGCTACTCGACCGCGTGGCACCGGTGTTAACCGTGGCTGACCCCTGCATCTGGCACGGTTGTGGCACGAGGCTTAGCCGACGACAGTCAGCCACGATGGCGGGTGCGTCGACCGCCCAGGCGCGCGTATGCCTCGTTGCACCCCCACCGGCCTTCAACACGTTGAAAGTGCCGTCACCGAGAGCAAGCCACGACGGCTGGCACGTGCTGACATGCCTGAGCCCTCAGCCTGGGAAGCTGCGACTATTCGAGGGCTGTCCGGGCCACTGCAGGTGAAACGCCCCGGTTGCCTCCTCCTCAGGCTGGGCCGCTTTCACCATGAATCTCGGTTCCTCTATCTAGTCGCACGGGCATTAGTAGATGCATGTGCTCCGGCTCATCATCCGCAGTAAAAATCGCCGGCTTATTCGGGTGCGTCACGGCCATTTTCACTGTCTTAGTTGAAAATGACCCAAGGGCGGCTATTAGAAAACGCGGGGTGAAGGCGATTCTGATCGGATCGCCAATCATTTCCATGGGGACAGATTCCGAGACTGCATCGTCGCCGGAGAAGCTGATCTCGGCCCTTCCTGCAGACGATTTCCCCAGGTTCAAAACCACGGGAGTATTTCGTGTCTTAGTTGCGGTAGTGGCTTTTTCCACTGCATCCAAGAGCGGTGCGCGGGCGATGTGGGCGACGCCGGAGGAATCTATTGGTATCAGACTCAAGTAGGCAGGCAGCTCCTTGGGCTTAGTCGAATTCATTGCTAGCATTTTTTCTCGGCACTCAAATTCTGAGAATACTTCCCCAACTTCCATTCGCACCTTGCCGGCCCCGGTGAAAGCTTTGAGTGAGTAAACGTCCGAGCCCAGGATGGATATGTCGAATTTTTCTCCTTTAGATTCGATCGGAAGGCGCCAAAGGTCTACTCGGTACCGGTCCGATGCCCACATTCTCAAATATTGATCGCCTGATTGAAAATGAACGTTGGAGAGTATCGGGTGAACGTCAGATGTGTCGATGAAGTAGGGAACCACCTGTGATGCCTTTGAGAGACCTTGAGCTGATACCTCCACCCATGCAGAGCTGTGGACTTGCTTGTTCTCTGGCGTTTGTATTGGAAGCCTGCGCCTCGGCCTCTTCGGCGCAACAGAAATATGTAGTTCAATTGCCTCTCTGACTTCTGGATGGAAGTCGTTTCTAAGTTTTCTCAACTTCCTAAGGGCGGATGCGGCGCGTTCCCGATTCTGACTGTGGGTGATCTTTCCGAGGACAGTTGCGGCAGCAATCCGAAGTTCCGGATGAATACTCTTGGATGCTTCCTCGATGTCTGCATCGAAATCCGCGTATGTTGTCGGTTGAGAGGGGGCGCGCATGAGCTTTAGGTCTCGATCGATACCGAAACAGCTCATCTGTGGCGTTTGTAGCGGATATCGCGCACTTACTTCTTTTGACGAGTACTCAAATAGGTCGCTGAGAGAAATCCAGCCGTCTGCATCTACGTCTGCAGCGCCAGTCGCGATGCCGTCGCATATTGCGCGCGTGAAAACCGAAGTAGGGCTGTTATTGCTGCCATCCTCCAAAGCGTATTGAATGGGCGAACTCGCAGCCAGTATGGCGTGCCCGGTACCCTCAAGGAACTCATCTGTGAACTCATCGGGAGTACCCTCGGAGAGGGAAATCGACTTAGCCATGAGTTCGCGGCCAAAGGCGCCAGAAAAGCAACTGTCTAGGATAATTACGAGTCTTCTTGCTTGCGTATCGTTGATCTGCTCTCGAATATATCTTCCAGACAGTGAGGTTGCAGGTAGGGCAGATAGGTCGGTATCCGGCAAGGCCAAATAGAAGCGGCCGAACATGTCCTTCAAGCCATGACTTGAAAGATAGATTAGGATCAGGTCATCAGTTGCGGCTAGGTGAAGGAGTTCATGGATTTCTCGTTGTACTGTTACTAGAGTGCCATCATTGACGATGCGTACGTCAAACCCGCCCAGGTTCGGCCTTTCCAAGAGATCGGCAAATCTGGCGCTGTCGGGTATGGATGATGGGAGGGGGTGAAGGTTCGAATCAGTGTATGTGCCGCATGATATGAGGAGTGCCTTCTTCTTCATTTATGCTCCAGGCTGGTTGCTTTCCTGCGTGGAGTTTGAGGCGGAGGTGCTATGACGTTGAATGAAGAACTCCAGAGCCGCCTCTTGATCCTTGTTCGTGAGTGCGGTCATTTCAAGACGTTCTCCGTCGACTTCGAGAATGAGTGTTCTTGATTTTTGCCTCTCCAGCCACGCCTTGATGACGGTTGTAACCTGCCTAAGGGCGAAAGGGGCAGCGGTGAGCGTCAGGCCGACAAGGCCGAGAGTCATGGGTGATTTTGGCGTTCCCGGACCGGAGTGCTCAGCCGCGGCGTTTGCGGGGTGCACCCTGAGAAGACCGCGAACTTCAAGAAGCTCGTTGCGAAGGCTGCTGATGGCCGTTTCGTCGGTGATAGCTCCCGGACCGAGGGTCACGGTGAGACACAAGTCTGACGTCCTGTCACTCATGGAGCAATAATGACAGGTAGCCGCAACGGCATGTGCCCGATCGCGTGTTGCGGCCTGACCGCCCTAGCTACGACGTACCCCCTCAGGCGACAAGCGGCTGATTCCTGTGCGCGCGGCACGGGCGCCGGCCGGGCTGGAGTGGGGCGGAGACAGGAGCGCAGGCCCGGCCGGGGGCCGGGCCGCGCGCGGGGAGCGGAGCGAGCCGCCTTGATGAGGTAGAGAAACCTGTAACAGGTGAGCCCCACCAGGCATTGTCCGGTCTCGGTTGATGCTTGACGCTGTGGCCTCATCTGAGACTCGACAAAATTCCAGCCGATCTGGAGGGCCGTACCGTCAGCACCGGTTCTCTCGTCGGGTTCCTCTACCTGCTCGTGGACGAAGCAATCCGCTGACCCACGGCAGCACCGTCGCCGCTTTGCACTCATAGAGGTCAGCCGAGATAGGGCCGCTCGCAGTGTTCCAGGAAGTGGTGGAGCCGGAGTTGTTGTGTGTGGTGCATCGGCAGGTGGGTGATCTCCTCTGACGGGACGAACCGGAGTTCCGTGGACTCGTCCGAGATCGCGAGCCGCCCGCCGACCACGCGGGCGGTGAAGCAGACGTTGAACTGCCGGCGTACCTCGCCGTCCGAGTAGGCGATGACGTGGCGAGGGTCGGTGTACGTGCCAACGAGCCCGGTGATCTCCACGTCCAGGCCCGTTTCCTCCTTCACCTCGCGGACGGCCGTTCCGGGGAGGGAGTCGGTCATTTCCATGCCGCCGCCCGGGAGGGCCCAGAGGTCGTTGTCCCGGCGGCGCTGGAGGAGGATGCGGCCTTCGTCGTCGGTGATCACGGCGGACGCGGCGACCACCAGGCTGTTGGGCTCAGGGGCCGCGGGATCGTCGTAGTACTCGGTCCGTGCCATGGTCACCCTCCGGTTGTCGGCGTGGCGGTCCCCCACACCGCGTCGAAGCTGCCGGCGTAGGTGTCGAACAGGCCGCCTTTCCCGTTACGGCGAAGATGCCACACAGGAGCGCCGTAGGCGTTGACGCCCCAGACGTGAGCGTTGATCAATGCCTGGTCGTCGGCGCGGTAGATGGAGTTGTAGAGCGTGGTGGTGTGGGTCCGGACCTCGATGCCGGGTACGTCGGCCAGGGGACGGTAGTGCATGAGGGCAAGTCGGCAGCGGGACTCGATGCCGTGGCCGAACTTCTCTTCCGTGCCGCGTTGTTGGACGTTCACGCTGCCCGGGTCGCCGATCGCGATGCGGACGGTGCATCCGTCGGCGGCACGTTCGCGGAGCAGGTCGTTGAGTCGCGGGTACGCCTCGTGGAGGAAGAGAGCGGCGTACACCAGCACGTCGATGTGCTCGCGGGCTTGGGTGAGCATGTCCACGAACGTGGAGACGGGGACGTCCGCCCGCTGGTCGTAGAGGGTCACGAGTTCGGGGCTGACGGCGCGGGCAGGGCGTGCCTGCCGGAGCGCAGGCCATAGAGCATGCACGTCTTCTCCTAGCGTTTCCGCTGCCACCAAGGCCGTAGCCCGGCGCGGCGTACGCCCCAGGTTGACCCAACGTTCGACGGACTTGGGATCGACTTCGACCTTGTTCGCAAGGGCGCTGCACGTCCAGCCGCCGGCCGCCATGGCAGCACGTAGCCTCTCGTTCGGCATCCCAATCTCTCCCAACACTCGGGGACGGCACTAGGGACGTTCTATCCGACGCGGGACGTCCCGAAGTGGGGTTTGCCGGTAGTTCCGACGTCCCGGTGAACCGCTGGATGCTCCTATGCATGGCGAGCAACCAGCAGACCAATCCGGCTATCGGCGAACTGGCGAAGGACAGTGCCAGCGGGCGCATCGGCGTCGTCATGGACAAGGTCGGCGGCCGAGTCCAGATACGGCCGCTCACCGGCGGCACGGAATGGGACGCGATGCCGGACAACGTGGTGGCACTGAGCGCGCGGGAAGAACTGAGCGCACGCCTGGCCATCCGGAACGGCAACAGCCGAAGCGCTCTGTGACGCTCGCCATCGGCCGGCACATGGACGTCCTGATCCTTGTCGGCCCGCAGGACCGGCCGCTCCGAACAGGTGCCAACTCCTGGTCCCCCAACCCCGTTCGGAGCGGCCTCCAAACCCCGCGCCCCGTCGCCCACGCCTCAAGACCCGGCGACCGGCACAGGCGAACAGTTCATGTCCCGCCACCCACAAGGAGTTTCCCCATGACGGCAACGACGAACGACCAGAAGACCGGACGAGCGGTAGCCGGTGAGGAACTCTTCGAGAGCCTCGCCCACTTCGTGGCTGTCCACAACGGCCAGTCGCCCGAGCGGGCCGAGCGGATCGCGGACCAGGCGGTGGCCTTCGCGGTCACGGCGGCCGCCGCCACGGTTCCCACGGTCCCGTCCGACGACGTGGACCTCGGCCTGCACGCGCTCATCCTGCACACCAAGGAGTACGCCGACCTCTGCGAGGAGTACGCGGGCCGCTTCCTGCACCACAACCCGAAGCCCGGCGGCGGAGCCCGCGACCCCGAACGCGTCGCCGCCTCGGCGCACGCCATGAAGGCGGCCGGGTTCATGGTCCTCGACGACCTGTGGACCATGAACGGCGAGAGCCTGGCGAACTGTGACTCGGATTGCGGCCGGCCGTACGGTCAGGCATAGAAGCAGAACACCGGCGAGCGTGGCTGACCTCACCTCAAGGTCGCCCGCGCTCGTCCGGAAACCCAGGAGGAGAGGACACGTTGCCCGGCCCACCCACCGACCTGCCGACCGTGGTACTCGACGCGCTCACCCCCACGAGTCAGCGCCTGGTCGTCAATCGCCGGGGGTCCACAGTCTGGGAAGTGGAGTCACCCGGGGGTCACTACGCCGTGAAACTCGGCCACCCCATCGAGGCCACCCCCGACTGGCCCGCCCAACCCTGGACCGCGCTCGCTCCCGCCCGCGAAGGCGCCGTACTGCACAGCCTCGGCCGTGACGACGTCACGTACGGCGAATGGGAGTACGGGACGTGGAACATCCAGCCCTGGCGGGCGGGACCGGACCTGTACGTGCTGTGGGAACCCCGCCGCCGACACACCCCGCCCCTCGACCCCCACATCAGCATCACACCGAGCTGCATCGACGCCCTGGCCGACCTCCACGCGAAGGGCTGGGCCCACGGCGACGTACAACCCGCCCACTTCATCACCGGCCCCGACCGCGTCCACCTCATCGACCTCGCCCTCGCCCAGGGCGGCAACATCCCCGCGCAGTACGACTTCCCCTACCGCGGCTGCCTCGTCCACTACGAAGCCCCGGAGATCTCCCGCAGCGTCCTCACCACGGGCCAAGCCGAAGCCACCCCGGAAGCAGACGTCTACGCCCTCGGCGCCTCACTGCTGATCTCCGCCACCGGCTGGCGAGCGGTCGAATACCCGGACGACGCGCCACGCCCCGTACAGAGAGAAGCCGTAGCGAACGGCAACCGCCGCCCCGTGAAGGCGCCCGGCGAACTCGGCGAACTGATCGACGCCATGCTCAGCCACGATCCGAAAGACCGGCCCACCCTCCAGGAGGCCGGCAAGGCGCTGAGTTAAAAGCGAAGGGCCCCGGAACAATCCGGGGCCCTTCGATCATGTGCACTCGGCAGGATTCGAACCTGCAACCTTCTGATCCGTAGTCAGATGCTCTATCCGTTAAGCTACGAGTGCTTGTTTTGTTGTTTCTCGTGTCTTCCGTTCCTGGCCTTCCGGCCGCTCCCGGCGACAGGAAGAACATTACATGACCGGCGGCGTCATGTGAAATCCGATAGGCGTACCCCTTGTGAGCTGGGGAAACGCGCCGGAGAGGGAACGACGAAGCCCCGGTCGCGGGGACCGGGGCTTCGGGTGCTGCGGAGGCGGAGGGATTTGAACCCTCGATGGGATTTAAGTCCCAAACCGCATTAGCAGTGCGGCGCCATAGACCGGACTAGGCGACGCCTCCAGCACAACCGCCCGCGTGGGTGCGAGTGGTGCGTGCAGATGATGACACAGGTGAGTGCTGTGTCACCAATCGGTGTCCACCGTACTAGGCGGCCGGGGGCCAGGGCAAAGGGGTTGGCGGCGGGGAGGCGGAGGGCCCCGGGAGCGCATGGCGACGCTCCTCCGCGTCAACGCCGAGCACGTCCGCCACATCAACGCCGCGCGCGTCAAACGCCGAGCACGTCCGCCACGACCCCGTCGCCCCCATCCACGCCGAGCACCTCACCCCCGTACACGCCGAACACCCCGCCCCGACAAAACCCCCACCCCCGTAAAGGTCCCGCGCAGTTCCCGCGAACCCCGTTCGCACCCCCGTTCCCCAGGGCACGCGCCAGATGCGAGGTGCCTCTCATACGGCGTCGCAGGGGGACCCCCTGCCTTTAGACTCCCTCGCGTGACACCCCGCGGAGCCGTTGGCAAGATGGCCCGAGCGGTAGGCAAGGTGCGGTGACAGGGAGGAAGCGTCTCGTGAGCAGCAGGCCATCCCGAGGCGCTGCTCGCCTCGCGGCGATACTGGACGCCTTGCCGGACGCGTTGGTGCTGGTCAACGCGAACGGGACGGTCGTCAACGCGAACACGATCGCGTTGGAGGCGTTCGAGTCACCGGGGACCGCGCTCGTGGGGCGGGGGCTGCTCGATCTGCTGCCCGAGTTCGACTCCAAGCTGATCCCCGGGTCGATGCGCAGGCCCGATCACATCGATCCCCGGGGCCGGACCAAGCCGGCGCGCATGATCGCCCGCCGTACGGACGGCGTCGAGTTCCCGGTCGAGGTCACGAGCGCGAACCTGGAGAACGGCCAGCAGGCGTACGACGGATACGGCTACGCGCCGGACGAACTGCTGATGCTGGTCGTACGCGACCTGTCCGGCACCGTCGACACGGAAGCGGAGCTGGCCCGCTCGCAGCGGCAGACGGAGATGATCCTGCGGGCGGCGTCGGAGGGCGTCGTGGGGACGGACACGGACGGGCGGATCGTGCTGGTCAACCCGGCCGCCGCACAGATACTGGGCTACCGCGCGAACGACCTGGGCGGCAAGGAGCTGCACAGCCTCGTCCTGCACTCGCGTCCGGACGGCACCCCCTTCCCGTACGACGAGTCGCCGCTCGCGGACACCCTGCGCTCGGGCCGCAAGCACCGGGTCCGCGGCCAGGTGCTGTTCGCGAAGAACGGCGACAAGGTGTCGGTGGACCTGACGACCGCGCCGGTACGGGACGGCGACCAGCTGGTCGGCGCGGTGATGACGTTCACCGACCGGCGGCCGTACGACGCGCTCGCGAAGGAGAAGGAGGCCGTCGAGGAGGCGCACGCCGAGGAGCTGGAGCGGCTCGCGGAGGAGCACGCCTCTGATCTGACCGCCCTGCGCCAGCAGCACGTCGCGCAGATCGAGGAGCTCACCGAGCAGCACGCGGAGGAGACCGCGGCGAGCGAGGACCGGTACGCGGCGCTCGGCGAGCGCGAGAAGGACCGGTACGAGGCCCTCGCGGGCCGGCACGACCAGCTCCTCACCCTCCTCGGCCGCTCCCTGCGCGGCCCCCTCGACGAGCTGCGCCGCGAACTCGCGACCCTGGCCGCCGACGACGCCGGACAGCTGTGGCCCGAGGCGAACCAGGTCCTGCACCACCTCTCCGCCGGGTACTCCCGCATCACGACCCTCATCGACAACGTCCTCGGCTACCAGCTCCTCGACACGGGGGAAGCGCAGGTCAGCCGTACGAAGGTGATGCTGGACGCGGTCGTCGCGGCCGGCGTCGACGGCGCGGTCGAGCTGATCGGTCCCGGCCGCGTGCAGTTCGCCGTCCACGCGCCGCCGATCGAGGCCGAGGTCGACGCGCGTCTCCTCGCTACGGCGCTGGCGCACCTCGTCGCGGACGTCGCCGGCGTCGACGCGACCGGCAACGCGCCCGTCTCCGCCGGCGGGTACATGGACAACACGGTCGTGGTCGCCGCCGCCCAGCGCGGGGAGGTCGTACGGATCGAGGTCCGGGGGCCCTACGGCGGTGGGGACCCCGTTCACGAGCCGATCGTGCGGGGGATCGTGCGGGCGCACGGCGGGGTGCTCCAGACCGTCGAGGTGCCGGGGATGAGCGGGAGCGCGTACGTCCTTGAGGTGCCGCTCGGGGGTGGGGCGGGGGTCGTTCCCGCCGGGGCCGCCCCGGTCGAGGTCGCCCCCGTCGAGGCGCCGGTCGCCGAGGAGGCCGGGCAGCGGCGGGCGCGGCGCAGCTCTGTGGACGCGTTCCTTGAGGGGGACGACGGTGAGGGGGCCGTTCCGCCCTCCGGGCGCCGGCGTCGGCGTGGGCCCGCCGCCGAGGAGGAGGGCGTTCCCGTCGAGAGCGGCGGCGAGGGGTCGGGGCGGCGTCGGGGGCGGCCTGCCGCCGGAGGCGACGACGTGGCGGAGGGCGCGGTCGTGACGGCCGCGGAGCATGCGGCGGGGACGGCCGCGGTGGGGGCCGGGCTGGGGGCCGCGGTGCCTCCGGGCGGGGTGCCGGTGCCGCCGGGTGGGGTGCAGGCGGCTGAGCAGGGTGCGCTGGCGTTGCCTTCCGGCTCCGGTGACGGCGGTGCCGGGGAGCAGGGGGAGCCGACCGGGCGCCGGCGGCGGGCGCTGGCGGCTGCGGGGGAGCGGGCGGCCGCGCAGGAGGCGGGGCCGCGGGCGGTGTTCGCGCTGCCTCCGGCCGAGGCGGACCGGGGGGCGGTTCCTGGGGAGGGGGGTACGGCTCAGGGTGTCGGGCCGGATCAGGGGGGTACGGCGCAACAGGTCGCGCCGGGGCAGGGGGTTCCCGGGCAGGGGGCCGCGCCGATGCAGGGGGTACCGCCTCAGGGCGTCCCGGTTCAAGGCGTCCCGCCTCAGGGCGTCCCGGTTCAAGGCGTCCCGGCTCAGGGCGTCCCGGCTCAGGGCGTCCCGGCTCAGGGCGTCCCGGCTCAGGGCGTCCCGGCTCAGGG
>NZ_JBLRVY010000029.1:0-161126 GCF_048159485.1 Streptomyces sp. 4F14
GCGGGAGGGGGGCCGGTTCGTCGAGCTGGGCAAGACCGACATCCGTGACACGGACACGGTGGCCACCACGCACCCCGGGGTGGACTACCGGGCGATCGACCTTGAGATCGACCTGGACGTGGTGGGAGGCATGCTTGCCGAGCTGGCGGAGTTGTTCGAGGCGGGTGTGCTGTCCCCCTTGCCGACCAGGGCGTGGGATGTGCGGGAGGCCCGTGACGCTTTCCGTTGTATGGCGCAGGCCCGGCATGTGGGCAAGATTGTGCTGACGGTGCCGCAGCCGCTGGATCCTGACCGCACGGTGTTGATCACGGGTGGGACCGGTGGGCTGGGTGGCCTGTTGGCCCGCCATCTGGTGGACCGTCACGGGGTGCGGCATCTGCTGCTGGTGTCACGTCGGGGGATGGCCGCGCCGGGTGCGGCGGAGTTGGTCGAGGAACTGGCCGGGTTGGGTGCCGAGGTGCGGGTGGCGGCGTGTGACGTGTCGGACCGGGATGCCGTCGCCGGCCTGGTTGCCGGAGAACAGCGGGAGCTCACCGCGGTGATCCATGCGGCGGCTGTGCTGGACGACGGGACGGTCACGTCGTTGACGCCGGAGCGGGTGGATACCGTGATGCGTCCGAAGGCGGACGCGGCGTGGCATCTGCACGAAGCGACCGCCGGACTGGACCTGGCCGCATTCATCCTCTTCTCCAGTTTCTCAGCCACCTCCGGGGCTCCGGGCCAGGGCAACTACGCCGCGGCCAACGCGTTCCTGGACGCGCTGGCGTTGCACCGCCACGCGCAGGGTCTCCCGGCCACGTCGCTGGCCTGGGGCTGGTGGGCCGACACCAGCAGCATGACCGGTCTGGGCCACACCGACCACGCCCGGTTCGGCCGGGCCGGAGTGCGTGCCATGCCGGCGGCGGAGGGGCTGGCGCTGTTCGATCTGGCCTGCCGGCGCCCGGAGGCGTATCTGGTCCCGGTCGGGCTCGACCTGCCACGGCACGGCGGGTCGGTGCCGCCGCTGTTGCGAGGGCTGGTGGCCGGTGGGCCGGCCCGGCCGGTCGCCCGTGCAGGTGACCGGGACGGCTCCGGTCTGGCCGGACGGCTGACCAGCCTGACCGTCGCCGACCAGCAACGGCTGCTTCTCGATCTGGTACGCGGCCACGTCGCCACCGTCCTGGGACACGCCTCCGCCGAGGCCATTGACCCCGAGAAGGCGTTGCGGGACATGGGCTTCGACTCGCTGACGACGGTGGAGTTGCGCAACCGGCTGGCAACGGCTACGGGGCTCCGGCTGCCCGCGACGTTGGCATTCGACCACCCGACAGTGTCGCGGCTGGCCACCTACCTCCGGCAGCAGTTGCTGGGCACGGTCGAGGCCGTACCGGTGCCACAGGTGACCATGGCGCCGGTGGACGAACCGATCGCCATCGTCGGAATGGGCTGTCGGTTCCCCGGCGGGGTCGAGAGCCCGGAACAGCTGTGGGCCCTGCTCACGGGCGGTGTCGACGCCATCTCGGCGTCCCCGGCACAGCGCGGCTGGGACCTGACAGGTGACGGGCCCACTCCGGTGGGTGGGTTCGTCGAGGACGTGGCCGGGTTCGACGCGGGGTTCTTCGGTATCTCCCCGCGTGAGGCACTGGTGATGGATCCGCAGCAGCGGTTGCTGCTGGAGACGGCGTGGGAGGCGCTGGAACGGGCCGGCATCGACCCGAGCCTGTTGAAGGGCAGCAGGACCGGGGTCTTCGTGGGCGGGACGGGTTCGGGGTACGACACTGTCGGGGACGCCGCGGACCAAGTGGACGGATACCTGCTCACCGGTGCCGCGAGCAGCGTGCTGTCGGGCCGGATCGCGTACACGTTGGGACTGGAAGGGCCCGCGGTCACGGTGGACACGGCGTGCTCGTCGTCGCTGGTGGCCCTGCACCTCGCGGCCCAGGCACTGCGCGCCGGGGAGTGCTCGATGGCGCTGGCCGGCGGTGTGACGGTGATGGCCACACCAGGGGTCTTCATCGCGGGGTCCGCCATGCAGGGAGGTGTGGGGGGCGACGGCCGTTGCAAGGCGTTCTCCGCGACCGCTGACGGGTTCGGGGTCGCGGAAGGCGCCGGGTTGTTGGTGGTGGAGCGGTTGTCGGATGCCCGGCGCAATGGTCATCGGGTGTTGGCGGTGGTGCGGGGTTCGGCGATCAACCAGGACGGCGCCTCGAACGGGCTGACCGCGCCGAACGGCCCGTCGCAGCAGCGCGTGATACGGCAGGCCCTGGCCAGTGCCGGTGTGGCCGCCGCCGAGGTGGACGTGGTGGAGGCGCACGGCACCGGCACCCGGTTGGGGGATCCGATCGAGGCCCAGGCGCTGCTGGCCACGTATGGGCAGGACCGGGACCGTCCGCTCTGGCTGGGATCGGTCAAATCCAACATCGGCCATACCCAGGCAGCCGCTGGTGTCGCCGGTGTGATCAAGATGGTGCTGGCGATGCAGCACGGGCAACTGCCCCCCACCCTGCACGTGGACCAGCCGACCCCTGAGGTGGACTGGTCGGCAGGTGCGGTGGAACTGCTGACGGAGCAACAACCGTGGCCGGCGGTCGACCGGCCGTGGCGGGCAGGCGTGTCCTCCTTCGGGATCAGCGGCACCAACGCCCACCTCATCCTCGAACAGGCCCCCGAACCAACGCCGGTGTCCGGCACGACGTCTGCTCCGTCGGTGGTGCCGTGGGTGCTCTCGGCCAGGTCGGAGTCGGCGCTGAGGGAACAGGCGCGGCGGCTTCTGGCGTACGTGGAGGCTGATCCGGCACTGGACCCGGTGGACGTGGGCGCGGCCCTGGTCTCCACCCGGGCGAGTTTCGGGCACCGGGCGGTGGTCCTGGGCACCGACCGGGACGAGCTGATGCAGGGCCTGCGCGGACTTGCGGCCGGGGAACCGGGGACCGGTGTGGTGACCGGTGACGCCGGAGGAGGCGCCGGTCGAGTCGTCTTCCTGTTCGCGGGTCAACGACCGGGTTCGAGCGCCGAGTCTGTGCGGGCGGCTCGGGAACTGGCCGCGGAGTTCCCGGTGTTCGCCGAGGCGTTCGACGAAGTACGCGCACAGTTCGCCGAGTGGCTGCCGGGGTCCTTGGAACCGGTGGCCGCCGATGGCGGACCCGCCGATCCGGGATGGGCGCGAGCGGTGTTGTTCGCGTTCGAGGTCGCCATGTTCCGGCTGCTGTCGTCGTGGGGCGTCACGCCGGACTATGTCGCCGGGCACTCGACCGGCGAAGCGGTGGCGGCCTACGTGGCGGGAGCGTGGTCGCTGGACGATGCCCGCAGGGTGGTGACCGCAGGGGACGACGAGAACGGGAGCCCGGTGTCCCGGCCTTCACGGATCGTGCTGGTGTCGCTGGAGAGCGGCCAACCCGTGCAGGAATGGCCGGAGTTCGCGGTATCGGACACGGAGCGGCCGGCACGGTTCGCCGAAGCCGTGGGCTGGTTGCGTGAGCAGGGAGCGACCCGGTTCGTGGAGCTGAGCCCGGACGCGGCGCTGACCGGCCTTCGGCCGGACGGCGTGGACGCCGAGTTCGTCGCCGTGCAACGACGGGACCGGCCTCAGGTGTACGCCGCCACGGCGGCGCTGGCGTTCCTGTACACCCGCGGGGTGACCGTCGACTGGCGGGCGATGTTCGTTCACTCAGGGGCCCGGCGGGTCGAGTTGCCGACGTACGCGTTCCAGCGGGAGCGGTTCTGGTCGCTGGCCTCGGGATCGGGCGGTGTGGCCAGGGCGGGCCTGTCCACTGCCGGTCATGCTCTTCTCGGTGCGGTGGTGCGGTTGGCCGACCGTGACGAGCTGGTGTTCACCAGCCGGTTGTCGCAGGCCACCCACCCGTGGCTGGCCGATCACCACATCGGCGCGACAGTCGTTCTGCCGGTGACGGCGCTCGTCGACATAGCGATGCGGGCCGGTGCCGAGGCCGGGTGCGCTGCTCTGGAGGAACTGGCCGTCCACACGCCCCTGGTGATTCCCGACCGGGGTGCGGTTCAGGTGCAGGTCGTGGTCGGCAGCCCCGACGAGGAGGGCCGGCGTTCGGTCGCCGTGTACTCGCGTCCGGAGAACACGCACGACGAGTGGCTTTCGTACGCCACCGGTCTGCTCGCCGTACCGGGCGGCGAACCCGGGTGGACCGAGCGGACGTGGCCGCCGGTGGACGCCCGGCCGGTACCGGTCGAGGACGCCTACGACATGCTCGCCGAGCGCGGCCACCGATACGGGCCGGTGTTCCAGGGACTACGGGCGGTGTGGCGGCGGGCCGACGCGGTGTTCGCCGAGGTCGCCCTGCCGCAACAGGCGACCGGGGAGTCCACCCGATTCGGCATTCACCCGGCCCTGCTCGACGCGGCTCTGCACCCCCTGCTGATCGCTGCCGCGCCCGGGGACGTCCGGTCGCCGTCGACGTGGACGAATGTCTCGCTCCACACCACGGGCACGACCGCGTTGCGGGTCGCCCTGACCCCGGTGGGTGACGACGGGTACCGGCTCGACCTGGCCGACGAAGTCGGCAACGCCGTGGCGACGGCCCAGCTCTCGCGGTGGGAGCGAGTGTTCACCGAAACCCTTGATGCCGAGGACGGCCTTCTGCGGGTGGAGTGGGTGCCGGTCGGATCGTTGGAGGACACCGGGGACGAGGATTCGGTGGCGCTGCTCGGTGAGGTGAGCAGCGACCTCCCGGAGCCGGGATTCCTGCGGTTCGGCGACATCACCGAGGCCGCCCAGTCCTACGAGCCCTGGGACATCCTCGTCGCCGAATCGCCTGCGGTGTCTCCCGCGGACGCTGAGCTGCCGGCCGCGGTGCATCGGGTGGTACGGCACGTGCTGACCCGGCTCCAGGCGTGGGTCACCCGGGACGACCTGCCCGACAACCGGCTGGTGGTGGTCACCCGCGGGGCCGTCGCGGCGAGCGAGGGCGAGGCCGTGGTGGATCTCGCGGGTGCGGCGGTATGGGGACTGGTGCGGTCGGCCCAGTCGGAGCACCCGGACCGGATCACCCTGGTGGACATCCCCGGTGACGCCAGCGGTGGGTCGGTGCCCTGGGCGCGCATAGCCGCGGCTGCCGCGACCGAGCCGCAGGTGGCGGTGCGTGACGGTGAGCTGCTGGTTCCCCGGCTGGTCCGGACGACCGGCGGCGGGACTGCGCGGCCGTCGCCGGCAGGGGAGGGCACTGTGCTGGTGACCGGAGGCACGGGTGCGCTGGGAGCACTGTTCGCCCGGCACCTGGTCACCGGTCACGGCGTACGGCACCTGGTTCTGGCCAGCCGTCGCGGGGCTCAGGCGCCGCAGGCGGGCGTACTGCGGGAAACGCTCGCCGAGTTGGGCGCCCAGGTGGAGTTCGTCGCATGCGATGTGGCGGACCGCGAGTCGGTCGCTCGGCTGCTGGCCGGGATCGGCGAGGAACATCCGCTGGTCGGGGTGGTGCACGCGGCCGGAGCACTGGACGACGGTGTCGTCACGTCCTTGACGGGTGAACGGGTCACCGAGGTCCTGCGGCCGAAGGCCGACGGAGCCTGGCATCTGCACGAGCTCACCGAACACCTGGACCTCGACCTGTTCGTCCTGTTCTCCTCGGTGTCGGGAGTCCTGGGTATGCCGGGACAAGCCAACTACGCGGCGGCGAACGCGTTCCTGGACGGCGTGGCCGAGCACCGCCGGGCACGCGGCCTGCCGGCGGTCTCCCTGGCCTGGGGCCTGTTCGACGACACCGCCGGGGCGGCCAAGCAGCTGGGGCTGAGGCCGATCACGGCCGAGACGGCGGTCCAGTTGTTCGACCAGGCGCTGCTCGACGGCCTGGCGGCGGTCGTCCCCGCGCCGCTGGACCTGGTCAGGCTCGGGCAGGAAGCCGTCCGGGTGCCCGCGCTGCTGCGTTCCCTGCTGCCGGCTCGGGCGACCCGGGGCACCGGTTCCGCGGCCGGTGCGGGCGAGTCGCTGACCGAGCGGCTGGCCGGGATGCCCGGGAGCGAGGCCGAGCAGTACGTGCGGGATCTGGTGCGCCGCGAGACGGCGACGGCATTGGGGTACGCCAGTGCCGGTGAGGTCGCGCCGGAGGTCTCCTTCCGGGACGCCGGGTTCGACTCGCTGGCGGCGGTGCGGTTCCGCAACCAGCTGGTCGACAAGACCGGCCTGCCCCTGCCCACCACGCTGGTGTTCGACCACACCTCGCCCGCCGTCCTCGCCGACTACCTCGTCGGCCGGCTGATCGTCACCCAGGAGAGTCCCGAACAGGCCGTGCTGGCCGAATTGGACAGGCTGGAAGCGGCCCTGCTGTCCCTGCCGGCGGGACCGGGCGCCGGCGGACACCCCGAGGCCGAAGCGATCACCTCCCGGCTCGACGCGGTGGTGTCGCGATGGCGCACCGCACTCCGCCCCGTCGGCACCGACGACCACGCCGAGACGGTGACCAAGCTTCAGGACGCGACCGAGGAGGAGGTCCTCGACTTCATCGACCGGCAGTTCCGCCGCGACGAACGGCCGTAGTCCGGCATTCCGTCGCCACGGAGGAGGGCGACCGGTGAAGTCCGGCGTCGACGGCCGGTTCGCCACGCCGCCCACGAGGAGACCCCGGCAGTCGCCGGCCCTGCTGCTGGAAACGCATCGTTCGGTGTCCGTTTCCAGCCTGCCGCGCGGTCTGTGGGACGACACGGCCACCCTCCAGACCTAGGTGTTGCCGTGGCGAGGGCTGCTCACAGATCATGCGTCGGCGAAACCCTCGCTGCGGCTCATCGTCGACCCCTTCGCCTACGGGCGTACGGCGTTCCCGAAGTGGACCGTGACCTCCCTCTCCGGCGACGTGCACGGCGAGGCCGGTGCGGTCGGGAAGGAACTCGGGCAGCGGCGGATCGCCCCGGGGGAACACTGGAACGAGTCAAGGAGCACGAGGTGTCTTCCTCCCTCGCCCCGGTGTCCGCGTCTGACGCGGAACACCGTGAGAAGCCCCGGATGCGCGTTCGCCGCACGCTGACCATCGCGGGTGTGATGCTCGCCCTCGTCGGCGGCGCGGCAGGCAGCGCGATCGCCGCACCACCGCCGGGTGCCTGCACCCAGTGGTGCAACAACCCGCCGCCCGGAGCCCCGCGGATCTCCACCCAGGAGTGGAACGATGCGGTGGAGGCGGCGGACTTCTGGGCGAACCACGATATCGACCGCTTCGTGCCCCGGGGGAAACTCGGCGTCGGTCGTCTCAACCCGCAGCTCGCTCACGGGTGGCTCCCTCAGGAGGACGGGGGCCGCTGGTTCGACTTCTGGAACGGCAGGGCGGGAACAGACCGGTTCATCTACTACGGTGGCCGCTTCAACGACCGCGACGGCACCCTCGCCGGGTTGGAGCAGCATCGAGGCGAGCCGTCGTCCCGGGCCTTCTCGACCGGCAACGGCCGAACCGCTCCGTACGTCGAGTACGACATCGACGAGCGCACCTCGTCGCGTTCACAGAACCGCGGTCTGCGGCGCATCATCCGCAACCCGCTCACCGGCAACGTCTTCGCGACATTCGACCACTACCAGACGTTTTCCTGGCTGGGTGAGTACTAGGCACAGGCGGCCTTGGCAGGGGCGGGTGGTGCGGCGGACGGGGTTCTCCCCCGCACCACCCGGCACTCTGGAATCACCAGTACATCGCCAGAAGCGATAAATTCTGATCAATTTGATCGTCAATAGCTATAGTCAATGCCATGACTGACGTCGAACTGCGCCACCTGAGGACCATGGCCGCCATCGCCGATGAAGGAACATTCGGGGGAGCGGCGGGCCTGCTCGGCTACACGCAATCGTCGGTGAGTCAGCAGATCGCCGCGCTGGAGAAGGCCGTCGGCGGCGCCGTCTTCGACAGGCCCGGGGGGCCCAGGCGGGTGCGGATCACCCCTCTCGGCGAGATCGTCCTGGCCCACGGCCGCGAACTGCTCACGAGAGCGGGTGCGCTGAGCGACGCCGTCGATCGTTTCAGGGCGGGCAACGGCCGCATCGACATCGGCACCTTCCAGGGCGCGACCAACACGATCCTGCCGGCGGTCGTCCGTCGGCTGCTGGGGGAGTACCCCGGCTGCGACATCAGGCTGTCCGAGGTACAGCCGGAGAATCCGCAGATCGGGGATCGTGACCTGTTGTTCCACTACGACCGCCTCGAAGGCGACGTCGAACATGCCGTGTTGCTCGACGAGCCGCACCTCCTGGTGGCGCAGTCGGGCGCGTTCCCCGACGGACCCGTACCGGTGGAACTGCTCGACGGTGTACCGATGGTCGCCTGGCCCGCCACCCTTCACCAGAGTTGGCTGGAGCGGACGTTGGCCGCCGGCGGCGCGCGGCCTCGGATCGCGTTCCGGACCGCAGGTCACGAATCCATCGTGTCCATGGTGCGGGCGGGCATCGGCTCCGCGGTGCTGCCGGCACTCGCCCTGCGCGGATCCGACGCCTGGTCCGATGACCGGCTCGGCATCCACCGGCTGCAACCGTCGCCCGTCAGCACGTGGTACCTGTACTGGCCGGCCGGACGCACTCAGTCGCCGCTCGCGGCCCGAGCCATCGAGGTCGCACGCGAGGTCGCCGAAGAGCTGGTCGGCCAGATGTGACATCGGCGGGACCCAGAATCATCGCTTATGGCGATTGACTTGATAAGGAAACATCGCTTTTCGCGATGCGCCAATCCGCCTAGCGTGCTCTTCATGACCAATCACCTCTCGAACGGCGAGAAACTCATCGCGATCAACGATGCCGAGCTGTGCGTCGAGACCTTCGGAAACCCCGCGAACCCTGCCGTCCTGCTCATCGACGGTGCGGCCGCCTCGATGCTGTGGTGGGAGACCGAACTGTGCGAACGCATCGCGTACGGCGGCCGGTTCGTGATCCGCTATGACAACCGGGACACCGGCAGATCCACCAACTACCCGCCCGGACGCCCCGGCTACGCCTACACCGACCTGGCCGGGGACGCGCTCGGGATCCTGGACGCCCTGCACGTCGAACGCGCGCATGTCGTCTGCCGGTCCATGTCGGGCGGCATCGGGCTCATCCTCGGGGTGGACCACCCCGACCGGGTGGAGTCGCTGACGTTCGTCTCCACCTCCACGGGCGCGGACGGCCTCCCGTCGCCGTCGGACCAGCTCGCCGGCGCCGTCCCGGCCGAACCGGACCCCGCCGACTCCGACGCGGTGGTGGAGTACGTCGTCGCCTCGGCGAAGGCGTACTCGGGCGGCTCGCCGTACTTCGACGAGACCGCCACGCGTGCGCTGGTCGAGCGGGACGTGGCCCGCACACGCGACATCGCGTCCACCCTCGTCAACCACTACGCGATGCTCTTCGAGGGGTCGTCCCGCGATTTCGCCTCCCTCAAGGCACCGACCCTCGTGGTGCACGGCGACCACGACCCGGCTCTCCCCCTCCCGCACGGTCATGCGCTGCGCGACGCGGTTCCCGGCGCGGAGCTGCTGGTCCTGGAAGGGGCCGGGCACGACCTGCCGAAGCCCCTGTGGGACGTATTCGTCCCGGCTCTGCTCCGGCACACGGGAAGGGGACGACGATGACCCGGTTGCGTTCGGCGCTCTGGCTGCCGCTCTTCGACGAACTCGCCGACCCGGTGGCGGTCGCGCGGCTGGCCGCCGGGGCCTAGGAGGCGGGGTGGGACGGCCTGTTCGTATGGGACCACCTGCGCTGGCGGGAGCCGGTCTCGCAGGTGGCCGACCCGTGGATCACCCTGGCGGCGGTCGCCACCGTCACGGAACGCCTCCGGTTCGGCCCCATGGTCACCCCCCTCGCCCGCCGCCGGCCGGCCAAGGTCGCCAAGGAGACCGCGACACTGGACCGGCTCAGCGGCGGACGTCTCACCCTCGGCGTCGGCCTCGGCAGCGACCGCTTCGCCGGCGAGCTGAGCGCGACCGGCGAGGAACTCGACGACCGGCTCCGGGGCGAGATGCTCGACGAGTCGCTGGAGATCCTCACCGCCGCATGGTCCGGCCGGCCCGTGCACCACCACGGCCGGCACTACACCGTGGACGGCGTCTCCTTCCTCCCGCGACCGGTTCAGCGGCCCGGCGTGCCCGTGTGGGCCGCGGGTTTTCCCGGCAAGGCGAAACCGATGCGCCGCGCCTCCCGGTACGACGGGTTCTTCCCGGTCAATCTCGAACACCCGGACCAGCTCGCCGACGTCGTCACCACCCTCACCGACCTCCGCCGACAGGCAACGACCCCTTACGACATCGCCGTCCCCCTCCCGCCCGGCACCGACCCGACGCCCTACGTCGAGGCGGGCGCCACCTGGTGGCTGGCCGAATTCGATCCGGAGACAGTGACACTGGACCAGGTGCGAGGCGTACTGCGTGACGGCCCGGCCGAAACCGGCGTCGACGAGAACGGCGACTGAACCGACCCGGATTCTGGTCCCCCACCTGGACCTCGGGGCCTCTGCGTGCGGGGCCGGGCGGACGGATTTCAGGCGGAGGGCGTTCCGGTGAGGACTTCCACACGGCCCGTGCCGAGCGAGTAGTAGGCGCTGACCACGGCCAGGTCGCCCTTCTTCACCAAAGGGGCGAGGTCCCTGTTGGTGCGCAGGGCGGCCGAGGTCTGCTTGGTGTGGATGCGGATCATGGCGTCGACCGGGTCGGGGTGCTCGCCCTTGACCGCCTCGTCGTACGCCGGCTTGAGGGCGTCGGAGATGGCCTGGAGCTTGCCCGGCAGCTTCTCGCCGGCCTTCATCGCCTTGTGGGCGGCCTGGATGGCCCCGCAGCGCTGATGTCCGAGGACGACGATCAGCGGGGTGCCGGAGGTCAGGGGGCCGTACTCGACGGAGCCGGTCACGACGGGCCCCACGACGGCGCCGCCGGTGCGCAGCACGAACAGGTCACCGAGGCCGGTGTCGAAGAGGAGCTCCGGGGGCACCCGGGAGTCGATGCAGGAGAGGATCACGCCGTAGGGGTCCTGCTTGGGGGCGACGAACTTTCGGTGCTCGGGATCCCGGTCGGGGTGCTGGAGCTCGCCCTTCACCCAGCGCTCGTTGCCCGCCATCAGCCGCGCGAACGCCGACCAGGGCGAGTCCGGCGGCGCGGCTGCACTCGCGGCTGCACTTGCGGATGCCGAGACAGTCGCCGTGGCCGGCGTTCTCGTGTCGCTCGCCTTCGACGAACACCCGGTGAACAGGGCCGCGGAGGCCAGCAGGCCCCCGGTGAGGATGGCTCTGCGCTGTGGGTGCGGGGTGCTGACCATGGTCGTTCTCCTTGCGGTACTGCGGGTAAAAGACTGCAGATCTGACTGTTTGCCGGGCTCGGTTGCCCTGTTGGCCGAGTCGGGACGAGGCGCGCTGTGAAGGCGGCCGGCTTCGGGGCATGCGTCCGAGCGGCACCGCAAGGACATCGGCCGCATGTGGCAACAGCCCGGCCGCCGGATCACAACCGGCGGACAGAAAAGACCCGCAGCGGCAAAGAACGACGGCGCTGGTCGTCGTGCCGCAGGGCGGGTGGCGCGCTCCTCGCGCATCTCGTCGTACGACCGGGCGGCCGCATGTCGATCGACACGGCGCTGGAACCGGTCGCCGGTTGACAATCAATAGTTCACCTATGAATATGTGATTTAAGCCTTCGGGTGCTCAGCCTTCCTCTCTCGTCCTTGAGGACCTCACACAGCAGGTACCGCCTGCCCGAACTCCCGATTCCCGAACTCTTCGTCGCACCGGAGCGGGTGAAGCGCGGCAGCGTCAACGCCTATTGGGTGGATCAGCTCCCCGAAGGCGCGCAGAGGGAGTTCGTCGACATCACGGCCTCCGACGGAGCGTTCTCCTTCGGGCTGCTGCACCTGCCGCCGGGCCCCCGCCCCAAGGCGGTCGCCGTCTTCATGCACCCCAGGGAGAACCAGTCCCGGCACTACCTCGGCCCGTACCTCCTGCGGGCGGGATACGCGGTGTGGGGGCAGACCAGCCGGGCGCTGAACAACGACAGCGACATGGTTCACGAGGAAGTGGTCCTGGACACCGCCGCGGGCATCCGCATGCTCAAGGAGCGCGGCTTCGAGAAGGTCGTGCTGGTCGGCAACAGCGGCGGAACCTCGCTCCTGTCGTACTACCAGTGGCAGGCGTCCCTGCCGCCCGGGCAGCGCCACACGCGCGGTCCGCACGGGCAGCCGACCCGGTTCGCCCAGGAGGACATGCCGTCGGCCGACTTCCCTGTCGCGCTCGCCCCGCACGCGGGCGAGGGCATCATCATGCTGAACATGCTCGACCCGGCCGTGGCCGACGAGTCGAATCCGACGGCGATCGACCCGGCGCTCGACATGTTCAACCCGGCCAACGGCTACCGGCCGTTCCCCGAGCCCAGCACGTACGGCCTCGAATGGCTGGCCGCGTACCGCGCGGGGCAGCGGGCCCGGGCCCGGCGCCTCGACGTCAGCGCCCGCACCCTGATCGCCGACTACGAGGAGACCCGGCGCGTCGTCGACCGCGACGACCTCGGCTCACCCCTGGCCCGCCGCGCGCTGATGTCGCCGTATCTCAGCATCTACGGGACGGTCGCCAACCCGGCGCACACGGACCCCACGATCCACCCCAACCACCGGGCCCCCGGCAGCATCTTCGCCTCCGGGCATCCCCTGCGCGGAGGCTACGGTCCGCACGCCCTCGGCCGTGTGCTCACCGCACGGGCCTGGCTGTCGACCTGGAGCGGGCTGTCGGCCCGGGCCGAGTGGGCGCGCGCCGCCGAGCACATCGACGTCCCCACCCTCGTGGTCGCACCGCTGGGCGACACCGACGCCTACCCGGAGGAACAGCGGGAGATCTTCTCCCGCGTCCCGGTGGCGGACAAGGAGTTCGTCACCCTCGACCACGCCCACCACTACCTCTTCCTGCTGCCGGACGCGCCCGTCGACTACGACCCGCGTGAAAAGGCCGGAGAGATCGTCACGAAGTGGCTGGCCGAACGCGTCAGCGCGTCCTGACCACGGCCGCCTCGACATCCCGACACCCTTCTCTGGAGGCAGAGATGCCCTACTACCGCTCCGTGGGCCAGGTACCCCACAAGCGCCACGTCCAGTTCCGCAAGCCCGACGGAGGGCTGTACCGCGAGGAGTTGATGGGAACCGAGGGCTTCTCCTCGGACTCCGCCCTTCTGTACCACACCCACGCGCCGACGGACCTGGCCGGCGTCGACACCTGGGAGATCCCCGGCCGGGAGACCGCCCCCAACCACCCGCTCAAGCCCCGGCTGGTGCAGACCCGCAAGCTCGACGAGGGCGGCGACGCCGTCACCGGCCGCCGGCTCCTCGCGAGCAACCAGGACGTACGGGTCGGCTACGTCGCGGCGGACCGGCCGAGCCCCCTGTACCGCAACGCCATCGGCGACGAGATGTACTTCGTCCAGTCCGGTACGGCCCGTGTCGAGACCACGTTCGGCCTCCTGGACGTCGGCCCGCGCGATTTCGTCATCATGCCGACCTCCGCCACCCATCGATGGGTCCCGACCGGCGACGAGCCGCTACAGCTGCTGATCGCGGAGTCCACCGGCGGCATCCACCCGCCCAAGCGCTACCTCTCCGCCCGCGGACAGTTCCTGGAGCACTCCCCCTACTGCGAGCGGGACCTGCGGACGCCCACCGAGCCGTACGTCGTCGAGGGCGAGAACGTCGACGTGTACGTCCGCCACCGGGCGGGCGGCACCCGCTACACCTACGCCCACCACCCGTTCGACGTCGTCGGCCGGGACGGCCACCTCTACCCGTACGCGTTCAACATGGACGACTTCGAGCCGGTCATCGGCCGGATCCACCAGCCCCCGAACACGTTCCAGGCGTTCGAGGCGCCAGGCTTCGTGATCTGCTCCTTCGTCCCGCACAAGGCCGAGTACCACCCGGACGCGGTGATCGTGCCCTACAACCACGCCAACGTCGACTCCGACGAGCTGATGTTCTACGTCGACGCGGCAGCGGGCGCACGCGGCGCGCACGCCATAGGCGAGGGCGCCATCACCTGGCATCCGGCCGGCTTCGTCCACGGTCCGCACACCGGCGAGCTGGAGCAGGCCGTCGAGGCATACAACTCCGGTCTCGTCGGCATCAAGCCCCTGCGCGCGGTCATGATCGACACCTTCCGCCCGCTCGAACTCGGCGAGGCCGCACTGGCCACCGAGGACCCCTACTACCTGACCACCTGGCGCAACGCCTGACGGGAGCTTCGCCATGCGCACCGAACAGATCCTCACCAGCCTCACCACCCCGCTGACCGCACCCGCCTACCCCTATCCGTCCATAAGGTGCTCGGCTGGAGCCTCGGCCTCCTGGCCGCGTTCGCCGTGATCATCTACCTCCAGTCGACCCCGGTACTGGGCTGGATGACCGTCTGAGCCGTGTGCGGCCGCCGACAGCTTGTAGACCGACCGGCAGGCGAAGAGCTCCACCGCCGGTCGGTCTCAGCCTCCGACGAAGGGAACGACCATGCGCGTCGTCTGCGCTCCGGACAAGATGCGTGGCTCGCTGGACGCCGCCGAGGCCGCCGCCGCTCTCGCGGCAGGGGTCCGTGCGGCAGGCGGCACACCCGTCGAGCACCCGCTCGCCGATGGCGGGGAAGGCTCACGGCACACCGTGCAGGCGGCGCGGGGCGGCACGGTCGTCCGTGTGGACACCGTCGACGCGCTCGGCCGCCCGGTGAAGGTGCCCTTCGGCTGCCTCGACGACGGGACCGCCCTCGTGGAAGCAGCCGAGGTGATCGGCTGGGCCGGGCCGCCGGCCGCCGAGCACGACGTACTGCGAGCCTCCAGCGCCGGCCTGGCCGCTGCGCTCCTCGAAGCGGTCCGGCGGGGAGCCCGGAGGATCATCGTCTTCCTGGGCGGCACCGCCACCATGGACGGAGGTACGGGACTGCTCGCGTCCCTCGGCGCCGCGGTTCTCGACGCGGACGGAAACACGCTGGCCGGCAGCGGAGCGGACCTGGCCCGCATCGCGTCGGTCGACCTCGCACCGGCACGACAACGCCTGGCCGGTGTCGAACCCGTGGTCGCCGCCGACGTCGTCAGCCCCCTGTTCGGACCGGACGGCACCGCCCAGGTCTTCGGCCCCCAGAAGGGCGCCGACTCCCGCACGGTCGAACTCCTCGACGACGGACTGCGCCGCCTCGCTCCCCTCCTCGGCGTCGGCGCCGCGAACGGAGGCGCGGTCGGCGGCCTCAGCGCCGCCCTGCTCGCGCTGCGCGCCGAACTGGTGCCCGGGCACAGCTGATCCGACAGCTCACCCACTTCGACAGCCACCTGGCCACGGCGGACCTCTGCCTCACGGCCGAAGGCAAAGCGGCCTTCGGTACTCCCACGGTGAGGAACAGCAGGGCGAGCAAGATGGCCGGCACGACGGCTTGGTTGCCGGCCCGGGGCAGATGCCCGAGTGGTCGGTCGTCATGTTCACATAGACACACGTGAATGTACGGTTGATGTCGTGACCACTCCGTTGACGTCGAAGACGGCCGATCACTCCTCTGTTCTCGCCTCCGACGTCCCCATGCAGGTGCAGATCTACCGGCAGCTCAAGGCGGAGATCGTGGACGGCCTGTGGGTGGACCGCGCGAACTTCCCGGGTGAGAAGGAACTGGCCGAACGGTTCGGAGTCAGCGTCATCACCTCACGGGGCGCGCTGGAGCGACTGACGAGAGAAGGGCTCGTCGATCGCGGCAGAGGGCGACGCGGCCGTGCGATCTTCTTCCCGCCCGAGGAAGAAACCCTCGCGGCGGACTTCTACCCCCTGCTGGCAGGCCGGTCGTCGGCCAGATACCGGCTCGTCACCTCCGGGACCGACATCGCCCCCGCCGCGGCGTGCCGGGCGTTCGGCCGCCCGCCGGGCAGCCAGTTGTGGCAGGCGATCCGCACCCTCGGCCCGCGCGGCCGCGACGAGGTCGTGGCGGTGACGCACAACGTGCAGCTTCCCGAAGTGGGGGAGCGGCACCGCAGCCGCGACCTCAACAGCAGACCGATGGCGGTGATCCTCCACTCCGAGGGCATCGAGGTGGCCAAGATCCACCGGCAGATCCAGGCGAGTACCCCGCCGCCGGTCGTCGCCCACCACCTCGGCCTGCACCTCGACAGCCCGGCCCTCATGGTCGTCCTCCGGCTGGAGGACAAGAACGGCGACGTCGTCGAGTGGATGCGAGCCTTCAGCCACCCGGACCGCCCGCTCAACGAGGAAGTCCTCGACACTGCTACCGGTGCCTGGACCGCATCCCGGTGACGGGGGATACCTCACCCGGAGTGCCACGCGGGGCTTGACCTTGGATCCACGTCGTCGACGGGGAGGGGTTTCTCTGCGACCCGCATCGGAGCAGGTCACGGGCGTCGGCAGGCGGTCTGCCGGAGGAGCCAGTCCTGCGCGGCTTCCAGGACCTCGTCCCGGTCGGCGGCCACCGGGCGGGGGTCCTTGACGATCTCCTCGTCCGGTGGGATCGGCGCGTCGTAGGCGCGGCCCGTTCGGTCGGCGTCCTTGACCTTGGTGAGGAGCAGTACAGCTCCGTCCGACAGGCGGTACGGCTCGTTCCCCGTGGGCACGCCGGAGGTCTGCTCGCCGAAGGAACGGGTGTCAGAACGTCCCCGGAAGGCCACGGCGACCGCTTCCCCCGCGCTGGCCGTCTTCCTGCCGGTCAGCACCGCGACCGGCGGGGCGCTCCCGGTGAACGGCCGGCCGTCCGCCCAGCCTTCTGGCCGACCGTCCGTATAGGGGCTGCCGTGCTCGATCGACCAGACGGACCTGTTGCCGTCGGCATCCACGAAAGCGCCGACCTCGCCATCGCCCAGGATCGGACCCACGACGGCGAGCGTGGGCCACATGGTGCCCCCGGTCTGCGGGCGAAGATCCACCACCCACCCGCACGCCTCGGCCCCGCCGGCCCGCGCCACGGCCTGCCGACCTCGCCGCACGTACTGGTCGTACACCGCCTGGGCCCCCTGCACGCGGGGCAAGGAGAGGTAGCCCACGCCGCCCTTGAGGGGGCGGCCTTCCAGACCGTCCAGACTGACCGCGCTGGTTCCCTGAACCTCCGTCGCCTGGTCCGGCTCCCAGAAGACACTGTGTCCGTCACCGAGGGAGCGGAGCGCCGAGCGGATCGCCCCGTACGTGTCCGCTGCTTTCCGCGCGCCGCGTGCCTCTGTGAACGCCTTGCCGCGCACGGTCTCCCAGTCGACCTGGTGACGGAGGAGGGAGTGGTCCTCCATGATGTCCAGCGCCCGTGACAAGTAGGTCCGGGCGCCGGATGAGAGGGCGTCAGCCGGTGGACGGCTCGTGCACCCCGTCGCGGCGAGCAGGAGACCGGCCAGGCCGAGGCAGGCCGCCGTACGCAGGAAGTGGTTCCGCACCGTCTGTCCCCCGGACGAACTCTCGACGAGTGATCAACCCTACCCGTGGATCATGGGGTGCTCCGGGCCGGACGCCGGTGGATCGGTCAGGCGCGGTCGGTTGTCCTGGGGTGGAGGATCTCGGCGAGGGACTCCGTCCGCCAGTGGCGGAGGAGGGTGTGGAAGGCGGAGGCGCCGTGGGGGTAGGCGCTGGAGGTGTTCGGGCGGCCCTTGCCTTCGGCGTTGTAGTAGCCGGGGGTGCACTCGGCGTGGAACCACGCGTGGTCGGGCGCTCCCTCGGTGAGGACGGTGAGCCAGGCGTCCGTGGCTTCGTGGGTGGGTTCGACGATGGCGTTCTCGGACTCGGCGGCGGCGATGAGGGCCGCCGCGTGGACGGCGTGCTCGTCCAGGACGTGCGTGAAGTTGACGCTGCTGGCGCCCTGTACGCCGCCCAGCTGGACGAGGTTGGGGAAACCGGGGGTGGTGAAGCCGTGCAGGGTGCGCGGGCCGTGTTCCCGCCAGGTCGCCTGGAGCTGGACCCCGGCGCGGCCGTGGACGGGCAGTCTGCCCGAGGAGAGGCCGGAGTTGCCGACGGAGAAGCCGGTGGCGAAGATCAGGCAGTCGACCTCGTACTCGGTGCCGCCGACCACGACACCGCGCTCGGTGACGCGCTCGATCCCGTGGGTGTCGGCCGTGTCGACCAGCGTGACGTCGGCGCGGTTGAACGCCTGGAGGTAGGCGTCGGAGAAGGTGGGCCGCTTGCAGGCGTACCGGTACCAGGGCTTGAGCCGGTCCGCCGTCGCCGGGTCGGTGACGATCTGTTCGACGCGGGCGCGGAGCTCGTTCATCTTGGCGGCGTCGGCGGCCTCGTAGGCCGCTTCGAAGGCGGCCCGGTCGCCGGAGCGGCGGAAACTGGGCAGCAGTTTCTCCAGCAGGCCCGCCGAGGCGGTCCACCCGTCGGCGACGAGGTCGGTCGAGGCGGGCTCGCCGGAGACGAGGTCCAGGAAGTTGTCGCGGCGCTCACGGGCCCAGCCGTCCCGGTCGGCGCCGACGTCCTGCGCGGTCGTACGCCGGTTGGCGCGGACGTCGACGCTGGAGGGGGTGCGCTGGAAGATGTACAGGTGCTGGGCGTCCTCGGCCAGTTTCGGCACGACCTGCACGCCGGTGGCACCGGTGCCGATCACGCCGACCCGCTTGTCCGCGAGGCCGGTGAGGCCGCCGTCCGGGGTGCCGCCCGTGTACGCGTAGTCCCAGCGCGAGGTGTGGAAGGTGTGGCCGGCGAAGGTCTCGATGCCGGGGATGCCGGGGAGCTTCAGCTCGGACAGGGTGCCGGTGGCGGTGATGACGTACGTGGCCCGGAACTCGTCGCCCCGGTCGGTCGTGACGGTCCATGACTCGGACGCGTCGTCCCAGGTCAGGGAGGTGACCGAGGTGGAGAAGACGGCGTCGGCGTACAGGTCGAACTTCTCCGCGATCCGGACGGCGTGGCGGCGGATCTCGTCCCCGGGCGCGTACTTCCACTCCGGGATGTAGCCCGTCTCGTCGAGCAGCGGGAGGTACACGTGCGCCTCGATGTCGCAGTGGATGCCCGGGTACCGGTTCCAGTACCAGGTCCCTCCGAAGTCACCGCCCGTCTCGACCACGCGGACCCGCCGGACGCCCTGCTGACGCAACCGGGCCCCGGCGAGGAGGCCGCCGAAGCCGCCCCCGACGACCACGACGTCCACCCGGTCTTGCAGCGGCTGCCGTTCGGCCGTGTCCGGCGTGTACGGGTCGTCGGCGTAGAAGCCGAACTCGGCGGCGGCGCCGAGGTACTGGCGGGCGCCGTCGGGCCGTACCCGGCGTTCCCGTTCGGCCCGGTAGCGCTCCCGCAGGTCGGTGAGTGCCGTGTCTGACAACGGGTGCGAATTCGCCATGTGGGGGGACCTCGTTCCTTGCGGTTCGCTGTCATGGGACCGTCCGAGGCGTGAACTGCACGGGCGCGCAGTGGACTTGGGCGGCCTGTGCACTACGGTAACAGGGACCGGACAGTGATGTCCGGTTGGTGGGGCGGTTGCGCCCGCACACCCTCGGACAGGAAGAGTGATGTCATGCGACGACTCCCGACCAGACCCCTCGCCGGGCTCGCCGTCCTCGGCGTGCTCGCGCTCACCGGGTGCGGTACGCAGGCCGCCGGACCCGCGACCGATGCACGCGGGCCGGGGACGATCCGCGCCCAGAAGGTGCTGCGGCTGACCGAGGTCCACGAACAGACCGGCATGACCCTCCTGGAGGGCCCCGTCTTCGACCGGGACGGCAAGCTGCTCGTCGTCGACGTCACCGCACCCGCCGGCGCACCCAAGGTCCACCGCGTCGACGTCCGCGCCAAGACCGCGCGCCCCCTGTACACCGACAGCCGGGGCGCCTACACGTCCGCCCAGTTCAGCCCGTACGACGGACGCCTGTACCTGACCGACTTCGCCCACGGCGACATCGTCAGCCTCGCCCCCGACGGCGGCGATCCGCGGACCTTCTTCTCCGGCGAGGTCGACGGGGCGCCGATGAACCCCGACGACCTCGCCTTCGACCCGGAGGGCAACCTCTACATCAGCGACTCACGCGGCATGTCCGAGGGCAAGGAGATTGGCCGCGTAGTGCGCCTCGACCGCGACGGACAGCGGGCCACCGTCCTCGCGGACGGCCTGGCCGCGCCCAACGGCATCTCCTTCGACGCCGGCCACCGCGGGCTGTGGGTCAGCGAACTCACCCAGAACCGCATCCTCTACCTGCTGCTGGGGGAGAAGGGCCTGACGGCCTCGCGGCACACCGCCGTCCGGGTCGACGGCGGGCTCGCCCAGACCGACTCCATCGCCGTCGACGCCGACGGCAACCTCTACCAGGGACTCCACGGCAGGCCCGCCATGGCCGTGTACAGCAAGTACGGCGAACACCTCGCGACGGTCGAGGTCCCCGCCCGCGACGCCGCCGGCCTCACCTCGGCGACCAACGTCGCCATCACCCCCGGCGGGACCAGGGCGTACATGACCGTCAGCGGGTCCGCGGGCGGCTATGCGTACGCCTTCGACGCGCTGGCGAAGGGGACCCGGCAGTCCAACGGGGGTTGATGCGCAGGGGAATCCGGCAGTGCGACGGGGGCTGATGTCCACGGGAACCCGGCAGTACGGCGGCCGCCGGCGCGGGCCGGGGAACCCGCCGCTCCGGCAGCGGACCACGCCCCTCACCCCGTGAAGGGCCGGACCGGTCCCACCTCCACCCCGAGCAGCCGCCACGCCGCCGTCGCCCGGTGTTCCCGCTGCTCGCGGGTGGGGCCGGTGACGGCGCCCGAGACCATCGACACCGCGATCATGAGGTCCTCGGACCGCGCCGCCAGCCGATGCCCGTCCGGCAGCCGCAGCCGCAGCGCCCGCTCGACCCGCCGCGACAACTCCGCGGCGTACGAGGGCACTTCGGCGTGGCTGCCCACGCCCTCGGAGTGCAGCATGCCGACGAACGCGGCCGACTCCGTCTGATGCCAGGTCAGCACACCGACGACGTCCGCGAGGCCCACGCTCTGCGCCGCCCGCTCGATCTGCCCGACGTTCTCCTCCAGCACCGCGAACACCAGCGCCGAACGGTCGGGGAAGTGCCGGTACAGCACGGCCTGCCCGACCCCGGCACGCTTCGCGATGGCGGAGAGCGGAGCGCGCAGGCCGGACTCCGCGTAGATCTCCCGGGCGGCGGCGACGAGGGCGGCCCGGTTACGGGCGGCGGCCTTGGGGCCCTCGTTCGCGGACCGCCGTTCACCGGGCGGGGGTTGCCGAGTCATCCCGGGAGAATATCCGCACGTCACCCGGGACGGTGAGCTTCTGGTCGATCGGTCCGGTTCGCCCGGCGCGTGGCCCTTGCGCGGTACGGGCATGGACCGTCGTTCTCGGCCGTGAGGACGTGCTGGCACCCGCGAGCTGCAAAGGGGAACGGGTCATGACCACACCCGCCGGCGAAGCGATCCCCGTCGACTGGATCTGCGTCCGGGACAGCACCCTCGTCGACGCCGCGCTGAAGAGGGAGATCCTGGCGGAGCTCGCCCACCATCAGGTCGGGCCGCAGAAACGCATCGCGCTCGTCGCACGGGAGATCGCGCACGCGAACGGCTACGAACTCACCGGACTCCCCGGCAACCCGCTGCTGCTGGTCGCCGAGACGTACCGGGGCAGCGGCGGCGAGGTGAACCGCGGTGGCCTGCCCGGCACGGCCGGCGTCACGGGTCCGGCCGGGACGGACGGCCAGGGCCTGAACGGGCGCTCCGGCGGCCCGGGCGGACCCGGCGGGGACGGCACTCCCGGCCTTGCCGCCTCGGAGATCACGGTGCTCGCCCGCGACACCTACCAGCGGCTGGACACCGCCGAGCCGGGCAGGTACCGCGCGCTGCTGGCCCAGTGCGCCTACCGGACAGTGCTCCTCCTGCTCGCCGCCGGCCGGTGCACCGAGGCCCTGCCCCGGCCGAGCAGGCCCTCACCCTCTACCAGGAACTGGCCGCGGCCGAACCGGGCCGGTGCACCGGCGAACTGGAGGCGGCGAGAAAGGTCCACACCGAACTGTCGGCCCGAGCCCGTCAGCCCTTCGGGTCCCGGCCGCCGTAATAGGCCGTACGCATCAGTGTCTCCAGCTCCGTGAACAGCGGCATGCGGGGATTCGCGGGGGCGCACTGGTCGTTGTAGGCGTTGACGGCCTGTTCGGGAAGGGCGTCGAGGAAGGGGCGTTCCGGTACGCCGAGTGCCTGGAAGGAGGGTTCGATGCCGGCCTTGTCGCGCAACTCCTCGACGGCTCGGGCGAGTTCCTCGACGGCCCGGGCGGGGTCGGACGCCGGGAGGCCGAGGACGCGGGCGATGTCCTGGAAACGCTCGGGGGCGCGGTAGGTCTCGTACTTGGGCCAGCCGGTCAGCTTGCCCGGCACGGTGCCGTTGTAGCGGATGACGTGCGGCAGCAGCAGCGCGTTGGCGCGGCCGTGCGCGACACCGTACGTGGCTCCCAGCGTGTGGGACATCGCGTGGACGACGCCGAGGAACGCGTTCCCGAACGCCATCCCCGCGATGGTGCCCGCGTTGTGCATCCGCTGCCGTGCCTCCGGGTCGCCCGGACCACCGCGCACGGCCCGTTCGAGATGCCCGAAGACCAGGTCGACGGCCTTGAGGCACAGGCCGTCCGTGAAGTCGGAGGCGTGCACCGAGACGTACGCCTCGACGGCGTGGGTGAGCGCGTCGAAACCGGAGTCCGCGGTGACGGCGGGCGGCAGGTCGGTGGTGAGGGCCGGGTCGCAGATCGCCACGTCGGGGGTGATGGCGTAGTCGGCGATCGGGTACTTCAGACCGGAGACCGGGTCGGTGATGACCGCGAACGGCGTCACCTCCGCGCCGCTGCCGGCGGTCGTGGGCACGCACACCAGCCGGGCCCGCGCCTCGGCCCGGGGGACGGCGACGACGCGTTTGCGGATGTCGGAGAACTTCTGGCGCAGGTCCGCGAAGTCGAGGTCCGGATGCTCGTACAGCAGCCACATCACCTTCGCCGCGTCCATCACGGACCCGCCGCCGAGCGCGATGACGGTCTCGGGGCCGAACGCCCGCATACGCGCCGCCCCGCGCCGGACGGTGTCGAGGGTGGGCTCGGCCTCGACACCGTCGACGACGTCCACCTCGACCGGATCGGGTCGCCGGCCCAGGACGTCCAGGACGCGCCCCACGTGCCCGCGCCGCCGCGCGCCCGGACCGGTCACGAGCATGACGCGCCGGACGCCCGGCATGTCGGCGAGGTAGCGCAGGCTGTGCGGCTCGAAGTAGATCCTCGGCGGGACCTTGAACCACTGCATGGACGTGGTGCGCCGTCCGATCCGTTTGATGTTCAGCAGGTTGACGGCGTGCACGTTCCCGGCGACCGCGTTGCCGCCGTACGTGCCGCAGCCGAGGGTGAGCGAGGGCATGAACGCGTTGTAGACGTCCCCGATGCCCCCGTGCGTCGACGGCGAGTTCCACACGACCCGGACCGCCTTGACCCGCAGCCCGAACTCCTCGGCCAGCCGCTCGTCCGGCGTGTGGACGGCCGCGGTGTGACCGAGCCCCCCGAAGGACACGGTCCGTTCGGCGAGGCGGATCCCGTGCTCGCGGTCGGGCACCCGCACCACCGACAGCACCGGGCAGAGCTTCTCGCGCGTCAGGGGCTCCTCGGCGCCCACCCCGGACACCTCGGCCAGGAGCACCGAGGTGTCGGCGGGTACGGCGAACCCGGCGGCGTCGGCGATCCACGCGGCCGGCCTGCCCACGGCGTCGGGGTTGAGCGCCGCCCCCTGGCCGTCTCCGCCGAAGAAGTACCGCGTGAGCAGACCCGCTTCCTGCGGGGAGGCCACATGCGCGTGCAGGCGCTCGAACTCGCGCAGGGCCCGGTCCGCGATCCCCTCGTGCAGGATCACCGTCTGCTCGGACGCGCAGATCATCCCGTGATCGGCGGTCTTGGACAGCACGATGTCGTGCACGGCCCTCGCCACGTCGGCGCCCTCGTCGACGTAGGCGGGCACATTGCCCGGTCCGACGCCCAGGGCGGGCTTGCCCGAGGAGTACGCGGCCCGCACCAGCCCGGCGCCGCCCGTCGCGAGGATCAGCGCGACCCCCGGGTGACGCATCAGCCGTTCGGTGGTCTGCCGGGACGAGTCGTCCGTCCACTGGAGGCAGTGCGCGGGGGCGCCCGCGGCGACGGCCGCGTCCCGCACGATGCGGGCGGCCTGCGCACAACACCGTTGCGCGGCACGGGGGAAGGAGAAGACGACAGGGTTGCGCGTCTTCAGCGCGATCAGCGACTTGAAGATCACGGTCGACGTGGGATTCGTCATCGGGACGATCGCGGCGACCACCCCCACCGGGTCGGCGATCTCCACGATCCCGTCCAACTCGTCGCGGCTGACGACGCCGACGGTCCTGAGGCCGGCCATGCGGTGGGTGATCCGCTCACAGGCGAACATGTTCTTCACCGCCTTGTCCTCGACCAGCCCCCGGCCCGTCTCCTCCACCGCCAGCCGGGCGAGATCCATATGGCTGCCGAGCGCCGCGAGAGCCGCCTTCCGCACCAGCGCGTCGACCTGCTCCTGGTCCAGCCGCTCGAACGCCGCGAGCGCCGCCGCGGCCCGCTCCACGAGCGTGTCCACCGGATCGCGGACCTGCTGAGGAGGGCATACGGCGGTGGGGGACATGGACCGGACAGAGGCGGGCATGGACACTCCAGCGGCGAGAGGCGAGACGGTACGACGCCCCCATGAAAGACGCTCCGCCCGCGCGAGGACCGACTCAAACCCCGCTGCGACGGCCCGACCAGGTTGAACAGGTTGAACCGGCCCGCCCCGTCAGCCCTGTTCCTGGGCGCGGAAAGCCCCCGGTGTGCTGCCGGTCTCGCGGACGAAGAACTTCCCGAAGTTCGTGGGTTCGCTGAAGCCGAGCCGCCGGCTGACGGTGGCGACCGGCAGGTCCGTGTGCGCGAGCAGCCGTTTCGCCTCCAGCGCGACCTGCGCGTCGATGAGCGCCTTCGCGGTGCGGCCGGTGGCCTCCTGGCACGCCCGGTTGAGGGTGCGCGGCGAACAGCCGACGCGGGCGGCGTAGTCGGCGGCGCCGCGGGTCGTCGCGTAGGAGCGGTCCAGCTCGTGCCGGAAGCGGCGGAAGAGGTCGTTGCTCGCGGCGGGGCCGGTGTCGCCGGGCAGCAGGGTCATCCGGACGAGCAGGGTGGCGAGGAGGAGACGGAGCAGGTCGGCGGCGGCGCCGGGCGCCCCGGGTCCGGCGGTGGCGCGGCGGTACTCGGTGGCCAGGTCGTCCATGGTCCGCGCGATCCCGGCGTACTCGTCGTCGGCGAGCTGCCGGGCGACCGGTCCCGGCAGATGGCTCAGGAGCGGGGCGATGCGGTCGAGGCGGGGCGGGAAGGCGGCCGTGAACAGCACCAGGTCCGCTTCCATGCCGTCGACGGACGGATGGAACAGCCGGTGCACCTGACCCGGGCGGATGTGCAGGAGCGTGCCGGGTGCGCACGGGCGGCTGACGAAATCGACCGTCACCTGTGCCGTCCCCGCCGTCGTCAGGACCAGTAGATGGAAGTCCGGGCGGTGCGAGCGGGTCCGGGTCTCATCCGAGACACGGCCTGTGAGCTGGGAGTACCGCACCACCTCCAGACCCAGCCGGGACCGGTCCGGGTTGCGGAAACCCACCGCCGCGATACCGGGCGCTTCGTCTGCCTGTCCACTTTCCACCATGACGCTTCCGGATGCTACCTCGCCTCCCCGCCCCCCGCCGCCGAGGATCGAGGAGACGAACCGAACGGCGCCGCGCGACGGCGTCACGGCGAAAGGGAGCTGTCATGAGCAACAAGGAACGCGTCGTCCAGGCCGCCGGGGAACTCTTCGGGAAGAAGGACCCCTCCGCCGTCGACCGCTGGGTCTCGCCCGACTACCGCCAGCACAGCTCGCTGGCCCCCGACGGCCCCGAGGCCCTGCGCGGCCTGGTCTCCTCCCTCACGGACGGGTTCCGCTACGACGGAGCCCGGGTCATCGCCGACGGCGACCTGGTGGCGCTGCACGGGACCTACCACGGCTTCGGGCCGCAGCCCCTCGTCGCCTTCGACCTGTTCCGCGTCGACGCGGACGGCAGGCTGGCCGAGCACTGGGACGCGCTGACCCCGCTCGTCACGGACACCGCCTCCGGGCGCACACAGACCGACGGCCCCGCCGAGCCCGGCGATCTGGACCGCACCGAGGCCAACCGCGCGCTCGTCCTGGACTTCGCGGAGAAGGTCCTCAAGGGCGCCGACTACTCGGTGCTGACCGACTACATCTCCACCGAGACCTACCACCAGCACAACCCGGAGGCCGCCGACGGCCTGGCCGGCTTCGGCGCCGCCGCCGCGAGCTGGGCGGAGCAGGGCAAGAACCTCGTCTACACGACGATCCACCGCGTCGTCGCCGAGGGCGACCTCGTCCTGCTCCAGTCGGAGGGCGAGTTCGGGGTGCCGGTCGCCTACTGGGACCTCTTCCGGATCGCCGACGGGAAGATCGTCGAGCACTGGGACGTCATCGCCCCGGTCCCGGCCGAACTCCCGCACACCAACGGCCTGTTCTGAATGAGCGCGCTGAGCTACGCCGGCCGGACCTTCGTCCTCCGCGTGGACAACGGAGTCGTCTTCCGCAACACCTACGCCGCCGACGGCACCGCCCTCCACTACGAGACCCTCGAAGGCCCCACCCGGGGCGCGAGCGAGGACGTCGCCCTGCACGCCGCCGAAGTCGCCCCCGGCATCTTCGTCGTCGGCTGGGTCGAGGAGTCCGGCATGACGGTCACCCACGTCATGAACCTGGGCTCCCTGACGGTCCACGCGCTGTGGACGTACGAGACCGGCGGCCACCGCGTCGCAGAACTCCACACGGGAACCCTCGAAACGGCCTGACCCCCGAGCCCTCGCCGAGGCTCACCGCTGAACACCGGCGGCGACCTCGCCCGGCAGCGCCGACGGCCGCAGTTCGTCCGCGTCCCCCGCGAGCAGCACCCGGAACGTCGCCCCGCGCCCGGGGACCGAGTGCACCTCGATACGGCCCCCGTGGGCGGTGACGAGGGAGCGGGCGATGGCGAGACCGAGGCCGGAGCCCCCGGTGGCGCGCGTGCGGGAGGTGTCGGCGCGGTAGAAGCGGTCGAAGATCCGGGTGATCTGGTCGTCGGTCAGCCCCGGCCCCTGGTCGGCGACTTCGAGGACCGCGCATCCGCCGAGGGTGCCGACGCCGACGCGGATCGGGGTACCGGGCGGGGTGTGGGTGACGGCGTTGCCGACCAGGTTGGTCACGACCTGCCGCAGCCGGGACTCGTCGGCGAGAGCGGGCGCGGAGGCCGGTGGCCCGTCGCCGTCCGGACCGGTGAGGGCGACGGCGCGGGCCGGGTCCAGGGCCCGTACGTCGTGGAGGGCGTCGACCGCGAGGGTGCGCAGGTCGGCGGGGGCCAGGTCGAGCGCGGCCGGGCCGTGGGGAGCGGCGGTCTGTTCGTCGAGGCGGGCGAGCAGGAGCATGTCCTCGACGAGACGCGTGAGGCGGTCGGACTCGCGGGCGATGCGGTCCATGGTGTCGTCGATCCCGGCCCCCATGCGGTGCAGGTCGGTGAGGCCCTTGATGCCGGCCAGCGGGGTACGCAGCTCATGGCTGGCGTCGGCGACGAACCGGCTCATCCGGGCCTCGGACTCGGCGCGCGCGGCGAACGCGGCCTCGATCTGGCCGAGCATCCCGTTCAGCGCCGAGGCGAGCCGCCCGACCTCGGTGCCGGGCCCCGCCCGCTCGGGCACCCGGCGCGACAGGTCGCCGCCCGCGATCTCGGCGGCCGTCCGCTCGATGTCCGACAGGGGCCGCAGCCCGGACCGCACCGCGAACCAGCCCGCCACGGCCAGCGCCCCCAGCAGACACAGCCCGGTCACCTCGTAGATCCGCCACATCCGGTCGACGGTCGCGTCCACCTCCGCCAGCGACACGGACACCAGCACACTCCCGGGCCCCGACAGAGTCCCTCGGGGCACGGCGACCACCCGCCACCGCCCGTCCCCGCGCGTGCTGTCCACGGTGAACGGCCGCCCACCGCGCTCGGCGACCGCCACCGACGTGAGCTCGGGCAGCGCCGGCCCCGCCGCGTGCGCGTCCCGGTTCGGGCCGGCCAGGGAGTCGACGCTGCCGCGTACGGTGCCGTCGTCGTCGACGTACGTGATGACCGGGTTGCCCAGCACGTCCGTGCTGAAGTCCGCGAGGCCCGGCGGAGGCGTGCGGTGGACGTCGGTCACCGGCGGCAGCAGCGCGAACACCTGCGCCGCCGCCCGGAGTTGGCCGTCGACCCGGTGCTCCAGATAGGCGCGCAGCGCGTTCCCCGTGAGCAGGCTGAACGCCGTGAACCCGGCCGTCAGGAGGGCGACGGCGATCAGCAGGACACGGCTGCGCAGCGAGGCACGCGTCCACCGGGCGCGCGTCATGACCGGGGCCCGCGCAGCACGTACCCGACGCCGTGCACGGTGTGGATCAGCTTCGGGCCGCCGTCGTCGAGCTTGCGGCGCAGATAGCTGATGTACGTGTCGACGATGCCGGTGTCCCCGCTGAAGTCGTACTCCCACACCCGGTCGAGGATCTGCGCCTTGGAGACCGTACGGCCCGCGTTGGCCATCAGATAGCGCAGGAGGCGGAACTCGGTCGGCGACAGCCGCACCGGCCGGCCCGCCCGGGTCGTCTGCATGCCCTCGGGGTCGAGCTCCAGGTCGGCCACCCGCAGCAGCGCCGCCGGGTCGCCGCCGGTGCGGCGCAGGACGGCCTGGATACGGGCGATCAGCTCCTGGAGGTCGAACGGCTTGGTGACGTAGTCGTCGCCCCCGAGGTGCAGGCCGTCGATCTTGTCGCGGGTGGTGTCGCGGGCCGTGAGGAACACGACGGGCACGTGTCCGCCGGCCGAGGGGGCGTGCCCCTCGCGCAGCCGGCGGATCACCTCGAAGCCGTCCATGTCCGGCAGCATCACGTCCAGCAGCACCAGGTCCGGTGCGACCGTCCGGGCGCCCTCCAGCGCCTCCCCGCCGGTCGCGGCGGACGTGACGGTGAAGCCCGCGTGCCGCAGCGCCGCGCACAGCAGCTCCCGTACGGTCGGCTCGTCGTCCACGACCAGCAGGTTCGCGGCGCCGGACTGTTCAGCGACGGTCAACGGGTACCTCCTCGGGGGGCTTGCGAGGGAGGATACGAGGGCTGGACGTCATCGCCCGGTAAAGGAGACTGCCGGCCATCCCGGCCACGGCGCCGACGATCAGTCCTCCCCCCAGGGTCATCAGCAGGCTGCCGTCGAACCGTGCCTCCTTGCCGCCCATCTCGCTGCCGAACATGCTCGCCCCGAACCGCCCGGACGCCTCCGCCGCCAGACAGGCCATGCCGAACACGGCGGCCGTGACGAGCCCGAACCGCTCGGCGAGGCCGACGTGCGCGGCGAGGGGGCCGCGGTAGGGGTGCAGGGGGCGCATGTGCCGCGGGTCCGCGTTCCGGGTCGCGACGTACGCGCAGGCCGTCAGCGCGAGGCCGGTCACCGTCAGTGCCACCAGCCACAGCGGCCAGCCGGCCGCCGACACCGCCCGCAGGTGTTCGTGCCGGTCGGGCTCCACCGGCCGCCGGCCGCCGCCCAGCGCACCCATCAGACCGGCCAGCGGATTGCCGCCCTCGCTCTTCACCTGCACCGCCGACGCCGTCCACGGCGCCCCCACCCCCAGCGACAGGAACGCCGCCACCGCGTTCGGCGCCAGCAGCAGGGCGGCGCCGGCCAGCTTCGCCGCCTTTCCGCCGGCCATCAGTCCGACGAAGGCGAGCACCAGCAGGGCTACCGCACTCACGATCAGGATCATCCGGACGACCGCCCCGAGCGCGGGCGCCCAGCCGGACCGTACGCGGTCCACCGCCCCGCCGAGCGGCACCCTCACATGGCGGCTGGTCACGCAGCCCACACCCAGGACCACGGCCACCCACAGCAGGGCGCCGAACGCCGCCGACGCCACGCTCACGTGGTACGCCATCGTGGGCGCGGACGCCTCACCCCCGCCGCCGAGGAGACGGCCCAGCATGCCGCCCCCCGCGTCGCTCTCCCCCCGGTCCGTCATCGACGCGGGCAGCGTGATCGTCCCCTTCGCGAGGGCCGCGAGGATCATGAGCGCGAACAGCGCCGCCGCCCCCGCTCCGGCCGCGCGTGCGGCCAGTTCACCGGCTTCGGGCCGCTGGTGGCGCAGCCGCCGGGAGAACAGGAACCACAGGACGACGGCCCCGACGAGCGTCACCCCGAGCGGCATCACGTCCGCCGACCCGTTCATGGCCGGGCCCATGCCGCCCCCGCCGCCGAACAGGCCCGCGAGACCGGAACCCTCCGCCGTACCCGAGGCGTCCGGCCCGGCGCTCAGGGAACCCCCGACGGCCAGGGAGGCGACGGCCGCCGTCAGCGGCGCGAGCGAGCCGACTGACCCCGCGTCCAGCAGGGACAGGGCGAGCGCAGCGACGACGACCATGGCGAGCACCGCGCACAGCGCGGCCACCGCACCTTCGACGGCGTGTGCGTACCGGCCGTCGCGCGGGGGCGGCACGGGCCGGGCGGTCCTGGACCCGCGAGGGCGCGGGGAAGTGGTGACAGGCACGACAGGAACACTCCGCTTCGGTTCCGGGAACGGGACGCGCCCAGCGTGTCGGCCGTCCCTGCACGGTTCCGGAGAGGTTCTGGGAGGTTCCTGAGAGCCGGACCGGGTGAGGTGCGGCCGAGGCCGTGCCCCGGCCGCACCTCTCAGAAACCTCCCAGAACCTCTCTCAACCGCCGTCCTTCACGGCCACCAGCCCTCCGGCGACCCGCTGGTAGAACGTGCCGTCGGGACCGAGGCTCGCCGGCGCGAAGATGTCGTTGAACGTGCCGCCGGCCCCGGTGCGCTTCTTCCACACCACCTCTCCGGTCCGGAAGTCGATCGCCTCGGCGTACCAGACGTAGGTGCCGTCGGCGGCGAGGTCCGCGTCCTGCCCGTAGCCGTAGACGAGCCCGGTGGCCGCCGACAGGACGGGCACCGACTTGATCCGCTCCGGGGTGGTCCACACGGTCCGGCACGTGCCGTCCGCGTCGACGTCGATCCGCTGGACGCCGGGTGCCATCGCGGTCATGTCGTTGTGCGGGCCGTCGACGTCGGAGGACGCCGTCGGCAGGACGGGCGCGTTGTAGTCGTCGAGGACGACGACACTGGCCTGCCCGTCGTGTTCGTACCCGATGGCGCCGATGTCGTTGGCACTGGCTCCGGCGCTGAACAGGGGGACGCTGCACACGAGTTGGGGCACTGCCCCCTGGCGGTACACCCGCAGGTCGATCTGGTCGTCCGCGTTGTCCGTGATGGCGACGTACCGGTCACCCAGCAGTGTGGGCGTGGCCCCCGAACCCCGCGCGAAACCGCCGGGCTTGACCGCGTCCCCTGCCGCGTACGGCTCCTCCCACAGGATCTCCGGTGCCCCCTCGTTTTCCGCCGAGAGCGCGTACAGGGAGCCGGTGGCGTCCGCGTGGTCCGCCGCGCCGGCCGGCCCTGTCACGACGTACGCCGTGGTGCCGCTGACCGCGATGCCGTTCTCCACGATCTGCTCGTCGAGGTGGCGGACCCGGGCGGTGCCGTCCTGGTCGAGGACGCCGATCGTCGTGCCGGTTCCGGGGTCGGTGCCGGTGACCGCGCCGGTGGTGAACCAGATGTCGCCCTGCGCGTCCCAGGAGCTGTTGAGCAGCGGTTCCCCGGGGCGCAGGGCTCCCTGGGCGGTCAGGTCGATGTCACGTTCCACCGAGAAGGAGCCGCCGTCGCGCCGGACGACGTACACGTGGCCTTCCTGTGAACTGACCAGGATCCGGCCGTGCTCGTTCATCGACATGTACGGGATGTTGAGGTGCGCACCGGAGGGCGCCGCCCAGGAGAACTCGACCGCCATCGTCGCGGGGTCCAGCGCGGAGATGCCGTACGACGCCGTACCGGAGGAGGTGTCCACGTACCCGGCGGACAGTCCGCCCTGCCGGTCCCACAGGAGGGTGCCGGCGGTCGCCCGGGCGGATGTCACCCGGGGGTTCGCGCCCAGCGGGCCGGGGGCGGAGGTGACCTTGGTGTTCCCGGCGTCCCCGTGCATGGTGGAGACCTGGGGATCGAACCGGGGCTGCGGGGCGAGGGGCTGGGCCTCGGCCGGGCGGCCCGTGAAGTCCGGTCCGGCGGAGGGGTCTTGCGTGCTGGGGATCGCGGGCGGCGCGGTCGTCGCCGCGTGCGCGCCGCCCGGTGTGCTCATGACGGTCACGAGGGCTGTGGAGACCACGAGGAGGGGAATGGCGCGTAACGCGGTGAACCGCTTGATTCCCGCAGTACCGGCAAGGGGCATGGTTCGCCCTTCCTTGGCTGGGTGACGTGCCGCCGAGGACACGTCGGTCGGCGTTGCGCCTCGCATGGAACAAGGCAACTCACCTGGTCACAAGGAGGGTTGGGGCGATCCGGAGTGGAATGCGACGCCGGTACGAGGGAATCGGCACCGTGGTACCACGGCCGGCTCGCACTCGCGTACCGGATGGTGTGGGCGGCCCGGACGCTGCTGGTCGAGCAGGGGCTCGCCGCGGCGACCCCCGAGGCGGGCGCCGCCACGGCACACACGTCACCCGGCACCGCTTCACCCCACGGCAGCCGCCTTCCGCCGGACCTTGCCCGGCGCGTTCACCGGCACCGGGGCGGGCTTCCTGGCGTAGCTCTTGAGGACCACGGCCGTCGCGGCGGTGACCAGCGCCCCGAGGGCGACGGCCAGGACGAGGAGCAGCGGCCGGCCCATGTCGCCGACGGCGAGGAGGCCGCCGTAGGGGACGGTGACCGTGGCGCCGAAGGCCATCGTCAGGGCGCAGGTGACGGCTCCGCCCGCGATGCCCGCGGGGATCACCCGCAGGGGGTCGGCGAGGGCGAAGGGGACGGCGCCCTCGGGGATGAAGGCGGCTCCGAACAGCCAGGCGACCTTGCCGTAGGACCGTTCGGCGGGGGTGAAGAGCCTGCCCCGGACGACGGTGGCGAGGGACATGCCGAGCGCAGGGACCATCCCGGCCGCGACCACGGCGGCCATCATCGTCATGTCGGTCGGGTTGAACTTGGCCGGTCGACCCCGCTCACCCCCACGATGCCGAAGGCGACGGCCGCGTTGCCGATCGCGCCGCCGAGGTCGCAGCAGACCATCACCCCGAGGAGCGTGCCGGTCAGGACGAGGTGATGGAACTCCAGCCATACGAGCTTGCTGTTCAGCCACTCGGTCAGCGCGTTCAGTCGCTTTGGAACGTGCGTAAGGAGACCAGGGCTTTTTGACGACGGCTGGGCGGCCGGACCGCGATCGTCGATCGGGCGGCGAGCGGTTCCGTGTCAACGGCGTGACGGGACGAAGGTGTCCTGGTGTCCCGGTCCGGGGCCGAGTCTGAAGCCGACTCCGCGGACGCACTCGATGGTCAGCGCGTCGCCGAACTTGTTGCGCAGGGCGGTGACATGGACGTCGAGGGTCTTCGTCGGGCCGAACCAGTTGGCGTCCCACACCGCAGCCATGATGTGCTCCCTGGACACCAGGGTCCCCGCGCGTTCGGTGAGGAAGGCGAGCAGGGCGAACTCCTTGCGGGCGAGCGGGACTTCGGCCCCGTCCAGGAAGACGCGGTGCGCTCGCCGGTCGAGGGTCACCCTGCCGCACGCCACCTGCGAAGGCGACCCGGCATCGCGGGAGCGGCGGTGCACAGCGCGTATCCGGGCGGCCAGTTCGCGGACCGGGAAGGGCTTCACGAGGTAGTCGTCGGCCCCGAGTTCGAGGCCGACGACCTTCTCGGTCTCGCCGTCCCGGCCGCTGATCATGATGAGCGGCACGTCACCGCGCGCCCGCAGCTCCCGGCAGACGTCGAGCCCGTCCATGTCCGGCAGCCCGAGGTCGAGCAGGACCAGGTCCGCCGGGGGCGCGGCCAGCGCCGTCCGCCCGGTGGACACCCAGGTCACGACGTGACCGTGCCGGGCGAGGCCGCGCCGTACGCAGTCGGCGACGTCCCGGTCGTCCTCGACGAGAAGTACACGCACGGTTCCTCCTGGTGTCAGGCCGGCCGGACGAGGCCGGTCTCGTAGGCGACGACCACGGCCTGCACGCGGTCGCGGGCACCGGTCTTGGCGAGGATGCGGCTCACGTGGGACTTGACGGTGGTGACGCCGACGGACAGGCGTCCGGCTATCTCGGCGTTGGTGCGGCCGGCGGCCAGCTCGACGAGCACGGCGCGCTCGCGTCCGGTGAGCGCGACCAGCCGGCCGTCCTCGCCGGCGCCGCACGGGAAGGCGTCGACGAGCCGCCGCGCCAGACTCGGCGACAGCACCGCCTGCCCCGTCGCCACCACCTGGAGCGCGACGGTCAGCTCGTCGAGCCGGACGGTCTCCGGCAGGAGGCCGGTGGCACCGGCGCGCAGCGCGGCGAGCGCGTGCTCGTCGACGTCGGCCGGGGACAGGACCAGCACGCGGGGTGAGCGCGGGACGTCCTGGTGCGCACCCGGCGCCGTGACCTGGCGGATCGTCTCGATGCTGCCCGCGAGGGACACGGGGACGTCCATCAGGACCACGTCGGGGTGCGACTGCGCGCAGATACCGCCCACTTCGGAGCAGGCCGCCGTGTCGCCGACGACGGTCATGTCGGTCCGTGTCTCCAGCAGGGCGCGGTAGCCGAGGCGTCTGAGGGCCTGGTCGCCGACGATGAGGACAGTGGTCATGGGGGGCTCCGTGGGGGGAAGCGGTGGCGGGCGGCCGGTACCGGCGGCTTCAGGAGGGCCGTACCACTCCCGCGTCGTACGCGAAGATCACCGCCTGCACCCGGTCGCGGGCGCCGATCTTGGCGAGGACGCGGCTGACGTGGGACTTGACCGTGGACTCGGCGAGGTGGAGCCGGTCCGCTATCTCGGTGTTGGTCCAGCCGGAGGCGACCGCGGCGAGGACCTCCCGCTCGCGTTCGCTGAGGGCGGCGAGCCGGTGCTCGTGCTCGGCGCCCCGGCCCGCGGGGGCCCGCCGGGTGAACGTGTCGATGAGGCGCTGGGTGATGCCGGGGGAGATCACGGAGTCCCCGGCGGCCACCGCGCGGATGCCGACGACGAGTTCGTCGGGCCGGGCGTCCTTGAGGAAGAAGCCGCTGGCTCCGGCGCGCAGCGCGTCGTAGGCGTACTCGTCGAGGTCGAAGGTGGTCAGGACGAGGACCTTGGAGCGGCCCCCGGACTCGACGATCCTGCGGGTGGCCTCGATGCCGTCCATACCCGGCATCCGGACGTCCATCAGGACGACGTCGGGGCGCAGTTCGGCCGCCTTGCGGACCGCTTCGCCGCCGTTGACGGCCTCGTCCACGACGGTCATGTCGGACTGCGCCTGGAGCAGCATGCGGAAGCCCAGACGCTGGAGGGCCTGGTCGTCGACGATGAGGACGGTGGTCATGCGGGCGGCTCCTGTGGTGGACGGGCGGACTTGAGCTGGGCGCGGACGGTCCAGCCGCCGCGGGCGTTCGGGCCGACGGTGACACCGCCGTCGTAGAGCGCGGCGCGCTGGCGCATGCCGACGAGGCCGCGACCGCCGCCCGGCCGGCTCTCCAGCGGGGTGTGCGCGGGGCCGGTGTCCGCCACGACGACGTGGACGGCGTGGGCGTCGGCGGTGACGGCGACCTCGACCGTCGTGCCGGTTCCCGCGTACTTGAGGCTGTTGGTGAGGGCTTCCTGGACGATGCGGTAGACGGCGAGCTGGAGACCCCGGGTGAGGCCGGTGAGGTCGCCGTCGGTGCGCAGGGTGGCGGTGGGGCCGGCCGCGCGGACGCGCTGGAGGAGCGCGTCGAGGTCGGACAGGCCCGGCTGCGGGGCGAGCGGGGCTTCGTCGTGCGGGGTGTCGTCGTCGCCGATGACGGCCAGGAGGCGGCGCAGTTCCCCCAGGGCGTCACGGCCGCTGTCGGCGATGATCCGCAGGGTGTCGGCGCCGCTGCGGGGGTCGGTCGCGGCGAGGGCGGCGGCCCCGTCGGCGAGACCGACGATGACGGCGAGGGTGTGACCGAGGATGTCGTGCATCTCCCGGGAGACCCGGGCCCGCTCCTCGGCGGCGGCCAGCCGGCCCTGCCGGTCGCGCTCCTTCTCCAGCGCGGCGAGCGCGGCGTTCACCAGCCGCCCGGCCAGCCCGAGCCCGGCGCACGCCGCCAGCAGCAGGGCCGCCATGAGCGTCACCACGTCGGGGCGCGTCATCTGCTTCAGCTGACTGCCGCTGCGGGCGAAGAAAGCCCAGACGAGGACCTGCGCGACAGCCACGGTGACGGCGCCGGCCAGCCGGCGGGGCGACTCGTGGCGGCCCACCTGGTACAGGGCGTTCACCCAGGCGCAGGCGGAACCGGTGAGCGCGTCGAGCGGGAACGAGACCGCGAGGACCGCCGAGGTGACGGCGAAGACCAGCAGCGGCCGGCGCTCCCGCCACAGCAGCGGGACCGCGTACGCCAGGGACAGGGCCGCGGTGATCACGGCGTCGACGGTGCCGGAGGTGTGCAGCACGGCGGGCAGGCCGATCAGCGCGCACAGCGCCGGCACCCCCCAGCGCCGTACGCGCGGGTGGGCCTGGTCGGCCAGGCGTCCGGCGGCGATCCGCAGGACGACCGAGCGGATCACGCGGTACTCGGGGTCGCTCATCAGCGGTGCGGGAATCCGCTGCACCCGCTCGGCGCCGGGTGCGTTCGTCGAGGTCACGGGGGACGCCCTTCACGGTGCGGGCGGGATCCGCCCGCCGGACCCGGGGGAGGGGCCGACGGGCGGAGGGGCGACGGGAAGAGCGCGGGTCAGCCGTGGCGCAGCGGTTCGGCCGGTTCCGGCTTCTCACCGGCCGGGCCGTCCGCCTGCCGCGCCGCCAGGGTGTGGCGCAGCTTCTCGCCTTCGACGTCCACGTTCGGCAGGACCCGCTCCAGCCACGCCGGCAGGGCCCACGCCCGGCGGCCGAGCAGGGTCATCACCGCCGGGACGATCGTCATCCGGACGACGAAGGCGTCGAAGAGGACGGCCGCCGCCAGCCCCAGGCCGATCGACTTGATCAGCGCGGTGTCGTCCAGGAGGAAGCCGGAGAAGACCGCGATCATGATGACGGCGGCGGCGGTGACCACCCGGGCACCGTGCCGGAACCCCGCCACGATGGCCTCGGTCGGTTCGGCACCGTGCACGTACTCCTCGCGCATCCGGGTGACGAGGAAGACCTCGTAGTCCATGGCGAGGCCGAACACCACACCGATCATGAAGATCGGCAGGACGCTGACGATCGGCGCCGCCTCGTCGATGCCGAAGACGTCCTTGAGCCAGCCCCACTGGAAGACCGCGACCACCACACCGAGGGTGGCGACCACACTCAGCAGGAAGCCGAGCGCCGCCTTCACCGGCACCAGGATCGAGCGGAACACCAGCAGGAGCAGGATCAGCGCGAGGCCGATCACGATGGCCAGGTACGGCAGCAGCGCGTCGCCCAGCTTCGCGGACACGTCGATGTTGACGGCGGTCGTCCCGGTGACCAGCAGATCGGCGCCGGTGTCCGTGTGCAGCGCCGCGCTGTGGTCCCGGATGGCGTTGACCAGGTCCTGGGTGTCCTCGCTCGACGGGGAGCTCTTCGGGACGACGCCGATCAGCGCCACGTCCCCGGCCTCGTTGAACACGGCGGGCCGGGCGGCGGCCACGTCGGGCAGCTTGCCGACCGTGGCGTACGCGCTCTCGGCGGCGGCCTGCGGGTCCTTGCTGTCGCGGGCGTCGACGACCACGGTCAGCGGGCCGTTGAAGCCCTCACCGAAGCCCTTGCTGAGGGTGTCGTAGGCGGCGCGCTGGGTGCTGTCCGGCGCGGCCATGCTGTCGTCGGGCAGGGTCAGCCGCATCGACAGGGCGGGAATCGCCAGCACACCGAGGACGGCCACCGACCCGATGAGCATCTTGACGGGGTTGCGGGTGACGAAGCGGCCCCAGCGCACGCCCATCGTCTCGCCCTCGCCGCGCTCCTGCGCCCGCAGTCGCTTGGTCGTGAGCTTGCCCTTCGTGATGCGTGTCCCGGCGAAGCCGAGCATCGCCGGGAGCAGGGTCAGCGCGATGACGACGGCGACCGCTACGGCGAAGGCGGCGCCCAGGCCCATCGTGGTGAGCATCTTGATGCCGATGACGCTCAGCCCGGCCAGCGCGATGACCACGGTCAGCCCGGCGAACACCACGGCCGACCCGGCGGTGCCGAGGGCACGCCCCGCCGCCTCCTCCGGCTCGTGCCCCTCGCGCAGTTCGCTGCGGTAGCGGGAGACGATGAACAGGGCGTAGTCGATGGCGACCGCGAGGCCCAGCATCAGCGCCAGTGTCGTGGAGGCCGAGGACATGTCCACGAACGCGGTCGCGATGGTGATCGCGCAGACCGCCGCCACGACCCCCATGATCGCGGTCAGCAACGGCAGCCCCGCCGCGAGCAGCGAGCCGAACGTGATCACCAGGACGAACGCGGCGACCACGAGACCGATCATCTCGGCCGCCTTGCTGCTGCTCTTCTCCTGGACCGCGTTGCCGCCCAGGCTGACGGTCAGGCCGGCCTTCTCGCCCTCGGCGGCGGCCCTGGTCAGCGCGTCGGAGGAGGCGTCGTCTAGGTCGGACTTCGGCACCTTGTAGGTCACCTGGGAGAACGCGATCGTGCCGTCCTCGCTGACCTGTCCGGCGGTGAACGGATCGGAGGCGTTCGCGACCTGGGACCCGGTCTTCAGGCCGGCCACCAGGGACTCGACCGTGGACTTGTTGCCGCCGGAGGTCAGCGTCTGGCCCTTCGGAGCCTCGAAGACGACCCGTGCGGTGGCACCGTCGGCCGACGCCTGCGGGAACTCCTTGCCCAGCAGGTCGATCGCCTTCTGGGACTGCGTGCCGGGGAGGGTGAAGTCGTCCGTCGACGTGCCGGGGCTGTTCGCCGCGCCCACCCCGACAGCGGCCAGCACGACGATCCACAAGACGAGGAAGAGCCGTCGTCGCCGGAAGGCGAGCCGGCCCAGCCGGTACAGAAAGGTAGCCACGGTGCACTCCCGTGAGAGATGAGGGTCAGGAGAAGGGACCTGAACGGTCCTGACCTCAAGCTAGGAGTGGATCTCGGCCGATTCCCGGCACCGTGGGATCCAGTTGGGCGCGACCTGTAGTACCCCGGTACCGGTGTCCCTGGTCCCCGAGTACCGGCCGCCGTGCGTCACTCCTGGGCGTGGCGGATGGCGTCCAGGACGATGTGCGCGACGTGGTCGTCGGTCAGGGCGTACTGGATCTCCCTGGCCCGGCGGTTCGCCGTCACGATGCGGGAGGTGCGCAGGACGCGCAGGTGCTGGGAGACCAGGGGCTGGCTCACCCCGAGGGTGTCGACCAGTTCGTGGACGTACTTCCCGCCCTGGGACAGCTCGCGGACGATGCCGATGCGGACAGGTGAGGCCAGCGCCCTCAGGAGGTCGCTGGCCGCCTGCAGGGACCGTACCGGCTCGTCGTCGGGGGAGGCCGGGGGAGGGGAAGACGTCACATGCGCACATTAGCATGTGACAATGGTTTTCGGTTTGTGTCGAAATCGTCCCCGGGGTCCCCCTGGGCCTCAGTGGTCGTCCCAGTGCTCCTCGTGCGCGGCGTGCCGGTGGCCGTCGTGCACGTAGTCGACGTGGTCCTCGTGCGGCACGGCCACGTGACCGCAGCCCTCGCCGTGCTGGTGGTCGTGGCCCTCGTGGACGCCGTGACCTGCGGGCGCGCACTCGTCGACGTGGCTGTCGTGCGTGCGGTGCAGGTGGCCGTCGTGGACGTAGTCGGTGTGGTCGCCGTGCGGGACGGCGACGTGGCCGCAGCCCTCGCCGTGGGTGTGCGCGTGGTCCTCGTGGGTGTGGTGCTCGGTGACGGTGCTCATGTGCTCGTGCTCCTGGGTGCGCTGATCGTCGGCCCGCGGGTGGTGCTGTCGCGGGTCGTTCATGTTGAAGTGAATATATAGCAATCCTTGCATGTGTGGGTAAGGAGAGGTTGAGAGAGACCAGGCGGGTGGCTCGATGTCGTAAATGAACAACTACCCCTCGCTGTGGCCGGATTGGGATGCTGTGCTCCTCTTGGTTCGTTTCTACGCTGGTTCGGTCACGGCATGAGAGATGGGAAGGCGTAACCATGCAGGACTTCACGCACGACATCGACACCCTCCTGTGTGTCGGCAACGGCTACTGGATCTTCAAGGGCAACAAGTGCCTCAAGACCAACATGGCCGGCGACAAGTTACTGGTCGACCAGATCGACATCACCGCCAGCGGCGCATGGCCGGCGCTGGCGGGCACGCGCTTCGCGCGCGACCTGGACGGGATCGCGTTCTCCAACGAGTCGGGTTACTACTGGTTCCTCAAGGGTGACTCGTGCATAGCCACCAACGGCGGCGGCGACCAGATCGTCTGCTCCGAGCGGAAGATCGCGGGCGCGGGCGGCTGGCCGGCTCTCGACCAGTGATCGCGGATCCACGGTGAGGGTCCCCCTTCGGGCTCGGCCCTGAAGGAGGACCTCGGCCGGCGGCGTCCCTCAGCAGGTCTGCGGGGTGCCGTCGGCCTGGTCGGCGGTGTACAGCAGGTCGATGACACGTTCCTCGTACCGGACACGGGCCGGGGAGAAGTCGTACGGCATCTTGGTGACGGCCTCCGCCACGCTCATCCGCGCCCCGCCCTTCTCCTCGATCTCCTCGTCCTCCTGGTCCAGGAGGAGATCGAGGGTTTCGTCCAGGCCGGATCCGGCGACGGCGGCTGCTAGGGCGGTCTCGTGGGCGCACCGCCGGGCGGCCAGGTCCTCGATACGGGGGTCGTCGGGGGACACGGTGTCGTCCAGGGCCGCTTCGGCGTCCGTCAGGCGGTCCTCCTCGGCCCGCAGTTCGGGACGGGTGGCCAGGATGACGAACCGGTCGGCCTGGGCGGCGGCGCCCAGCGGGCCGAAGACGCGTTCCGTGATCAGGAGGGTGTCGAGATCGGCCGTACGCAGGGAGCCGGGCGGCAGATCGCGCAGGCGGTCACCGACCAGCGGGGAGAGCAGGCCGAGAGGGCTGCCCGCCGCGCGGAGACGGCGTACGGCGGCCCGCTGCGCTTCGATGGCGGCGGCCTTGGCGGCGAGGGACTCCGCCAGCCGGGCCAGGGACTGGTCGATGCCGGCGCCGCCTTCGAGGCCGGCGCGGATGTCGTCCAGGGGGATGCCCGCATCGGCCATCGTGCGGATCCACAGCAGGCGGATCATGTCGTCGTACCCGTAGCGGCGCCGGCCGTCGCCACCGCGATCCGGTTCGGCGAGGAGCCCGATCGCGTGGTAGTGGCGGATGGCGCGGGGCGTCGTCCCGGCGAACGCGGCGGCATCGCCGATCTTGACGCGGCGGGGGACGGCGGGATACGGCATGCGAGGGAGCCTCTCGACGGGGTGCTTGCCGCCCACTCGACCACATGCCGCTACGGCACGTGCAAACCCCCTTGTCCGCACCGTTGCCCTGTCCCTCGGCGGGCGGGTGTGGTGGGTGGTTTTCAGGCAGATCATTGTCCGAATCTCGATCTTTGATGTGTCCCCGACAAGGTGAGGTGCTTGCATATGCGCCGAGGCGGCTTCCAGGCCGCCCGTCACGCAGCTCTGAATTGGGGGATTCTCATGCGCGTACATCTCAAGCACGCCCTGGTGGGCCTCGCGGCCCTCGGGTTCGTCCTCGGGACGCAGACCGCCGCACAGGCACAGCCCGCCGCCAAGGAGACCACCGCCGTCGCGATCGACGTGCTGCGCTCTCCGTACGGCGGGTTCAACCTCTACCTCGACGGCATCTACGCGGGCCAGGTCTGGTGGAGCCAGGACCCCGGCGGCGACCTCGACGGCGACGGGAACAGTGACCCCGGCGACGCGCTCATCGCCTACGACAACGTCACCGACGGTTACGGCATCGAGGCGACCCTGCGCACCTCCGACTCGCACAAGGTCACCACGCGCGGACACGGAGCGCCGTACTGGAGCCCGTGGGGGACCGGGGACCTGACCGAGACCCACACGTACTACGGCGACGCCTGTGTCGTGAAGGGAACCTTCTCCAGCTGCGCGGCCATCTCCGTCGTCGCCTGACGGGGCCGGTCTGACGGCACTTCCGGGGCCGGGGCCCTGTATGGCCCCCGGCCCCGGCTTTCGCTGTGTCGCCGTGTTGCGCCCGTTGTATGACAGTGGCCGTCAAAGTGTGCGGACGATCGGCCGGGCGTGAGCGGCGGGAGGGCTCGGTGCCGAGGTACGTGGATCCGGAGAAGCGGGTCCACGACATCGTCATGGCGTCTTTGAAGCGCTGAGCGACGGCGGGCTGACCGAGCTGACACTGCGGAAGATCGCGCGGCGGATGGGCGGGTCGATCACGCTGATCACGCACCCCCGTGAACGGCTCCAGGCAGCGCTGGAGTGGTTCCTGCCGGACACGGAGGAGGGGCTGATCCAGGAGCGCGCGACCGACGCACCCATCGAGTGCCCGACCACCACCGGGCCGGTGCCCCGGCGCTCCAGCAGCGCCGCCGGGGAAGCTGCTGGACCCACGTCTCGGCGTTGTCCCACAGCCCGTGCACCAGAAGCGTCGGCGCACCGAGCACCCCGGGCGGCCGTGCGGCGGGCGGGGCGGGCCGGTCGACGGAGAACATCCGCCCGGCGGGCAGATCGACGAAGGACATCGGGGCGACTCCCGCCTCGGGGACAGGGGAGCGGGCGTGCCGTGCAGGGGGTGCGCCGACGGTGACTCCTGACCGCCCCGCACCCCGGCCACCGTCCAAGTCCCGTCCGGCAGAGCCGTTATGCTCGCCGGGCATGACCGGAGGCGCTCGGGGGAGTGGATGGAACTGCGTCACCTTCGGTACTTCGTCGCGGTCGCCGAAGAGGGCTCGGTGAACCGGGCCGCCCTGCGCCTGCACGTGTCCCAGCCGTCCCTCAGCCGGCAGATCGCCCAGCTCGAACGCGAGCTGGGACAGCGGCTCCTGGAACGGACCTCGCGCGGAGTACGCCTCACCCCCGCTGGACAGATGCTCCTCCCGCACGCCCACCAACTGCTCACGCTGGCCGACGCGACCCGCGAGACGGTCGCCGGCGCCGCCACCGCACGGCAGCCGGTCACCCTCGGCGTCCCGCCCGGGACCGACGGGACCTGGCTCGTCGCCCTCGTCGACACGGTCCGCGCACGCCTGCCGCACGTGGCCCTGGAGTACGTCGAGGCCACCAGCTCCGAACAGCTCCGGCTGCTCGGCGCCAGGCTCCTGGACCTCGGCCTCGTCCACCGGCCGCCCCCGATCCCCTCAACGCCGGGGAACTGCGCCACGATCTGCTCGGCATCGCCGTACGGCCCGGGCATCCGCTCGCGGAGCGGGGCGGGTTCGGGCTGGCGGACCTCGACGGCGTACGCGTCCTGCTGCACGCGCAGGACCGGCTGCCCGCCGAGCAGCACGGGCTCGTCGCCGCCGCGCGGGCCGCCGGGGTCCGGCCGTACTGGCGCTTCGCGCAGTTCACCGAGCACCTCCTCGCCCACGCCCACGCGACCGGCTGCGACGCGGTCCTCGTCGTCGAGCACGCCGCTGCCGCCCGGCTGCCCGGGTGGCGGTGGGCGACGCCGGCCGGCCTGCCGCCGACGATGACCACATGGCTGGCGGCGGCACCGGAGGCGGGCCGCGTCGTACGGGAGACCGCCGCGGTCATCAGGGCCTGCGGTGGGACGGGGCCCGGCGGTTCGGCGCCCTGATTCCGGGCGCGCGGAAAGCCCGCCGGGCGCTTGCGCGGCCGGCGGGCTCCACTGGCGGTCAGCTCACGATGAAGGACTTGTCCGGATAGAGCTTCGTGACGCCCCCCGTCACGCACGCGAGCACATCCTTCTTCCGGTCCGTGGCCTCCAGCAGCTCCGAGAGGCTCGTCTCGTGCCCCGTGGTCGCGATGCCGGCGGCCGACAGACACGGGCGGGTGGTCGCCAGGAGGGCGCCGGACATACGCGGCGGGTGCTGCTCGGCGTACCGCAGCTCGACGTCGGCCACGTGAGCCGCGTGGCACTGATCGCCGTAGGCGGCGACCTCGTCGTCCGGCATCGACGGACTCTCGTACCACAGGCTCATCCTCTGGTGGTTCACCGGATTCCAGCCGTGGTTCACGAGCGTCACGCCGCCTCGTGCCAGGCACGCGCGCAGCCCGGACACGGCGGCCTCGTAGTCACCGCGGCCGGCGGAACCGTCGGCCAGCAGGGCCTGTTGCCCGGCCCGGCCCTGTTCGCGTTCCCGCGCGCCGATGTAGTCGTGGAACTGGGCCGTCGGCGTCGATATGACCGGCCCTCCCGCTCCCTGACCGCATCCGCCGAGGCCGAGCGCGAGCAGCAGCGCGGCACCGCCGAGATGCTGGCACCTCATGCCGGGAGCGCCTAGTGCCGGATGGTCTTGTACGAGCAGTCGGCGCAGCTCTTGTGGTCGCTCACCTTGATGTCGTAACCGGAATACGTGACCAGCCTTGAGGCGTTGAACCAGCTGCTTATGGTGTCGCCGTCGCGTACCCGGAGCCACGCGTGCCCCGAGCAGTTCCCCGACACCTTCTGGGTGTAGGCGTAGGTGTGGTTGCTGTAGCCGGTGTACCGGCAGTCGTTGCGCCAGATGTCGACGGACCACTCATGGGCCTGAGCCGGCGCCGTGGCGACCGCCACCCCGGCCAGCGCCGCCGTCACCACGGCGGCCGCTTTGATCCTTTTCACTGCGTTGCCCTTCGCGTGGAGGAGTATTCCGATGAGTGCCGGAATGCTCCGAACAGTGGCAGCTACCGCACCGCGGGCACCACGCAAGCACCACGCAACTTGCCCGCAAGTAACCGGTGGCGGGGGCCAGGAGGCGTTCGAACTCGACGCTGATCCCGGGCAGTCAGCCCAGCGTGCCGTCGAGGAGGACCGGCCGGCCGTCGCAGGTCCCGACCTCCGGCACGCCGCCGAGCACCTCCTCGGTAACTGCCCGCCGCCAGGGGATGCACGGGAACGCCGGCCCCGTCGGACGGGAGCGCTCCCGCGCGCCCCCCGAAACCCATTGACTACGCAGAGAGATCGGCCGAATACTCATCGCATCGAATGCCGATCGGCTTCGTGAAGAGTTTCACCGGTGAAGAGGTGGACGCATGGACTTCGCGACACGAGACGAAGGCACGAGCAGAAGCGGTCCGGCCCGCAGAACGGTCCTGGCCCGTGTCCTGGGCGGCACGGCGGCCGGGCTGGCGGGCGTCGCCCTCGCGGCGGGCGCGGCGGCGAGCCCGGCGAACGCGGCGGTGCGCGCGAACCAGGCCGACTGGCGGTTCTGCGTGAAGTGCTACGGGATGTTCTTCCGCGGCTACCCCACCGACGGCGCCTGCCCGGCCGGCGGCGGCCACGACTCGGCGGGCTACAACTTCAACCTGCCGCACAGCATCCCCGAAACCCCGACGGCCCAGCACAACTGGCGCTTCTGCACGAAGTGTTACGGCATGTTCTTCTGGGGCTACCCGGACAACGGCCGCTGCCCCGCCGGCAACGCGCACGCGGCGGCCGGGTACGACTTCGTCCTGCCCCACGACATCCCCGAGACCGCCGGCACCCAGCGCAACTGGCGGTTCTGCCCCAGGTGCTACGGCCTCTACTACTACGGCTACCCGACCAACGGCCGCTGCCCGGCGGGCAACGCGCACTCCGTGGCCGGATACGACTTCGTCCTGCCGTTCATCTGAGCCCCCTCCGGCGGCAGGTGGTTCATCAGCGTGAACCGTCCTCGTTCCCCGGTGTCACGGCGAACGACCGCCCCGCCTTCCCTTCATGGTGGGTCCGGCCCTCGGACCAGGGCCGGTACCGACCATGAAGGGAATCGTCCGTGGAGATCGGCCGACGAGAAGCACTACGGACCGGGGCGGCTGCCCTCGCCTCGGGGAGCCTGACCGGGCTGGGCGCAGGAAGCGCGGCCGCCGCCCGGCTCCGGCCCGCGGACGGCGGTGTCGACCCGGCCGCGTGGCGTGCGCTGCGACGGAGTCTGAGCCCGGCCGCGGCTCTCCACCGCCCGGGGACCGCGCAGTACGCGGCACGGGCGACACCCGACAACCAGCGCTACGCGTCCGTGCGCCCGGCCGCCGTCCTCACCTGCGCGACCGAGGGCGACGTGGCCGCGGCGATCAAGTGGTGCGCCCGGCACGGCGTACCGTTCGCGGCCCGCTCCGGCGGGCACAACTACGCCGGGTACTCCACCACCCCCGGCCTGGTGATCAGCCTGCGCGCGATGAACGACGTGGTCCCGCGAGGACGGCGACTGCGCCTCGGCGGCGGCGCCACGAACTCGGACGTGTACGCGGCCCGCGCGGCCGGCCTGTACTTCCCCGGCGGGCGCTGCCCGGGAGTGGGGGTCGCCGGACTCACCCTCGGCGGCGGACTCGGGTTCAACGACCGCAAGTGGGGCCTCACCTGCGACCGGCTCACCGAGACCCGGGTCGTCCTCGCCGACGGCACACCGGTACGCGCCGCCCCCGACGAGAACGCCGACCTGTACTGGGCCTGCCGGGGCGGGGCGGGCGGCAACTTCGGCATCAACACCGGCTTCGTCTTCGACGCCGTACCCGTCGCCCGGCTGCGCGCCACGGTGTTCGACCTGACGTTCGCCCTGGACGCCGGCGTGGAGGTGATGGACGAGGTGCGGTACGTCCTCGACGCGGACCGGCACAACGACTTCGACGTCCGGATCGGCTTCAGACACGCCGGCGACGGCACCGCCACGCTCGGGCTCCTCGGGCAGCGGATCGGCGACGAGAGGACCCTGCGCCGCCTGCTCGCCCCCCTGCTGCGGCTGCGCCCGGCGCGGGTCTTCGTCGAGGAGCGCGGATTCTGGTCGGCGCAGGACTACCTGATGGACCCCCTCGGCGCGAAGGACGCCTACGCCTCCAAGTCCCTCGTCCCCGACCGGTGGCCCACCCCCGACACGGTCGCCGCGATCGCCGACTGGGCCCGCGGCTGGCGTCCCGGACCCGCCCGGGCCACCGGCTACGTCACCCTCTTCGCCATGGGCGGCGACAGCGCCGCACCCCGCCCCGACGAGACCGCCTACCCGCACCGCGACGCCACCTTCGTCATCGACATCGGCACCCACTGGAAACCCGGCACCCCACCCGCCGAGGTCGGCTCCCTCCTCCGGCAGACCCGCACCGCCCACCACATGCTCCGCCACCGCCTGGCCACCCACAGCGCCTACGTCAACTTCCCCGACCCGGACCTGCGCGACTGGCAGCACGCCTACTACGGCCCCAACTACGACCGCCTGACCGCCGTCAAGCACCGCTACGACCCGTCCGGCCTGTTCCGCTACCGGCAAGCCATCGGCTGAAGGGGACAGCCCGCTCGGTCCGCCGGCGGCCGTCGTCGGCCTCAGAAGGGGATACCGGCCTCCGGCGCGCTCGGCGGCGCGTCCCCCTCCTCCCCGTGCTCAGCCCGCATCCCCGGCACAGGACGACGCTCCGGGTCGGCCTGGACCCGCCCCGCCGTCAGCACCAGCAACTCGTCCCCGGCGTTCCACACCCGCCGCTCGGACTTCCCCGGGCACAGCCGGACGCTCGCGTAGGGGCGGTGCGCGTACGGGTCGTGGGCCCGGTAGCCGATCGCGCACTCGCCGCGCCGCAGGGCCGCCGCGACCACCGTGGCGAAGGAGACCTCCCGCCCGGACACCACGTAGTGGTCGGCCGCGCGCAGTGCCAGCGCTCCGCCGCGCACGGCGAAGATCTCCTCGAACACGGCGGCCAGTTCGGGGTCGTGCACGATCTGGGCCATCAGCAGCGCGGTGAGCTCACCCCTCAGGACGACGTCGGACGCCGCGCCGAGCGGGGCGATCCGCCCACTGCGGTGGTCGCGCATCTCCGCGACCACCGGCAGCACCCGCCGGGTCCGCTCCTCCCGGGAACGCAGGATCAGCATGCTCAACAGCGTCCGGTCGTCGGACCGTTCGGGGCGTGCCCCCCGGTCCGCCCCGAGGACGACGACACTGTCGTAGACGTCGAGGTCGAGCCCGCCGAAGGTCTCGGGGGCGGCCGGATCCCCGGCCCGGTGCACGACACTCAGCGCCGAGGAGTCCCGGTACGACGGGACGTCGGTGGCCGGGCCGGCGACCACGTCCAGGACGGAACCGGGCCGCGCGGTCCGGCGCAGGATGTCCACCATCAGCGGGGCACGGCGGTTCCACCCCAGGAGCAGCAGCCGCGCGGGAGGCTCCGGCCACGGCCGGGGCGGCACGACGGCCGAGACATCGACCTCGGCACAGCGGTCGTCGAGCGGCACGGGTACGTCGTCGTGGGCCACGGTCACCAGCCGGTCACCCGGCCCCAGCACGGTCCCCGGCGCCGGCGTGAGCGACAGCGTGCCGTCCGGCCGCACAAGCCCCACCGCACACGCCGTCTCCAGACGTAACGCCACGTCCTCGAAGGTCGTCCCGGCTGTCCGCGGCACCTCACCGACATGGAACTCGGCCCCCGAGAAGTCCAGCAGATCGCGCACCACCGACGACATCCCGGGGTGCCCGGCGGACTGGAGCAGCAGCCGCGCGGTGGTCCGGTCGGTCTCCAGCACGGTCCCACGCGGCCCGGCCGCGAGCCGCGCGGCCGGCAGATGACGCCCGTCATGCACCGCGGCCACCACCCGCGGACCGCCCTCGGCAGGGAGCAGGGTGCGCAGGGCCAGCAGGGTCCGTACGACCATGAGGTCGCCGTCCGCGTTCTCGGCGCCCTCGCCGTCCTCGACCGGCAGGACCGTCACCGTCCGCGCCGTCCCCGGCATCACCAGCGCCAGGGCGTCCGGATCGGCCGGCGCACCGGAACGGCACTCCAGACGCACACCGCCCGCCGACCCCACCACGACGGCCAACTCCCTCTCCATGACCGCCGGATCCCGGTCCGCGAGAACCGTCACCACATGCCGCACCCCCACAGGACGTGCGGCGACCAACTCGGCGACCAGCGGAAAGATCTGGTCCGACCAGCCGAGCACCACGGTGTGCCCCTGCTCCAGAACCCGCGAACGCCCCCGCCGCAACTCCGTCAGCCGGTCCCCCAGACCCGTGGTGACGACACCGATCACCGTCGACACGCACAGCAGCGCGATCAGCCCGAGGATCACGGACAGCAGCATCCGCACCGGCGCCCCCGTGGCGGCCCCCAGACGCAGGGTCTCCGCACTCGTACGCCCCACCTGGATCAGCCGCCCCGACAGCGAACGCGGCGCATCGGGATCCGTCCACACCAGCAGCGCGCTGACCGGCACGACGATCGCCAGACAGCTCAGCGCCAGCCACCCCAGCAGCGTGCCCGTACTCCGGGCCAACGTCCTGTCGAACAGGTAACGCACCCGATGGTGCAGGTGAGTCCGCCCCTGTCGCCGCTCCACATCCGCTCCCTGATCGCCACACCTGCCTCCGAAAGACGAAGCGTGCCAATCCCCTCGCCCACGACACGCCGTTCCACCGGCACTTTCACTCTTTCGGGCAACCGTCGGTCGTGTTCGAGGGCGAGGGGGAGGGGTGCATGGACGCGCTGTGCCGCCTAGCCGTCCTCGCCCGGCGGGGTGCCGCAGCTCGGGCCGCCCAGTCCGTCGAACTGCACCGAGCTGAAGAAGTCCCGGTAGGCGGGGAAGAAGTTGCCCTTGCCGGTCGGGCCCGCGGAGGTGACGGCCGTGCAGCCGGAGTACTGCGCGTCGGACCAGAGGTAGATCGTGGAAGAGGTCCGGTTCCAGTCCGACTGATCAGGACTGCCAGGGCGCCGGCCGGTCCGCTGAGGATCCGCTTGGTTCGCTTCATACGGGGCTCAATGATGCTTGCTCGCTGAGGTCATCACCCGCATTGGGTGTACGGCGGGATCCGAGGCTCTGGATTTGCTCTAGCGAATCATTATCGCCTGGGTTCGGGTGCCTTGAAGGGCGTGTACCTGCGGTTGGGTCATCTGTATGAGTTGCTTAATTTTGCAATTGGTTAGATGCTGCACTGCCTTGCCCTGGGCGTTCAATTGCCCGATATGCTCGCATAATTGGGCTCTCTGTATCGGCAGTGAGGGCGGATTGGATGAACGCGTGGACGTCCACGGCCCGGTGTTTCCCGGTACGGGACGTGGCGTTCCGGGCCTCCCCGCACTCCGCCCAGCAACTTTTTCGGTCGCCCGAGTGAATGGAGCGGCGTTCGTCTGCGTACTCCTCGGCGTGTGGCTCCGCCGATCATGCGGCGGTGGGCTTCCCGACGAGGCAGGAGGCAGGGTGCGGGTTTCTCGCAACGCGATGGGGACGCTGTTCGTGGGCGGTGCGCTGAGCGTGACGCTCGCCGCTCTCGTCTACCCGTCGTTACTGGGCGTCAGGACCGTCTCGGCGGCGGCGTCCAGGGTCATCGCCGACACCCAGTGGGGTCCGCTGACCGAGGGCGACCGGGATTTCGTGGTCAAGGTACGGGCGGCCGGACTGTGGGAGCACCCGGTCGGCCGGATGGGCGTGGAGAAGGGCACGGACGACGGCGTCGTCACCGCCGGACGGCACCTCGTCGACGGCCACGCCGCCCTCGACCTGACCTGCCGCAAGATCGCCCCGCTGCTGAACATCACGCTGCCGAACCGGGCGAGCCCCCAACAGACCGGCTTCGTCAACCAGTTGACCACGGACAGCAAGGGTGCCCAGTTCGACCGGGACTTCGCCAACATCCTGCGCCAGACGGACGGCTCGTTCTTCACCACGGTCGCGGAGATCCGCACCACGACCAGGAACACGCTGGTACGCGCGCTGGCGGAGCAGGCCGACCACATCCTCCTGCACCACATCGCGAGCCTCGAACAGACCGGCCTCGTCGACATCGACCAGGTCCTCGCCCAGCAGAACGTCTCCCCGGCCCTGCCCGACTCCGACCTGACCCCGCCACCCGGCATCCCCGGCCAACAGGTCACCGTCCTCACCCCACCCCCGAACCCGACCTCCACCCCGATCGACATCGACAGGATCGCCGGCAGCGAGGACGGCGTGACGGCGGCCCCGGGCGACGGCAAGAACTGACGGCGAGGACCGCGGCGCCGGCCATGAACTCCCCGTACGGAGGCGGGGAAAAAACCTCACGTCGGTAGGTCCTGGGGAGTTCGGGTTCGGCTCCGGGCGTCCAGGATCGAGCTTGCCGTCGAACGGGGTGAACTCGCCCTGGAGTACCAGCCGTTGGTGGGCCTTGCGGACGACCGGGTGTACGGAGTGGAAGCCCTGGTCCGTTGGTATCACCCTCGGTGTTCGTGAGTCTGTCGGCGTGCCGGGTCTGACGGTCACCGCCGAGGGCGTCGACACGGCACAGGGGCGGCTGTCCTCCCGACCGGTCCCGGCGGACGGGATCGCCGTGCTGATGGAAGGGACGCGCCTGCGGGCAGGGCCGAGCCGCGACCTGCCCTGACGAGTCCGCCCGGGTGAGCCGCGACCTCCCCTCGCGTGCCACCCGGGCGGACCCTCTCCTTCAGATGGTTCAGGCGGACCGGAACTGGCTGAAGAACCGCCAGACCTCGCCCGGCAGCCAGGTGCGGGAGCCGCTGTCGCCGGGGGCGCCGTCCTGCGGGGCGGCGATGTGGCCCTCGTCGAACGCGGCCCAGGCGACCGGGTGCCCGGCCGAGCAGCCCGCGTACGTGGTGACGCGGTGCTGGAGGCTGCCCTGTGCGGGCTCGGGCGGGTTCTGCGCGGTGCAGCCGTTGTTGCGGACGAACCGGTCACGCAGCGAACGCCCGCCGGAGATCCCGAGGACGTTGTCCCGCAGCCCGTGCACGCCGAGGTAGGCGATGGGCTGGTTGCCGCCGGAGCAGCCGCTGAGCAGCCCGCCGCTCTGGACGGCGACGGCACGGAAGACGGTCGCGCGGGAGCAGGCCAGCGAGTACGACATGGCGGCGCCGTAGCTGAAGCCGAGGGCGAAGCGCTGGGTGGTGTCCACGCACAGGTCGCCCTCGATGCGCCGCATCATGTCGTCGGTGAAGGTGACGTCCTCGCCGCCCGAGTTGGCCCACCCGTTGTTGAGGCCCTGGGGCGCGACGAAGATCGCGCTGTTGTTCGCGAGCCGCTGGAGGCCGTAGTAGGCCCAGGTGCCCGTCTCGACCGTGCGGCCGGTGGAGACGTCGGTGGAGCTGCCGCCCAGCCAGTGGAAGCCGAAGATCAGCCGGTAGGGGCGGTTGCGGTCGTAGCCGTCCGGGACCTTCAGGATGAAGCTGCGGTTCTTGCCGCCGCTCTGGATCGTGTACGTCCCGCTGGTCAGGGTCGGCGCCTTGCCGCACCCGGCGGTCGGTGCCGCCACGCCGGCGGACGCGGCGCCGGAGGCGGACGTCGGGGCGCCCGAGCCCAGCACGATCAGTGCCGCCACGACGGCGGACCATAACGCGGTGCGTGTCCTTCTCATCGGTGAACTCCCCAGTCTCTGTCAGAAGGTGAGGGCCGGTCAGGCGCGGGTCCACCGCTGGCCGGCGCGGTTGTCACAGGTCCACAGGACCAGCGTGGTGTTCTCGCCGGTCCCGCCGCGGTCGGTGTCGAGGCACTTGCCGGCGTGGACGTTGCGCAGCGTGCCGTCGGAGGCGGTGGTCCACTTCTGGTTGTCCTGGCCGTTGCAGGGCCAGGTGATGACCCGGGTGCCGTCGGCGGTGCCCTGGTCGTAGGCGTCCAGGCACTTGTCGCCGAAGACCCGGATCTCGCCGCCCGCCCAGCTGGTCCACTGCCGGTCGGCGGCCGTCTCGCAGCCCCGGATCGCGGCGGCGGCCCCGGCCGCGGTGGAGGAGCCGGTCACGCCGAGGCAGCGGCCCGACGCCGGATGGCGCAGGCGCCCGGCGGTCGAGGCGAGCGGGGTGCCGCCGGTCACCCGGAACGCGGCGACGCCGCGCGCGGGGACGCTCGCCGACAGGGCGCCGGTCGAGGTGGCGCCGGTCCACAGGTCGGTGAGGGTGAACGGCCCGCCGGACAGGCCGACCTGAGCCGGCGTCGTACTGATCGTCGCGGTCGCGGAACCCCGGTTGAACAGGCCCACGGCCACCGAGCCGTCCGCCAGGGGCTTGGCGAAGACCTCGGTGCTCCCGTCGTCGCGCACCCGGCGTCCGCCCGCGCCCAGCGGGTCCTGGTTCACGGCGAGGAGGCGGGGGTTGCGCAGGACCGCGCTGATGTCGGCGGACATCGTCCGGATGTCGTTGCCCGCCATGAGCGGGGCCGCCATCAGCGCCCACAGTGCGAAGTGGGAGCGGGACTCGGCGAGGCTGAGCCCGGGGCGGCCGACGACCAGCATGTCGGGGTCGTTCCAGTGGCCGGGGCCGGACTGGGCGGCGAGCGGGGCGTTGACGTCGAGGACGTTGCCGACGCCCATCGGGTAGCTGTTGGTGTTGCCGTTCTGCCAGATGTCGAGGAGGTCCTCGGTGGTCCGCCACAGGTCGGCGACCTGGCCCCAGTCGTAGGTGTCGCCCGTGATGGCGTGGAAGCTGTTGGGGTTGATGCTGTAGACGATGGGCCGGCCCGTGGCGCGCAGGGCGTCGCGCATGAGGCCGAAGCGGGCGACCTGTTCGTCACGGGTGCCGCTGGAGGAACACCAGTCGTACTTCAGGTAGTCGACGCCCCAGGAGGCGAACGTCGCGGCGTCCTGCGCCTCGTGGCCCCTGCTGCCGGTGGACCCCGGGAAGGCGCCCGTGGTCTGGGCGCAGGTGCGGTCGCCGGGGACCTGGTAGATGCCGAACTTGAGGCCCTTGCCGTGGATGTAGTCGCCGAGCGCCTTCATCCCGCCGGGGAACTTCGAGGGGTGGGCGCGCAGGGCGCCGGACGCGTCGCGCTGCGGGTCGAACCAGCAGTCGTCGACGACGACGTACCGGTACCCGGCGTCGCGCATGCCGGAGGACACCATCGCGTCGGCGGCCTGGCGGACCTGGGCCTCGGTGACGCCGCAGCCGAAGCTGTTCCAGCTGTTCCAGCCCAGCGGCGGGGTGAGCGCCGGGCTGCCGGGCGCGGCCGAGGCGGGGGAGGGGACCACGGCGGCGACGGAGGCCGAGACCGTCAGCGCTGCGGCGGCGAGGAGTCGGAGGGTGCGTCTGAGCATGAGGGCTCCATCAGACAGGGGATGACTGATCCGGGCGGTCGACGCGCACCGCGTATACGACCCGCACGCGGCGTTCGAAATTTCGAGCTGATTTCGGATCGTGGGTGTCACGGATGTTAAGGGGAGTTCCAGGACTGTCAACAGCGTCTGACGGCCGATCGGGCCGAGGGGGACTCCTTCGGCAGGTGAAAGCAGGTGAACGGGCTCAGGTGTGAACGTCCCCATCCTCGAAACATTTCGCTCTCACCATCGAATCATGCGAGACATATTGACGGGATCTCTGGGCCTCCTATCATCCAGTTTGCTCGACGCGTCGATTCGCCCCTCTCTCCACGCACGCCCCAACCCCCCAACCGTTCGAGGAGAACGATGAATCCCCGCACACGACACCCCGCCCTGCTCGGTGCGCTGGTGGTGGTCACGCTGCTGGCCGGCGGCACCGCCGCGACGGCCTCACCGGACGGCACACCCGCCGTGAAGGCGTCCACGCTGGGCGCTCAAGCCGCCCAGTCCGGGCGCTACTTCGGGACCGCGGTCGCCTCCGGACGGCTCGGCGACGGCACCTACACCGGCATCCTGAACCGGGAGTTCAACCAGGTCACCGCCGAGAACGAGATGAAGTGGGACACGGTCGAACCCTCCCGCGGCTCGTTCAACTTCGGCCCCGGCGACCGGATCGCCGGCCAGGCGTCCTCGCACGGGCAGAAGCTGCGCGGGCACACGATGGTGTGGCACCAGCAACTGCCCAACTGGGTCAAGTCGATCGGTGACGCGAACACCGTGCGCAGCGTCATGAACAACCACATCACGCAGCTCGCGAACCGCTACAAGGGCCGCATCCACTCCTGGGACGTCGTCAACGAGGCGTTCGAGGACGGCGGCAGCGGCCGACACCGCTCCTCGGTCTTCCAGGACCGGCTCGGCGACGGCTTCATCGAGACCGCGTTCCGCACCGCGCGCGGCGCCGACCCGGCGGCCAGGCTCTGCTACAACGACTACAACATCGAGGACTGGAACGCGGCGAAGACGCAGGGCGTCTACCGCATGGTCCGCGACTTCAAGTCCCGCGGCGTGCCCATCGACTGCGTCGGCTTCCAGGCCCACTTCGGCACCGGCGGACCGCCGTCCACGTTCCAGACCACGCTGGCGAACTTCGCCGCGCTCGGGGTCGACGTACAGATCACCGAACTCGACATCGCGCAGGCCGGGACCTCGGCCTACTCGAACGCCGTGCGGGCCTGCCTCAACGTCGCGCGCTGCAACGGGATCACCGTGTGGGGCATCCGCGACAGCGACTCGTGGCGCAGCGGTGAGAGCCCGCTGCTGTTCAACAACGGCGGCGGGAAGAAGCCCGCGTACAACGCGGTGCTGACGACCATGGGCGGCACCCCGGCCTCCCGCTCCTGAACCGTCACCGGCTCACCGTCCCGCGGTCGCTCATATCCGCCAGGAACGCAGCGTGTCCGCGACCGCGTAGATGGTGAGCCGGGTCTCGCGGCACTTGCGGATCAGGTCGGACAGGGCGCCGTAGGGCGGGTTGATGCCCTCGCCCGACTGGTCCAGGTACTGGGTCGCGACGAACGCGGCGAACAGGCTGTTGCGGTGCGGCAGCGGCTCCAGGCGCGTGATGGTGTGCAGCAGCGCGGCGGCCCGCCAGGCGGCGTCCGGATTGGAGGCGGCCAGCGTCGGCATCCGGGTCCGGTGCCGGGCCACGGCCGCGACCAGGGCCGAGTAGTCGGTGACCGACACGTCGTCGGTGCCGAGCGCGGCCTCCTGGACGTCCAGGAGCCAGGACACGTCGATGTACAGGGTCTCGCTCATCAGGCCGCGGCGATCCCGTCGCCACGCTGCGAAGGAGGCACCTCGTCGGGAAACGCCTGGTCGAACTCCTCGCGCAGCTTCTCCGCCCACGACGCGGCGCCGGCCACGAACTGCTTGCGGCGCAGCTCCCGGACCCCGAGGTCGTGCAGGTACTGCTTGAGACTCTTGCCTTCGGCCGCGGCCGCGGCGCGGACGCCGTCCATTTCCTCTTCGGTGAAAGTCACGTTCAGTGAGGGCATACCCGGCATGGTACCTAGCCGGTACCACGAGGCGCCAGCGAGTCGGGAGAGGCGGCCCGGATCTCCCGCGGACTCGCCCCGAGCTCCCGGCGGCACGCCTTGTTGAACGCCTGGAGATCGGCGATGCCGACCGCCGCGGCGACCGCCGTCACGGACAGGGTCGACGACAGCAGCAGGTGGCGGGCGCGCTGGAGGCGCCGGTGACGGATGTACGCCACGACGGTCCGGCCGGTCTCGGCACGGAACACCCGCGTCAGGTGGGTGTGCGAGATGCCGACGGCGCGGGCCACGTCCGGCACGGACAGCGGCCCCGCGAGACGCTCCTCGACATGGGCCCGCGCGGCGGCGACGAAGGGGTGGACCTGCCCGTCCCCCTCGCTCCCCGGCAGCTCCGCGATCCGCCACAACGCCGCCCACACCGCGGCCGTCGCATGCGGGGGAGCCGTCGGCACAGCGGTCACGGCGTGCCGGAGCAGGTCGGCCAGCCGGGGGCCCTCGTCGGCGGCGTCCTGCATCACCGGCACCGTCCGCGCGCTCCCGCCCCGAGGCAGCCGCAGATGCACGTACAGGTGCTCCGACCTGCCCCGGTAGCGGAAGTGCACCTCCGTGTCCGGCGGCACCAGGCTGACGTGCCCGGGCCGGATGGCGTGCGCCGAGCGGCCCAGGGACAGGGTGCCCTCGTAGTGGTAGAGGTGCAGTTGCCACAGGTCGGGCAGCCGGAACACGTCATGGGTGGTGGCGACGCCGTGCACCCCGATCCCGGCGCCGACCACGGCGGGCGGCTCGTCCAGCCGCAGGGTCACATGGTCCACGAGGACGGAAAACTACCAGCAGTCGACGATTCCGGCCCACGACCGGGGCGGTGGGCGCCCGTACGTTCGTCGTATGTCAACCAGCGAACAACTCCTGACGTCCGCTCAGGTGGCCCGTTTCGTCGCGCGGGGATTCCTGCGGCTGGACGGCGTGGTGCCGCCCGGGATCAACGAACGCGCCGTGGCCGCCCTGGACCGGGACCTGCCCGGCGTCCCCTACGGCACCCCCCTCGACAAGGCGTTCGCGCCGGACACCTTCGTCCACGACCTCCTCGCCCTGCCCGTCGTCGCGGGCGCCGTACGGAGCCTCGTCGGACCCGGGCCGACCGTCGACCACCACGCGGTCCACGTCCGCGAGCCGCACGAGGGACAGGCCCAGCCCCTCCACGGCGACGCGATCATCGACGTACGCCCCGACGCCTTCGACATCCAGCTCATGTACTACCCGCACGAGGTGACCGCCGAGATGGGCGGCACCCTCAGCGTCCCCGGCAGCCATCTGCGCCGGATCAACGAGACGGACGTCGGCCGCGTCCAGAACCTCAGGGGCCAGAGCCGGCTGACCTGCCCGGCCGGCACGGTCGTCCTCCTGCACCACGGCATCTGGCACAGCGGCCGGCGCAACGACACCGCGACCCGGCGCTACATGTACAAGCTCCGCCTCAACCCGACCGTGCCGCAGGTGCGGCTGTGGGACACCACCGACCTCCACGACCCGGCGGTCACCGAGGAACTCGGCGTCCACCTGCCCTGGTACGAGCAGGCCACGGCCCGCCTGGAGATCTACAACCGGGTCCTCCTGTGGCGGGCCCTGACCGGCGACGACTCCTTCGACATCGAGTACTGGGTCACCCGCGTCACCAACCGCCCCGCCCTCAGGAGCCACGCATGAGACAGCACGTCCTCGTCCTCTACCTCGCGACGTCCGCCCTCGACTCCCACGTCGTCGGCTGGTCCCGCTACGACGGCACCGCCGCCACCCACCCCACGACCGGCGACAGCGACGAACCCCCCTACCCCACCGGACTCGCCGCCCTCCACGACGGCTGGCGCCTCTTCCAGACGTCCCAGCTCCTGCCGCCCCAGGCAGGACACGAGTACGACGTCTCCTTCCTGAAGCACGAGTTCTTCTTCGAGAAGCTCGACTGACAGCAGGTCCTACGGCAGGGTCTGCGCGCACCAGATCGTCTTGCCCTCGGCGCTGTGCCGGGTGCCCCAGCCCTGGGTGAGCCGGGCGACGAGCAGCAGACCCCGCCCCCCTTCGTCGAAGGCGCGCGCCCGGCGCAGGTGCGGAGCGGTGCCGCTGGCGTCGGACACCTCGCAGATCAGCGAGGCGTCCCGGACCAGCCGCAGCCTGATCGGCGGCGTCCCGTACCGGATCGCGTTGGTGACCAGCTCGCTGACGACCAGCTCCGTGACGAACGCGGCCTCCGCCAGCCCCCACGACTCCACCCGCTCGACGGCGAACCGCCGCGCCAGCGGCACCTGCGCGGGATCCGGCTCGACGTCCAGGTCGGCGACATGGTGCCGGGCCGGCGCCCGCGTCCGGGCGAGCAGCAGAGCGGCGGTGACCGTGTCGCACAGGGCCTCCAGCGAACCGGCCGCCGGATCCAGGAGCCGCCCGAGCGCCGCCGCCCCCTGGTCGAGGTCCCGCTCACGGCTCTCCACCAGCCCGTCCGTGTAGAGCGCGAGGAGACTGCCCTCGGCAAGCTCCACCTCGGCCGACTCGAACGGCAGCCCGCCCACCCCGAGCGGCGGACCGGGCCGCGCGTCCAGCGGCACCGCCCTGCCGTCCGGGCCGACGGCCAACGGCAGCGGATGCCCCGCGCGCGCCACCGTGAACCGCCGCGACACCGGGTCGTACACGGTGTACAGACAGGTCGCCCCCGACTCGCCCGCCGAGTGGAGATCGTCCCCGAGACACAGGACGAGATCGTCGAGATGGGTCAGCAGCTCGTCCGGCGGCAGATCCACATCGGCAAGGGTGCGTACGGCCGTCCGCGAGAGCCTGCTCCCGGCCCACGAGGGGGAGTCCCACCGCGCGCACAGTCGTCATCTCCATGCTCCGCGTCTTGCGCGGATCGACCTGTCCGCACCGCACTCCGCACCCCGGTACCGAGGGGAGCGGAGAGGCCGGTCCCACTCCGCGGGACAGAACACGACCACGCATGAAGCGAGGGAAAACCTCCGGTCAAAAGGCGGCATGCCGGGACGGTTCGGGGCCGTCCCCGCCGGTCGGCGGGGTGTCTGCCGCCGATCGGCGGATGGCCGCTCATCCGGCGTCCGCGCGAGGTTGGACCCGTGACCGAGATCGACAGCGCCGACAAGACGCCCTTACACCCCCCACGCACCTCCGACTCCGCCACTTCGACGCCCCCCGCGGCGTCGACCGCGCGGCTCGTCGGGGTGGACCTCGCCCGGGCCCTGGCCGTGTTCGGAATGTTCGCCGTGCATGTCGGCCCCTTCCCCACACCCGGTGGCGGCGTCGGCGACTGGGTCCTGGAGCTGGCCAGCGGCCGGGCCTCCGCCCTGTTCGCGACCCTCGCCGGGTTCTCGCTGATGCTCATCGCGGGCCGCCGGGAACCGAAGACCGGCGCGGCCGGACGGCAGGCCAGAGCCCGGATCGTCATCCGCGCCGCGATCCTGCTCGTCGTCGGCAGCGCGCTCGCCATGACCAACTTCGGCGGCGCCGGCATCCTCAACTTCTACGCCCTGTACTTCCTGCTGTCCCTGCCCCTGCTGAAGCTGCGCGCCCGCACCCTCGCCACGATCGCCGTCACCCTCGCGGTCGTCACCCCCCAACTCGCGTTCGCCCTGCGGGCCCTGCTCACCGAGTCGGCCGTCCGCACCATCGACACCTACGACCCCCTCGCGCGCATCAGTGGCGTCGGCGTCCTCGACCTCGTGCTCACCGGCCTCTACCCGGCGATCACCTGGATGACGTTCGTCGTCACCGGCATGACCCTCGGCCGCCTCGACCTGGCCTCCGGCACGGTACGGCGCCGGCTCGCCGCCGTCGGCGCCGCGATGATCGCCTTCGGGTACGGCGTCGCCCGGCTGCTGCTGCGGGTGACCGGCGGTGACCGGCACCTCGCGAGCGGGCGGCCGTCCGCCGAGGACCTGGCCAAGATGACGGAGTCGGGGCCGGTCTCCTTCGACATGCCCGTCGGCAGCGGCCTGTGGAACGACGCCTGGGGGCTGATCGCGGCCGAACCGCACAGCGGCTCCACCCTCGACCTCATCGGCAGCCTCGGCATCGCCATCACCGTGATCCTGTGCGCGACGCTGGCGGTGGAGCGCCTGGACTGGCTGCGCAAGCTCGCGGCCCCGGTCATCGCCGTCGGCACCATGTCGCTGACCCTGTACGTCGGGCACATCCTGGTGATCCTCGCGCTGCCGGGCGAGTCCGCGGCCCCGCCGGAGTCGGCGTCCACCGGTCTGCTGCTCTCCTTCATCGCGGGGGCCGTCCTGTTCGCCGGGCTGTGGTCGCGGTTCTTCCGCCGGGGCCCGCTGGAACACCTCCTCAACCTCGCCACCAAACGGGCGAGCGCCCTGCGCTGAGGCGGGGGTGGACGGCGTTTCAAGGGGGCCAGCCCCCGGCGCCGCCCTGAGGACAGCGCGCCGGCCCGTCGGGGGACAGCCGGATGGGCCGAACTCCCCTCCGCTGATGGGATGGTGACCGGCCGTCGGATCCGGGGGCGGCCCGGACCGGGAGGAGCCGCCATGCACGGATCGAGAAGGCGTCGGAGAGGTCTGCCCGTCCTGGCCGCCGTGACAACAGCCGCCCTCGCCGCGCCCGCGGCGACGGCGCAACCGGCCGATCCCCTCCAGCGGCAGGTGGAGGCGATCCACGCCACCGGGGCCGTCGGTGTGCACGCCGAGGTGGTGTCACCGGGCGCCCGCGACAGCGCGTCCGCCGGGACGGCCGCGCTGAACACCGGCAGGCCCATGCCCAGGGACGGCAGGTTCCGGATCGGCAGCGCCACCAAGACGTTCACCGCCACGGTCGTGCTGCAACTCGTCGGCGAGGGGCGCCTGTCCCTGGAGGACACCGTGGAGCGGTGGCTGCCGGGAGTGGTCCGGGGCAACGGGAACGACGGCGGCCGGATCACCGTACGGCAGCTGCTCCAGCACACCAGCGGCATTCCCGACGCCGGGCCGGACATCCCCGCGTTGAACAGCGCGGCCGGCTACCGGGCCGAACGCCTGCGCACCTACACCCCCGAGGAGGTGGTGAGGCTCGCGCTGCGGCACCCGCACTCGGACGCCCGCTGGTCGTACTCCAACACCAACTACCTCCTCGCCGCGATGATCATCCACAAGGTCACCGGCCGGAGCTGGGCGCGGGAGGTGACCGACCGGATCATCCGCCCCCTGGACCTGAGGGGCACCAGCACCCCCGGCACCTTCCCGTTCCTCCCGAGGCCGCACGCCCGGGGCTACGCCACGTTCGGCACCGGCACCCGCACCGACGTGACGGACCTCGACGCGAGCATGGCCGTCGGCTCCGGCTCGATCATCAGCACCGCGTACGACCTGAACCGCTTCCACGCCGCGCTGCTCGGCGGCCGTCTGCTGGCTCCGGCGCAGCTCGACGCGATGACGACCACGATGCCCGTCCCCGAACTGGGAGCGGGATACGGACTCGGCCTCGCCGAACTCCCGTTGCCCTGCGGCGGCAGCTACTTCGGCCACCGGGGCGAACTCCTCGGCTACGTCGCCTGGAGCGGCGCCACCCGGGACGGGACCCGGACCGCCGCGGTGTACGTCACCAGCGAGGTCGGCCGGGACACCGAGCGGGCGATGACGACGCTCGTGGGCCAGGAACTGTGCCGGACCCGCTGACCCGGGGAGCGAGCCGGGCGTTGCCGGGAGGCTTGACCCTGCCGGGCGGCGTCGTTACCTTGCGACAGATCCGCCACATGGACACCGTTCACGATGTCGAACAACGCCGGTGTCCCGTCATCCGGCAGCACCTCTCGTCATGAAGAGCGAACACGGGCGCCCTCCGAAGCTGGGAGCGCTCCCAGTCGATCCGCCAGGCAAGTCCAGACCTCCCGGAGGAGACGTCATGGCACACACCCGGCACACCCCAGCAGGCGACTGGCGCGCGGCACCGAGCCGCCGGGCCGTCCTCGCGACGACGGCCGCCCTGCCCGTCCTCGCCGCCACGGCACCGGCCGCGCGCGCCTCGCAGCCGGCCGCCCCGGCGATCGCCGCCACCGCCGTCATCGACCCGGCCGCGACCCGCCAGACGATCCGCGGCTTCGGCGGCATGACCCACACCGCCTGGATCGGCGACCTCACGGCGGCCCAGCGGGACACCGCCTTCGGAACCGGCGACGGCCGCCTCGGCTTCTCCCTGCTGAGGATCCCCGTCCCCGAGGACCGCGCGGCCTGGAGCCGCGACCTGGCGACGGCGCAGCGCGCGACCGCCCTCGGCGCCTCCGTCATCGCCTCCCCGTGGAATCCCCCCGCCTCGATGGTCGAGACCTTCGTCAGAGGCACCCAGACCGACGCCAGGCGGCTGCGCCACGACAGTTACGCCGCCTACGCCCAGCACCTGAACGACTTCACCGTCCACCTGCGCAACAACGGCGTGAATTTGTACGGGATCTCCGTCCAGAACGAACCCGACTACGCGCACACCTGGACCTGGTGGACCCCCGCCGAGATGGTCCGCTTCCTGCGCGAGAACGCGGGCGCGATCAGCACCCGCGTGATCGCGCCGGAGTCCTTCCAGTACCTGAAGAACATGTCGGACCCGATCCTCAACGACCCGGTGGCCCTCGCGAACGTGGACATCGTCGGCGCCCACCTCTACGGCACCGCCCTCGCCAACTTCCCCTACCCCCTCTTCAAACAGAAGGGCGCGGGCAAGGAGCTGTGGATGACCGAGGTCTACTACCCCAACAGCTCCGACTCGGCGGACCTCTGGCCCCAGGCCCTCGACGTCGCGGAACACATCCACCACGCCCTGGTGGACGCCGAGTTCCAGGCGTACATCTGGTGGTACATCCGGCGCGGCTACGGCCCGATGCGCGAGGACGGCCAGATCAGCAAGCGCGGCGCGGCCATGGCCCACTTCGCGAGGTTCGTGCGGCCCGGACACGTACGCGTCCAGGCGACGGCGAACCCCGCGACGAACGTCTGGGTCTCGGCGTACCGGGGCGGCGGCTCCACGGTCGTCGTCGCCGTCAACAAGGGGACCGGCGCCGTGAGCCAGCCGTTCACGCTGGTGAACAGCGCGCCGTCGACCGTCGCCTCGTGGCTGACGGACGCGAGCCGCACTGTCGTGTCCCAGGGGACGGCCGGGGTGTCGAACGGCGCCTTCACCGTGACGCTGCCCGCACGCAGCGCGATGACGTTCGTGCTCCGCTGAACGGGACGCCCACCCTGTCTCGCGCGGAAGTGATCAGACCGTTCCGGGAGGCGGTGTGAAAGATCCGGCTTATTGGTCCGAACGGATGGCGGCGGGCCGTTTCGCCGGACAGGGTGGACGGACGGTGCGGATCATCACGGACGAGGCGCGTTCCGCCTCGTGCGTCGTGTTCCGGCCGTCCGGACGTCTTCCATCGATCCTGGAGTATGTATGCGACACGCTGTCTCCCGCCCGCGCCCGCGAGTCCTGGCCGCCGGTCTCGCGCTCGCGGCGGCCACGCTGTTACCGGCAGGTTCCGCCGGTGCGGCCGACGAGTACGAGTGGGCCGCGCTCGGCGACTCGTTCACCGCCGGCGTCTTCGTCGGCGACCCGCAGCCCCCGCTGGGCGATCCCTCGCAGGACGGCTGCGCCCGCACCAGCGGCTCCTACCCCAGCCTGGTCGCCCGGGAACTCGCCGCGTCCCCGCCGGGCAAGCCCGTCCGCCTGACCAACGTCGCGTGCAGCAGCGCCGTCATCGCGAACGTCGCCAAGGTCAAGCAGACGCCGATCAGCCCGGTCGAGACCCCGCCCGGCGGCTGGCCCGCGGTGGACACGCAGATCGAGCGGGCCGGCCTCGACGCCGGGACCGACGTCGTCACCATCGCCATCGGCGGCAACAGCCTGCCCTTCGGTGACATCTTCCCCAAGTGCCTCGAACTGGGCGCGAGCGACCAGTCCTGCCGCGCGTACTTCACCAACCCGCCCGCCGGGGTGGAGAGCGTCCGGGAGAGGCTCGCCCGCGTCCAGAACGAGTACACCGAGATGCTGGCCGCGGTGCACCGGGCCGCGCCCAACGCCAAGGTCATCAACATCGGCTACCCGACCATCATGCCGACCCGGGGCAGCGCCTGTGACCGGGGCTCCCTCACCGAACTCGACACGACCACCCACGCCGACGTCGACTGGCTGCGTGACGACGTCCTCAAGCCGCTGAACAAGACGCTCCAGCGGGCCTCGTCGTCCTTCGGCGACCGCTACGTCGACGTCTTCTCCTCCAGCGCGGGCCACGACGTCTGTCAGCCCGAGGGCACCAAGTGGATGGAGGGGATCTGCGGCGACGCCGCGGACTACTGGCCCACCACGTTCCCCGGCACCGGGGTCGAGTGCGCGCCCATCGGCAAGCACGCCACGATGATCCACCCCAACGCCGCGGGACACGCCAACACCGCGGTCCACGTGGAGCGGGCGATCCGCCACGCCCTGCGCCAGCACTGACCCACCGGCCCTGACCCCCGGCGCCGGAGCCCGGCCTTCCCGGCCGACGGCTCCGGCGCCGGGATCAGGACGGCAGCAGCGCCTCGATCCTGGCGACGACCTCGGGGGCGTCCGGCTTCACGCGTGACCCGATGCGATGGATCACCGAACCGTCGGGCGAGACGAGGAACTTCTCGAAGTTCCACTCGATGTCACCGGCCACTCCGCGCTCGTCGGGGGCGGCGGTGAGGATCTCGTAGACCGGGTGCCGTCGCGCCCCGTTCACGTCCACCTTCTCGAAGAGGGGGAACGTGACGCCGTACGTCGTCGAGCAGAACTCCTGGATCTCCTCGGAGGTCCCCGGCTCCTGCTCCCCGAACTGGTTGCAGGGAAAGCCCAGGACGGCGAACCCGCGGGGTCCGTAACGCCGGTGCAGTTCCTCCAGCGCCGCGTACTGCGGTGTACGCCCGCACCGCGAGGCCACGTTGACCACGAGGAGGGCCTTGCCCCGGTAGGGGCTCAGGTCACCGGGCTCCCCGGCGAGGGTGCGGACGGGGATCTCGTACAGGGACATGTCGGTGCGTCGCTCCCCTTGTGTCGGTGACGGGCCGGCCGGGATGGTTCAGCCGGTGACGTCCTGGTAGCTCTTGCGGACGGCGGTGACGACGGCGTCGACGTCCTCGTCGGTCATGGCGGCGCCCAGACCGACGGTGACGGAGCGGCCGAGGAGCCCCTCACTGATCCGCAGGCGCGGCGGGCGCTCCCACTCCACACCCCACGGGGTCCGCCCCTCCCGTACGGCCCGGTTGGCCGTCACCGGCTGCCCCTGGTAGAGGGTGTGGGCCGGGATTCCGGCGGCGTTCAGACCGGCGACGAAGGCACGCGCCTGGAGCCGGGAGTCGAGGAACAGCGTGAGGTCGCCGCCCGAACCCTCCTCGTCCGGCAGCCTCCGCCAGCGCACCGGCAGATCGGCGAGCTCGCCGCGCACCTGGCGTGCCACGTCCCGCAGCCGCCGGCACATGGGGGCCAGGCGGGGGAGCTGAGCCGACAGGACGGCCGCGGTCAGCTCGGTCATCCGCAGGTTGACGCCGACGAACGGCGGGCCGTCGCCGCTGCCACGTGTCGCGCCCTTGGAGGTGGTGAACTGGCCGCCCTGGTCCTGGTACCGGGCCACCCGGTCGTACACGTCGGCATCGGTCGTGGTGACCGCGCCGCCCTCGCCGGCGGTGATGTTTTTGTCGAGCTGGAAGCTGAACGCGCCCGCGTCGCCGAGGCCGCCGACGGGCCGCCCCTCGTATCGGACGCCGGCGGCCTGGGCCGCGTCCTCGATCACCCGCAGTCCGTGCCGTCGCGCGACCTCCAGGACCGGCCCCATGTCGGCGGCGGCGTTGTTGAGGTGCACCGGCATGACACCCCAGGTCCGCTCGGTGATCCGCTCCTCCAGCAGCGCGGGGTCCAGGGTCAGGGAGTCGTCGACCTCGGCGAAGACGGGGACGCCCCGGGCGGCGACGACGGCGCCGACACTGCCGACGAACGTCACGGCGGGCACGATCACCTCGGCCCCGGCCGGTATCCCGAGGCCGATCATCGCGGCGGTGAGCGCGGCCGTGCCGGACGACACGGCGACGGTGTGCGCGACCCCGGCGACCTCGCTGAACGCGGACTCGAACAGGTCGGTCCGGTGGCCCAGGTCCGGCCCGTAGTAACGGAACAGCGACCGGGACCGGATCACCTCCAGGGCGGCGGTCTCCTCCTCGGCGCCCCACAGGGCGAGGGCCCGCCAGGTCTCGTACCGCATCCCCGGGGCGTCCGTCACGCGCCCGTCTCCGTCACCGTGTCGAGGTCCGTCGCGCTGTGCGCCACCACGAAGTCCTCCAGGAAGAGGTAGTCGAGCTTGCTCGGCCCGAAGAAGGCCAGCGCCTGTTCGGGGGTCTCCACGATCGGCTCACCGCGGTCGTTGAAGGAGGTGTTGAGCACCACGGGCACGGAGGTGAGCTCCCCGAACCGCTCCACCAGCTCGTAGAACGTGCCGTTCGCCTCCGGCGTCAGCGTCTGCACCCGCGCCGTCCCGTCCACGTGGGTGATGGCCGGCACCTCCTGGCGCTTGTCGCCGCGCACCGGCGCCACGATCAGCATGTACGGCGACTCGATGTCGAGCTCGAAGTACTCGGCGGCCCGGTGCGCCAGGACGGCGGGGGCGAACGGACGGAACGCCTCGCGGTGCTTGACCTTGCTGTTGAGGATGTCCTTCATCTCCGCGCGGCGGGGGTCGGCGAGGATGCTGCGGTGGCCGAGGGCGCGCGGCCCGAACTCCGAGCCTCCGGTGAACCAGCCGATGAGCGCGCCCTGCGGCAGCAGCCCCGCGGCCAGCCGGGCCGGCCGCTCCACACGCCGGTGGGGCAGGCCCGAGGCGTCGAGGGCGCGCTGGATCTCCTCGGTGGAGTACCGGCGGCCCAGGTAGGTGTGGGCCTGCGGCCGGGGGGCCGTGCGCGGGGCCTTCGGACCACGGGGCCGCGGCCGCTCGCCGAGGACGTGGTAGCCGTAGTAGGCGCAGCCGACCGCGCAGCCGTTGTCGCCCGCGGCGGGCTGCGCGAAGATCTCGGTGAACGGCGTGTTCCGCAGGATCTTGCCGTTGGCGACCGAGTTGAGGACGACACCGCCGGCCAGGCACAGACGGGTCAGGCCCGTCTCCCGGTGCAGCCAGTCGGCGGCGTGCAGGACGGCGGTCTCCAGCAGGTCCTGGGCGGCCCACGCGAGATCGGCGCCGAGCGCGAAACGCTCGTCCCCCTCCCGCCCGTCCAGGGCGTGTTCGACGAAGTCCAGCAGCCCGCCGTCCTTGAGGTGCAGCGTGAACCGGCCTTCTGGCAGCAGGTCGAGATGGCGCCGGAACTCCGCCCGGTAGCGGTCGGTCCCGTAGGGGGCCAGCCCCATGGTCTTGCCGTCCTCGGTCAGGTACCAGGGGCCCTCCTCGTAGAGGGTGAAGCCGATGGCCCTGCTGACCGCCTTGTACATGAAGCCCAGCGAGTGGTCGCTGTCACCGGCCTGGTAGACCCGGGTGTCCCGCAGACCGTCCGTGCTCCAGTTGGTCCCGTACACCTTGGAGATCTCGGTGATCTCCGTGCCGTTGCCGACCGACAGGGTCATGGTCTCGACGCCCTGGCCCTCGAACAGGCTGCCGGCCCCGTCGACCACGAGGACCGCGGCCTCGGGGAAGGGCGAGGGGAGGAAGGCGCTGGCGGCGTGCGCCAGGTGATGGCGGATGAGCGTCGTCCGGCTGCGGAACGGGAAATAACAGCTGGGCAGCAGGGTGTCGTCCGCGACGATCGCGTCCACCGCGGCGAGCCGCACTCCGTGCGTCGTCAGGCAGTACCGCCAGCACGTGTTCGCCAGGGAATTCACATTGACGGCGTATTTGCGGCGGGTCAGCCGCTCCTCTTCGATACCGACGGCGATCTCGCCGTTCTCGACGAGACAGGCCGAGAAATCATGGTTGGAACCGCCGAGCCCCAGAGCGAGCATACTGCCGTCCTTACTCCCGTTGCAGGTCTGCGGATTTGGCGAGTACGTGGTGCGTAACGGTACCCGGTGGCAACGGGTCAGTCAGCAGTCGCATATGAGCCATCCTCGGGCCGGATCAAGTCGAGTTCCGGCCGAACGGCAGTGCCCTCGGTTGCCCTCATTGCCCCTGTCTTGAACGTGAAGTTAGGATCGTCGCCCAACAGAAGAGTCGTGCGCGAATACGACCTGGGTGCGGTGATAGGCATGGCCCTGAAAAGTCAATATCGCGATGCGATGTTCGCGCATCGCGATGGGCAGGACCGTCTGAAACTCCTGATGAACGACATGGTCATCGAGGAGCAGCTGTGCCAGATGCGGTGCTCCTACTGCCTCACCGAGGACTTCAACCTTCTCATGGCGGTCCCGGACGCCCGGCTGCGCCTGACCACCGACCGGCGAGCGGACTGGCACGAGATCCTCGACCTCTACCACCAGCAGGTGGACAGCCCCATCATGCGCCTCAGCGGCGGCGAGTTCTTCTGGCTGAAAGGCTCCACCGAGTTCGTCGCGGAGTGCAGCGAGAAGTACGAGGTCGTCCAGGTCATCACCAACGGCGCCTTCCTGACACCGCACCGCCTGGAGGCGCTCGCCGCGCTGGGCAACGTCCAGCTGTGCCTGTCCCTCGACGGCCACACGCTGGAGATGAACGGCCACCGGCTGCCCCCGAAGCAGCACAAGCTCTTCGACGTCATCATGCGCCACCTGGACCACGCGGTGGAACTGGGCATCCCCATCGAGATCCAGTCGGTGATCAGCGACCTCAACGCCGGAGGCCAGGCGGAGTTCGCCGAGTTCCTCCTCGAACGGTACGGGCGCGGCGTGATGCTCTACTTCTTCCCGGTGCGCGGCGAGACCAGGACCACCCACGCACCGCCCCTGGGCGATCATTTCGCGCCGCTCCTCGAACGCTACGACGAACTGTCCGAGGTCCTTCCCCCGCGGGCCTTCGTGGAACACATCGACAACCAGCTGCGCACCGGCGTCCGCACCCTGCGGTGTTACGCGACGGCCACCATGGTGCAGCTCTTCGGACAGGGAGACGTCTCCTGCTGCCCGTACGCCTGGCTCAAACCCATGGGCAACACGAAAGAGAATCCCCAACTCATCCACGAACAGTTCGGAAAACACCAGCACTACGATATGTTCATGCAGCCCCGGCCGCGCTTCCCGTATTGCAAGAGCTGCACCGGACCGATCGACGTGGTCAACCTCTATCTGTTCGGCAACATCTCCGAACAGGAAATAGCGCGCTGCGCCCCGTACGCCGGACCCCGCGCTCTGGAACGGCTACGGGAATTGAAATCGGCGTTCACGCCGATCTTCGAACCGGCCGCCGAGGAACCGTCACCCCGCTGATCCCGTGGGCGACGGAATGCCGGAAGACCAGAGCATACCGAGGCCACGAGGAGACGTAATGATTTCCGCGGACGGGATTTCCGACGACGATTTCGCGGGGGCCGGGCTGGAGCGGCTGCTCACCCTCCCGCAGCACGATCTGCTCACCCTCGCCGGGGACTGGCTCGGTGAACTGGCACCGTGGCGCAACCCCGAGACCCTGGCGGCGATCTCCACCACCCTGGCCGCCGAGTCCGTCCTGTCCTCCCTGTTCGTCTTCGGGGAACAGGTGGCCGAGTCCGACGTCCGCTCCCAGGTCCCCGGCCCCCTGCTCGACCTCCTGCTCCGCGCCCGGGTGCTGTCCGAGGAGTCCGGGAAGACGTCCGCCGACTACTGCCTCGTCCGCGGGGACGGCATGTCCCTGCTGGCCGCCTGGCGGGCGGCGGGACGGGACACGGGCTCGTACGCGCCCTGGGTCGGCACCGACTCCATGACCCTCTCCCGGCTGGTGGCGGCCCGCCGCGGCGCCCGCTCCGCCCTGGACCTGGGATGCGGCACCGGCATCCTCGGACTGTCCGCGGCCCGCAACGGCGCCGAGGTGCTGTCGGTCGACGTCAACCCGGAGTGCACGGCGGCGGCGACCGTCAACGCCCACATCAACGGGCTCGCCGACCGGCTGACCGCCGTCGAGGGGGACATCATGTCCCTGACGCTGGACTCCCGGTTCGACCTGGTCGTCTCCAACCCGCCCTGCCTCCCGCTGCGCCGCGGCGCGCTCGGCTGGCTGGCCGGCGAAGCGGGGCTGGACGGCCTGGAGTTCTTCTGGGAACTCCTGCGCCGGACCCCCGGGCTCCTCACCGGGGAAGGCGAGGCACTCCTCCAGGCCGCGGCCTACGGGGACGAGCACGGGCCGTTCTTCGTCCCCGAACTGGAGGCCGAACTGCGGCGCCTGGGGGTCTTCGGACGGCTGCTGCTGCGGCCCTCCACACCCCCGCGCTGGCCGGCCTTCGCACCCCGCGACGAACAACAGCAGCTCACCGGCCCGCTCGGCGACGAGGTCCGGGAGTACGTCACCCGCATCGGCGCCACCCACTACTACGGCTTCGTCCTGTCGGTGCGACGCGACGGCGAGGGCCTGGCGGTGGGCCGCTTCCAGTGACCCGGCACCGGGGGCGGAGCCGGCCCACGGCTCCACCCCCGGGTCACCCGGTGACCGGCGCAGCACCGTCCGCCCCGAACCAGCGCGGCCCGAGCTCGGCGCGCTCCAGGGCCGCGACCGCGTCGGCCGCCTCAAGCAGCGTCAGGCGCGTGGTGTCGACCAGCCGCACACCGGGCACGTCGGGCACCTCCGCGTCGAGGTGACGCTCCGCCAGCCGCCCTTCCACGAACAGCCGGCCGCCCGCGTCGTTCTCGATCCGGGTGGCCAGCGCCCGCGCGTCCGCCCGCAGGCCGTAGTAGACTGCCTGGGCACCGAGTTCCTCGAACACCTTCTGGAACCGCTCGTAGGCGCGGCCCGCGAGGACCACCCCGGTGACGATCACGACGCGGGCCCCCCACTCCCGGTAGACGGGCAGGGCCGCGCGCACGGTCGAGGCCATCAGGTCGTACACCTCCTCGCCGCCGTTCCACGGATGGACGATGGGATCGCAGTCCATCGCGGCGGCCGGGACGCCGTACCGCGTCACCAGCTGGTGGCCCAGGCGGGTCTTGCCCACGCCCGGGGCACCGGTGATCACCACGGCGCGCATCACTCGCCCCCCTCGCGGACCGTGCCGACCAGGCGGAAGCCCAGGTGGGGGATCTTCAGGAGCTTCGCACCGGAGTCGATGTCCAGGAACTTCTGTTTGAGGACCGAGGTCACCTTGTTCACGTCCTCCCCGCCCGTGGCCTCGGTGAGCTCCTCGCGGGAGACGATCTGGCCCGGCCGCCCGGACAGCAGGCGCAGCAGCCCGGCCTCGGCGTCCGTCACGGGCAGCGACTTCGCGGCGGAGTTCAGCGAGCCGTTCGCGAGCGTGAGCACCTGGGTGTTCTCGGACGGTGTGACCGTCTTGAGGTAGCTGAGGGTCTCCACGAGCCGGGACCGCCGCAGCGGGCTGGCCAGCGTGAAGCCGTAGCCGGCGGTCACCGCCGCCAGGACCCCGGTGGCGGAGACGCCGTCCAGCACGGCGACGGGGTACCCGCCCCGGCGTTTGAGGTCCGCCACGGACAGGTCGTCCGGCCGGGCGGCGGCGACCCGGTGGAAGGAGACCAGCAGCGCGCCGGGCGGTGGGGCGTGGCCCGTCGCGGGGTCCGTGACATGCAGGGTGAGACCCACCTCGGCACATGCCTCCGCGAGCACCTCCAGGTCCGCCGGTATCAGGGACTGAGCCAGTGCGTACATGGGAAACCCTTCACAGAGCGGTCGCTTGTCGGAGGTCAGGGGCGCATCAGCCAGATCCGCTCGGCGGCCGGGAACCCGGAGCCCTCCGCCAGGCGCACGCCGTGCCGGTGGACGCGCCGGACGATGCCCTTGCGCACCTGGATGCGGTAGGCGCCCAGCGCCTCGCACTTGGTGAGCGCCGCCTCGTCGTCCATGGGCAGCAGCTTCGGGCGCAGTCCGCCGAGTCCCCGCTCGGCCAGGCGCGCGCCGAGGTTCTTCGCGGTCTCCTCCGCGCGGGAGAACAGGGAGTAGGGCTGGTCCTCGTAGAAGGCGACCCGGTCCGCGGCGAGCCGGCCGGTGCGGGCCAGTTCCAGCACCGCCTCCCGGCAGGCGACATGGTCGACGTGGCCGCCGACGCCGAGCGGCGCGTAGAGCGGGCCGGCGCCGGCCAGCAGGGCGGCGAGCCGTTCGAGGAGGGCGTCGAAGAGCTGGGGTTCCTCCCGCGCGAACCCGTCGGACCAGGGCGGGTCGGTGAAGAACGCGTCCCGTCTGAGGTCGCGGTCGGCGGCGTCGACGAACCCCAGCAGCTCCACGCGGGCACGCAGCACACGGGCGGCGACATTCTCCTCGTCCAGCAGCAGGCGCCGGGTCAACGCCGGGCGTTCGGCGTAGTACGGGTCCTTGGTCCAGGTCTCGACGCTGAAGACGTCGAGGAACCGGGCGCCCTCGCGGGCCACCGTCCCGCCGAGGGCCAGCGCGGCGTCGTCCGGATGCGGGGACACGATCACCGCGGGCTCGGTGGGCTGAGGGCCGGGCATGGGCGGGGGCGCCATGAGCAGCAGGCCGTGCCGGCGCCACAGAGCGATGGTCTCGCGGTCCGCCGGGGAGAAGCCGTCGAGGGGCCGGCTGCCGTCGCAGCGGGACAGCAGGGCGGCGTCACGGTCCGACACAGGGCCGCACCCCTCGACCTGACGCCCCAGGAAACGGAGCTGCCCGTCCGCTGTTTCCACATGCGGCAGGGCCGTCGGGGACCACGTGTCAGGAATCTCCGTCATGTGACTCCGATAACTCCGGCTACTCCGTACGGCCGGAGCATACAGATCGTCTTCCCGCGCGCCCAGAGCCTGATCCGAAGCGGCAGAAAATGGGGTAACAGGTGGCTGAAAATACCGTTCTAAGATGATCATATTCGCCTTCGGTAACCATCGGGACGATAGATTTCAGGTCATTCATTTCGCTGCATAGATCATTTTCGGAACCTCTCCCCGGGCCCCGGTGGTGGCCGGGTCCGTTCCTGTGCGGGCACGGTGAATCTCCCATGTCAGCACCCCTGTCCCCGGAGGTTCGGCGAGCGGCGTGATCCGGCCCGGACGGTGACCTTCATCGGGCCGTCGGCATGGCCGAACACGTGTGAGTGACAGGGAATTGGCCATGCCGACGGGCCGGTTCCGGACGCCCCATTGCGCCGGGGATCTTCTGCTGTAGCCTCAAAGTGCGATTTGGCCTGTCGGGCGATTAGGGGACGAGGCAAGGGAATGGAGACTCGCGTACTGCTTGTTCAGCAAGGAGTCTGGGGGAATTCCGCCGCCTCCATGCCCCTGGCGATCGGCTACCTCAAGGCGTACGCCGAAGCGGACGACCGCATTCGGCGCCGTATGGACATCTCCATCAGGAACTATCCGGGCGACGCCGGACTGAACGCGATGGCCCGGGACCTGATCCGGGACGGCTGTCCCGACATCCTCTGCTTCTCCGTCCTGGGCTGGAACTTCCGCGCCTTCGGGACCCTCGCGGAGACCTTCAAGCAGATGAACCCGCAGGGCTGGGTCGTCTTCGGCGGCAACCACGTCGCCTACCAGGCCGAACGCGTCCTGCGCATGTACCCCCAGGTCGACGTGGTGGTCAACGGCGAGGGCGAGCTGATCTTCCGGGACCTGATGAACGCCCACCTCGACGGCGCCCGGCGCGACGAACTCCACGAGGTCGGCGGCATCTCCTTCCGCGAGGCCGACGGCAACCTGGTCACCACCCCCGAACGCGAGCGCATCCAGGACCTGGAGATCCTGCCGTCCCCCATTCTGACCGGAGCGATTCCGCTGGCCGGCGACAAGGGCGGTTTCCGCTACGACTACGCGCTGATGGAAACCAACCGCGGCTGCCCGTACAAGTGCTCCTTCTGCTATTGGGGCGGCGCCACCGGGCAGAAGATCAGGGCGTTCTCCCGGGAGCGGCTGCGCGAGGAACTCGAACTCCTGGGACGGCACGGCGCGGAAATCCTGATGCTCGCAGACTCCAATTTCGGGCTCCTGCGCCAGGACGAGGAATTCCTGGACGACATGCTCCGGGTACGCCGAAAGTACGGGTTCCCGAAGCGGCTGGAAACCTCCTGGGCGAAGAACAAGTCTCCCGGCTTCTACCGCATCATGGAGAAGATGAAAGATTCAGGGATGCACAGCGCGTTCATCCTCGCCCTCCAGACGATGGACGATTCCGTGCTGGACCTCATGCGCCGGCGGAACATGAAGCTGAACGACTGGGAAAGCCTCGTCGCCTGGCTCACCGACCACGGCATCACCCCCTATCTGGAGTTGATCTGGGGGGCGCCGGGCGAAACGGTCGCCTCGTTCCTGGACGGTTATGACCGGGCGGCACAGCACACACCGTTCATCGCGGTCCACCCCCTGATGCTGCTGCCGAACACCGAGTACCACGACAAGCGCGAGGTCCACGGACTGGTGACCGTGCGCGGCGAGCAGGACGACTTCGACTACGTGCTCTCCCACCGGACGATGACACTCGCCGACAACGAGCGCATGCTCCGCTTCATCTGCTGGAACCGGGTCCTGGCCCGGAGCCTGTTCCTGCACAACATCTGGGTCGCCCTGCGCTCCCTCGCCGACGTCCCCCAGTCACAGGTGCTGCTCAGCTTCTCCGACTGGATCGACAAGAGCGAGGACCCCGAGGCCAGGGAACTGCACGCGGTGGCCAGGCCCGCGAGCTCCGCCAGCGAACTCGTCGACCCCAACGTCTGGCGGCTGCTCACCAAGCGGCTGCTGCGCCAGTGGTGGGAGGAGGCCATGCGCCCCGCGCTGCCCGATCACCTGCTGCCGGTCCTCGACGAGGTGTTCCGCTACGACCTGCTGTGCCAGCCGGTCCGCATGCTGCCCGACGGGTCGGGTCCCGAGGAGGACCTCTCGGTCGTCACCCGGCACGGCGAGAACTGGTACCTGCGCAGCGACACGGAGTTCACCCACCCCGTGCCCCGGCTGATCGCCGCCCTGCGGCGCGGCGAGACGGTGAGCACGGAGCCCGAACGCCACACCGAGGACTTCTACTACCGGACCGAGTTCGGCGGTGACCTCCAGCACTACTTCCGCATGGACCGCTTCCGCGCGCTGACCGAGCAGCAGCTCGACCAGCAGTTCACCAAGGTTTGACCGAGATCCTTCATCACGGGAGACGAGAGACGATGGACCGCGCCGGGCTGATACGGGACCTCCACGAGATAGCGGCGGGCATGACCAAGGGCGAGCACCGGCCGGCACCCCAGGAGGGTGACGCCAGCCTCGTGGACCAGTACGGGTTCAGCTCCCTCGACGCCCTGGAGTACCTGCTCATCCTTGAGGAGAAGTTCGACGTCGTCTTCGAGGACGAGGACCTGACGGAGGAGACGCTCTTCTCCATCGAGGGCCTCGCCACCTACATCCTCCAGCAGAAGGTCGGCGAGAGCCGCACCTTGACGTGACCGCCATGACACCGGCAGCCGCGCGTCCGGGCGGAACGCCCGGGCAGGTGGCGGTCAGCGTGGTCGTCCCGACCCGCGACCGGACCACCCGACTCCTGCTCACCCTGACGGCCCTGGGCCACCAGACCCTGGACCGTGAGCGGTTCGAAGTCGTCCTGGTCGACGACGCACCGGAGCGCGGCGCGGTGCAAGAAGTGCTGTCCGCCCTTCCCGCGGACCTGCCGCTGCGGCAGGCCGTCACGGGCGGACGCGGGGTGGCCTGCGCGCGCAACACCGGGGCCCGGCTGGCCCGCGGGGACCTCCTGCTCTTCCTCGACGACGACACCCTGGCCGCGCCGGAGCTCCTGGAGGCGCATCTCGCCGCCCACCGGGGGGCCGGTGCCACCGTGGTGCACGGCGCCGTCACCGACCTGTCCGCGTTCGCGCTGACCCCCGAACCCCGGCCCCTGCACACGGCCCTCACCGGCGCCCGCGGCCGCACGATCGAGCCCGCCACCGTCGCCCGCCTCGACACGGCCGTCGCCCTGTTCGGGCTGCGCCGCTCGTTCATCGAGCGGACCGCCCGGCAGGTGACCCGCTCGCCCGAGTACGCCCCGCTGCGCTGGCTGAGCTGCATCGGCACCAGCACCAGCGTCCGGCGCACGGCGTTCGACGAGGCCGGCGGCTTCGACGAGCACTACGGACAGCTGTGGGGCGGCGAGGACCTCGAACTGGGACTGCGGCTCGCCGCCGCGGGCGCCTCCTTCGACCTGATCGACACGACCGCCTACCACCTGCCGACGGCCCGCCGGGACACCGGCGACCTCCTGCCGAGGTTCTGGCGGCAGGTCGCCGACCGGCACGGGGACCCGCGCCTCGCGGACGTCGGCCCCTTCCTCGCCGGCCGGCTCCCCCTCGATGAACTGGCCGCCCGGCTCGGCCCCGCGGACCCCGCCCTGGCCCCCGGAACGGCGGCGTCATGACGCGCCCGAAGGCAGGCACGGTCACCGTGGGCGGTACGGCGCCACGGTCGCTGGAGGGCCTGCGCGCCCGGCGGGACCTGTCCGTCCTCCCTGCCCGGGAGTCCCTGTCCACCGCCTTCACCGAGGTGCTGTCGGCGGCGCTGGAGCACCTGCGCGGCGATGTACCCGTCATCATGGCCGCCACGGACTACTGCGTGTCGGCGACCTCCCAGTACGTCGGCCGGTGCGTGGAGGCCGAGGCGGGGGGCCGCAGACTGCGCCCCTCCGAGGCCATGACCCCCGAGCCGGCGCAACTGCTCCAGGAACTGGCGCAGGCCGGCGGCTGGAACGGCGCGGGCCATGTGCTGATCAGCCCGCGCGCGGCCACCCTCCAGGCGGTGCGCTGGGCGTGGGGCGCCGTGGCGGCGGGGCTGCACGAGGCGATGGTCGTGTGCGAGGTCGCGCAGGCCCCGCACGAGGACGGCTACCGGGTCACGGCCGTCCCGGTGACCGCCGACGGCGCCCGCGCCCCCCGGCCCGCCGGACCCGGAGTACCGTCCGTCGTCGTCTCCGGCACCGGCCTGGTCACCGCCTTCGGCGACGGGGGGACCGCGTTCTGGCAGGGCCTGCTGGACGGCCGGCGGGAACTGTCCGAACTGACCCGGTTCGACGCCTCCCGCTTCCGCAGCCGCACGGTGTGCCAGACACCGACGCAAGCGCCACCCGGAAGCCCGACCCGCCGCGCGCTGCTGCACCGGGCACGCGCGGAGGCACTGCGGGAAGCCGGACTCGACGAATTACCGGGCCGCACCCTGCTGGTGTCGGCGGGAGTGGTCCCGCACCTCCCGCAGGCCGCCGACGCCCCCCGGATCGACGAGATCGCCGTGGAACCCGACTGGGACGCCGACGGCTCGGGCGTCGCCCCACCGGACGCGGTACTGATGGCCCACGCCTGCGCCTCGGGCGCCTTCGGCCTGGCCATGGCCCGCGAATGGCTGCTCTGCGGCCTGGCGGACACGGCCCTCGTCACCGGCGTGTCCTCCCTCAACGCCTACGACTACGCCTGCCTCGACGTGCTGCGCGCGACCAGCACGACCGCCGCCCGCCCGTTCGACGAGAACCGCTCCGGCGTCACCGTCGGCGAGGGCGCCGGGGTGATCGTCCTGGAGACCGCCGAGCGCGCCACGGCCCGGGGACACCCGCCCCTGGCGACGCTCAGCGGCATCTCCTGCCGGGTGGCAGGCCAGGGCATCAGCCGGCTCAACGCGCACATCGGCGCCGCGTGCATACGCGACGCGCTCGCCATGGCCGGCCTCACCACCGTCGACTACGTCCACGCCCACGCCCCCGGCACCCGGCAGGGCGACGAAGCCGAACTGCTGGCGCTGGACCAGATCGGCGCCGAGCACGACTGGCGGGGCGTCCCGGTCAGCTCGTACAAAGGGGCGGCCGGCCATCTGCTGCACGCCTCGGTGTTCCCCGGTGTCGTGGCGGCGGTCCGGGCCCTGCGCCATCAGGTGCTTCCGGGAACCCCCGGGCTGCGCAAGCCCCTCGACGCGCGGCATGTGCGGGTGCTGCGCGATCCGGAGCCCTGCGACGGGATTCGTTCCGTACTGGTGAACAACTTCGGGTTCGGCGGCAACAACGCCGCGTTCCTCCTGACAGGGGGCGCGGCCGGGCGCAGGGAGTGGAGTACGGATGGCTGACGCGGTGCTGATGACACCACGGGAGATCCTCACCGGATTCTCCAGTGTCAACAACCAGAACGTCCTGATCAACGACGAGGAGTACCTCCGCCTGGACCCGGCGATGCGCCTCTTCTACGAGAAGGTCCGGGAGAACCTGGGCGTGGCCTGCATCGCGGGCCACCTGAGGGGGTGCGGCTACTCGGTACGGGCGCTGAACCTGCACGGACGCAACCCCAGCGACGAGGTCATCACCGACCTGATCCGGCGTGAACGGCCGAAGTTCGTCGGGATCAGCATCATGTACGACCTGCACATCGTCGACGCCGTACGGCTGCTGCGCTGCGTCCGCGAGGCCGACCCCTCGGTGTTCGTCGCGATCGGCGGGGCGTTCTGCACGTACAACGCCAAACTCATCGCCGAACGCATCCCCGAAGCCGACTGCGTGGCCTTCGGGGAGGGCGAGCTGACGGTCGAAGGTTTGATGGAGTGTCTGGCGGCGGGGCGTGACTGGCACGGTGTGCCGGGGCTGTGGTTCTGGCAGGAGGGCCGGGTGCGCAGCAGTGGCCCGCCCAAGCTCCCCGATCTCACCCGGGAGCCCTGGCCGGCCCGGGACCTGCTCGTGCACCACCGCAAGAACGGCATCCCGACCCCCGTGGCGTCGACCTACACCAGCCGGGGCTGCCACGCCAAGTGCACCTTCTGCTACGTGCCCCGGGCGCCGGGCGTCACGACCGGGAACGCCTGGCGGGTCCGTTCGCCGGTCGACGTCGTGGACGAGATCGAGTTCCTGCAACGGGAGTTCGGCACCCGGTTCCTGTGGTTCAACGACGACAACTTCGGCGGCGCCTTCCAGGACGGCTACCACCACGCCGTCGGCTTCGCCGAGGAGATCATCCGCCGGGGCCTGGACATCTCCTTCCACTCCGAGTTCCGCGTCGACACCGGCCTCATCGACCGGGAAGCACTGAACACCCTGCGCCGGGCCGGCATGGCCTCCGCGCTGCTCGGCATGGAGACCGGGGCCCCGACGATGGCGAAACGGTTCCGCAAGGGAACCATGGTGGAGTACAACTTCGACGCGGCCCGCCTGTTCAAGAAGGAGGGCATCGAACTCGAACCCGGCTGGATCATGGTCGAGCCGGGCACGACCCTCGACGAACTCTGGGAGAACCTCAAGTTCATCGTGGCCGCCGACATCGCCGTCAGCGAGAACCCGTTCTCCTTCATCAGCCGCGCCATCGCCCTGCGTGGCACCGAGATGTACGACAAGATCGCCGACCCGACCCCGCCGGAACTCCCGGGCGTCGAGGGGCCCGCCAGGGACGTCCTGCTGGAGGCCCGCCGGGAGTACCGCATCCCCGATCCGCGGGTCGAGGACGTGTGGGCGGCCTGGAGCACGGTGAGCGCGGAGGTCGCCGACCGCAAGGAGGAACTGCCCTTCGTCGCCCAGAACATCGTCGACGCCACCAGGGCGCGCAGGGCCCGCGGGGAACAGGGACTGCGCCCGCTCCTGAGCCGGCTGCGCGGCTGGGCCGACGGCCTGCCCGACCTGCTGGTGGCCTTCCTCAACGTCGGGCTGCTCCTCGCGGACGAGAACCCGCCGCGGCTCGCCGAACGGCTCGAAGCCGAGCTGCGCACCCTGGTCGACGCCTACGACCGCAGGGTCCTGGGCGAGCCCTACCAGGTGTTCGTCGAAGAGACCAAGAGGCTGTGCGGAGAGCAGGCCATGGCCGGCTGACCCGGCCGGTGCCGGGACGCGCACGTGAAGACGAGAGAGGAGACCGGTCATGGCGGATGTGGTCCTGCTGACGCCTCGGGAGATCCCCACCGGCGCCGCGAGCCTGAACAACCAGAACGTCCTGATCAACGACGAGGAGTACCTGTCCCTCGACCCGGCGATGCGCCTGTTCTACAAGCGGGTCCGGGAGAACCTGGGGGTGGCCTGCATCGCCGGTCACCTGAGGGGGTGCGGTTACTCGGTACGGGCGCTGAACCTGCACGGGCGCAACCCCAGCGACGAGGTCATCATCGACCTGATCCGGCGTGAGCGGCCGAAGTTCGTCGGGATCAGCATCATGTACGACCTGCACATCGTCGACGCGGTGCGGTTGCTGCGCTGTGTCCGCGAGGCCGATCCGTCGGTGTTCGTGGCGATCGGCGGGGCGTTCTGCACGTACAACGCGAAGCTGATCGCGGAGCGGATCCCGGAGGCGGACTGTGTGGCCTTCGGGGAGGGCGAGCTGACGGTCGAAGGTTTGATGGAGTGTCTGGCGGCGGGGCGTGACTGGCACGGTGTGCCGGGGCTGTGGTTCTGGCAGGAGGGCCGGGTGCGCAGCAGTGGTCCGCCGAAGCTCCCCGACCTCGCCCGCGAGCCCTGGCCGGCCCGGGACCTGCTCATCCACCACCGCAAGAACGGCATCCCCACACCGCGCGCCTCCACCTACACCAGCCGGGGCTGCCACGCCAAGTGCACCTTCTGCTACGCGCCGAGGCAGCCTGGAGTCGTGGACGGGCCCTGGCGGGTACGGCCCGTGGGGGACGCGGTCGACGAGATCGAGTACCTGCAACGGGAGTTCGGCACCCGGTTCCTGTGGTTCAACGACGACAACTTCGGCGGCGCCTTCCAGGCCGGCTACCACCACGCCGTCGGCTTCGCCGAGGAGATCCTGCGCCGCGGCCTGAAACTCACCTTCCACTGCGAGTTCCGCGTCGACACCGGCCTCATCGACCGCGAGGCCCTGCGCACCCTGCGCCGGGCCGGCATGGACCTGGCACTCCTCGGCATGGAGAGCGGCTCGCCCGGAATGATGAAGCGGTTCCGCAAGGGGACCACCGCCGAGTACAACTTCGACGCCGCCCGCCTCTTCAAACAGGAGGGCATCGAACTCGAACCCGGCTGGATCATGATCGAACCGGGCACGACCCTCGACGAGCTCTGGGAGAACCTCAAGTTCATCGTGGCCGCCCGGGTGCACGAGAGCGAGAACCCGTTCTTCCTGATCAACCGGGCCATCGCCCTGCGCGGAACCGAGATCTACGACAAGGCCACCCGGTACGAGGAGCCCGACATCCCCGGCGTCGAAGGCGCCGCCTGGGAAGTGCTGCGGCACGCCCGCCGCGACTACCGCGTCGAGGACGAGCGGGTCGAACACCTGTGGACCGCCTGGAGCCGGGTCTCCTCCGAGATCAACGACCGCAAGGAGAACGAGGTCCCGTTCCTCGCGCAGAGCATCGCGGACGCCGTCCGGGCCCGCCGCGGCACCGGCGCCGCGTCCCTGCGCCCCCTGCTGGGCCGGCTGCGCAGCTGGGACCAGGGGCTCGCCGGGCTGCTGGTCGCCTTCCTCAACGCGGGGCTGCTCCTCGCGGACGAGAACCCGCCCGGACTCGCCGACCGGCTGGAGGCCGAACTGCGCGCCATGATCACCGCGTACGACCGCGAACACCTCGGCCACACCTTCCCGGACTTCGTCGTCGAGACGGCGAAGGCGTGCGGCGAGCACGCCCTCGCCCAGGTGAGGGGCTGAGGCGATGACCCCTCAGCGCATCCGCTACGCGGCCACCGGCTGCGGCAGGGTCTTCCAGCGCTACCACCTGCCCTGCGCCGACGAGCGGGACGCCATGGAACTGGTGGGCCTGGTCGACACCGACGTCGAACGGGCCCGCTCACTGACGGCGGACCGCCCGCAGGTATGGACCGGCACCTCCGTCGAGCGCCTCATCCACGAGACACGACCGGACCTGATCAGCGTCTGCACACCCAACGACGCCCACGCCGAGCCGGTCCTCGCCGCGCTGGACGCCGGCATCGCGGTGCTGTGCGAGAAGCCCCTCGCCGCCACGGTGGACGAGGCACGCCGGATGGCGGCCCATCCGGCGGCCGGGAAGCTGCTGGGCGTGAACATGCCCTTCCGCTTCCATCCGCTGCTGACGGCGTTCGCCGACGCGGCCCGGCCCGGCGCCCAGCGCGTCGACTTCTCCTTCGCCACCCCCGGCAACCGGGTGTGGCGGGCCTTCACCCCCTGGTACGGCGACGCGCGACGGGCCGGCGGCGGCGCGCTCCTGGACCTCGGGCCGCACGCCCTCGACCTCCTCATGACGGTGTTCGGAGCGCCGGACGTGGAGGCGTGCGAAGTCGACCGGCCCGGCGTGGAGGAACGGGTCCGGCTCGACCTGTCGTTCCAGGGCCTGCCGGCGACCCTGCGCATCGACCGGGCCGCGCGCCGACTGGAGACCTCGGTCACCGTCACCACCGCGGACGGCGACCACGTCCTGGACCTGCGCCGAGGTGAACTGCGCCGGGCGGACGGCACGGTCGAAACGGCCGGCGGACGGCCCGAACTCGCCGCGATCTCGGCCTGTTTCGACCTGGCGACGGGCGCCCCCACCCCGCACCCGAGGGTGACCGCCCAGGACGCCCTGGACGTCCAGCTCGTCGTGGAGGCCGCCTACCGGAGCGCCGAGACCGTGACGGAGCCCCTGCCGCAGGGCGGGTGACGGACGGTCACCGCAGGAAGCGGGCCACCTCGGCGCAGAAGCACTCCGGTTCGGTGCGGTGCACGTAGTGGCCCGCGTCGATGGCCAGCAGCCGTCCCCGGGGCACCGCCCCGGCGACCTCGGCGAGCAGGGAGCGGGGGACCGGGCTGGACAGGCCACCGCTGATCACCAGCGTCTCGGCGGTCACGTCGGCGAGCCGCCGCCACCACACCGGATCCGCCCTCTGGAGGCCGTCGATGACGGGGCGTACCGCGGCGCTGTCCAGCTCCCCGGCCCGGCGCAGTTCGCGGAACTCCTGGTACAGCGAGATGACGCGCGCGGGGCCGCCGGCCGGCCCGGACCGCGCCCGCAGCTCCGCCTCCGCCGCCGCGTCCCGTGGCGGCGGAGGCGTGTCCTCGATCACCAGCCTGCGCACCCGCGCGGGATGGCGCTGGGCGATGAGCCAGGCCACATGACCGCCCATGGAGTGGCCCACGAGATCCACCTCGTCCAGACCGTGCCGGTCCAGCAGGCACAGCACGTCCCGGTACATCAGCTCGAAGGTGTACGCGTCCGCCCGGGGGCTGCGCCCGTGTCCGCGCAGATCCGGCACGAACAACCGGCGGCCCCGGGGCAGCAGCGCGGCGACGAGCCGGTCCCAGCTTTGTCCGGTGTTCCCCAGCGCGTGGAGCAGCACCGCCGGCCTCCCCGCCGGGTCACCGGTGACCCGGCAGTTCAGCGTCAGCGGCGCCTCGCTCCGTCCCTCAGGAGCGCGCACTGGTCACGAGGTAGTCCACGATGGCCGTGACCGTCTGCTGGTGCCAGACCAGGTTGGCCGGCAGCTTGCGCTCCAGCACCCGTTCCAGACGGCGCCGGATGACGATCGCCATCACCGAGTCCAGCCCCGACTTCAGCAGAGACCGGTCCGGATCGAGCTGCGCCGGGTCCAGCTTCATCTCGCCGACGATGACGGAGACCGTCTGCTCGTGCAGCAGAGCCCGCAGTTCCTCCTCCGGCAGTTCCTCGGCCGGCCGTGCCCCGGCCACCGCCCCCTCCCGCGCCGGGGCCCCGTCGGCGAGGTCGCGCAGCAGACCCGTACGGCGGACCCCGTCCGGGAGCGGCACCGTGCGCAGCACCGCGAGGGACGCGGCGCCGGTCCGGGCGGCGAGGTCCCAGGCGGCGAAGGCGTCGGACGCCGTGATGTCGCCGACACCGTGCGCCTGGAGCTCGGCGTCCACCGCCGCGTTGGCCGCCATGCCCATGCCCCGCCACGACGTCCACGCCAGGCTCATGCTGCCGTCGGCACCGAGGGTGTGGTCGTACCCGGCCATGGCGTCGAGGAAGGCGTTGGCCGACGCGTAGGCGGCCTGGCCGGTGAGGCCCAGGTACTGGCCGCACGACGAGAAGTGGACCAGGAAGTCCAGGGTCCCCGGCGGGAACAGCCGGTGCAGGGTCAGCGCGCCGCCGGCCTTCGGCCGCATCACCGCCGCCAGGGCGTCGGCGTCGAGCCGGTCGACCAGCTGGTCCTGGAGCACACCGGCCGCGTGCACCACCCCGCGCACCGGGGGCATGCCCAGCGCGTCCGGGGTCAGGGCGGCGGCGGCCGCCTTGGCGTCGGACAGGTCCAGGGACAGCACCCGTACGCTCGCCCCGAGAGCTTCGAGCCCGCGGACGGTCGCGACCCGGCGTGCCTGGACCTCGTCGGTGACCGCGTCCCACTCCGACCGGGGCGGCAGGCCGGCGCGTCCGGCGAGCACGAGACGGCGCGCGCCCCGCTCCACCAGCCACCGGGCGATCTCCCCGCCCAGGCTGCCCAGACCGCCCGTGACGAGATACGTGCCGTCAGGCCGGCACCGCAGCGGGGCGCGCTGCTCGCCCGCGTCCTCGGAGCGGACCAGCCGGTTCGCCCACGCCTCGCCCGCACGGACGGCGACGACGTCCTCGCCCGGGTTCGCGGCGACCACGCGCAGCGCGGCGGTCAGGTCGTCCCCGGTGGGGTGCGGGCCGAGATCGACCGTGCCGCCCCACAGTTCGGGGTGCTCGCCCCCGACGACCCGGCCGAGACCCCACCGGGCCGCCTGGGCCACCGCCTCCGGCCGGTCCGCCTCGCGGACACCGAGGGTCAGTGACCACAGCCGCGCCGTGCCGGGCGGCCACGTGCCCAGCCGCCGCGCCGCCGACGCGAGCTGCCACGCCTCGCGCACGGCCAGGTCCGCGGCCTCGCACTCCTCGGCCGGACGGTCCGTCAGGTCCGTCAGGGGCAGCAGGAGCACGTCCACCGGACCGGAGACCTGCCCGCGCAGCCCGTCGAGCCCTTCCGGGGACTCCGCCGCCAGGCAGGGGACACCGTGCTCGTCGGCCGTGGCCCTGAGCGCTGCCGTCAGCTGCCCGTCCGGGCCGGCCAGCACCAGGGTCCGGGACGGGGCGGAGCCGTCGAGGGGGAGGGGTTTCCAGTCCGTGCGGAACAGCAGTTCCCCGGGCTGCGCCGAACGCGCCCCGGCCTCGCCGCCCGCGTACCGGACCCCGGCCAGCACGGCCACGGTCCGCCCGTCCCGCGCGGTGATCCGCACATGCGCCGAGCCACCGCCGTCGACGTACGCCTCCAGGCGGGCGCGGGACGGGGGCTCGCCCGTGGTCCACACGCGGGCGACGCCGGCCACCACCCGCAGTTCGGCGGGTCCGGGGAAGGCGACGGCCGCCATGGACAGCGCGGCGTCGAGCAGGGGGGCCCAGGACGCCGGTTCGTCGGGCGTGGCGATGTCCGCGCGCAGCCCGTCCGGGACCTGTTCCAGCCGCTCCACGCGCCAGGGGAAGGCCATGCTCGGCACGCCGACCGAGGCGAGGGCGGTGGCGATCCCGTTGCGGGGAAGCGCCGTCCCCGCTCCGGCCGTGGCCGGACGCAGCGGCGGCGGCGAGTCGTCGCCGGACACGGACGCCACCGAGTGGGTCAGCGACGGTCCGTCGTCCTCCTGGGGGTCGGCGGTCCGCGATAGCAGGCGGATCACGCCGTCCTGCGCGATCACGTCGACGTCCTGGGCCGTGGACAGGGCCAGCGGCAGGTCGAACGACACGTCGCGCAGACCGCCCGCCCCCGGGCTCCCCCCGGCCGCGTCCAGGAAGGTCTGGACGACCACGGCCGCCGGGACGATCTCCGCGCCGTGGATGGTGTGGCTGCCCGGATACGGCCGGGACCCCAGATCGACGCGGGTGCGCCAGAGGTCCAGCGGCGTGGTCCCGGCCAGCGTCGTACGCGGCCCCAGCAGGGTGCGGCTCGCCGGGTCGTGCCGCCCCCGGTCGGCCCGGTGGACCGGCAGGTCGCGCCAGTACCGCTGGCGCCGCCAGCTGCGGACCGGCAACGGCAGGGGCCGGGTGCCCGGGGCGGAGGGCCAGTCGAGGGGGACGCCGTGGCAGTACAGCAGCCCCGCGTTCAGCAGCAGGTGCTCCCGCTCCCCGGCATCGCGGCGCAGGGACGCGGCGAGGCAGTGCCGGTCGGCCCCGACCGTGTCCAGCGTCTCCTGCACCGAGTGCCGGACCACCGGGTGGGCCGACACCTCAAGGAACGTACGGAACCCGTCCTCGGCCGCCGCGGCCACGGCGCCGGACAGCCGGACCGGGCTGCGCAGATTGGCCGCCCAGTAGGCGCCGTCGCGGACGGCCGTGTCGCGCGGGTCGTCCAGCGCGGTGCTGTAGACGGGGATGCCGGGGGAGTGCACGGTGAGGTCGGCCGCGGCCTCGGCGAGCTCCTTCATCAGGGGCTCCATCTGCGGGCTGTGGAAGGCCACGTCACAGTCGACGCGGCGCACCAGCAAGGACGCGTCCGCGGCCAGCTCCCGGGCGAGGGCGTCGATCTCCGCGACCGCGCCGGCCACCACGGTCGTCGTGGGCGAGGCGAGGACCGCCGGCACCACGCCGTCGGCGCCGCCGAGCCGCGCCGCGGCCTCGTCGGCGGGCAGGCCGATCATCAGCATGCCGCCCGCGCCGGCCACCCGCCGCAGCAGGACACTGCGCCGGCACACCAGCCGGGCGCCGTCCTCCAGCGACAGCACTCCCGCCGTCGCGGCGGCGGCGATCTCCCCCATGGAGTGGCCGATGACCGCCGCGGGCCGGACCCCGAGCGAGCGCCAGACGGCGACCAGGCCCATCTGCACCGCGTAGATCATCGTCTGGGCCACGTCCACCCGGCCGACGTCGCCGGCCTCGATCAGCTCCCGGGCCGTCGCGCCGAACTCCTCGGCGAAGACCGGCCCGATCCTGTCGATCACCTCGGCGAACACGGCGTCCGTGGCCAGCAGCTCGCGGCCCATGCCCGGCCACTGGGCGCCGGTCCCGGAGAACACCCACACCACGTCGTCGAGGCCCTCGCCCGTCACCGCCCCGTCGGCGACGCCGGGCACCGCGTCACCGGCGGCGAAGCCGCGCAGCCTGCCCGCCAGCTCCGCGCGGTCGGCGGCGACGACGGCGACCCGGTGCTCCAGGTGGCTGCGCCGGGTTCCCAGATCCTGCGCGACCGAGGCGAGCGCGGCGCCGGAGCCCGGCCCCTGAAGCCAGTCGGCGAGCCGGGCGGCGTCCTCCCGGACGGCTTCCACGGAGCGGCCGGAGAGCGGGAACAGACAGGTCGAGGCCGGGGCCGCCGCCTCCTCGGGAACCGCCGGCGCCTCCTCCAGGACCACGTGGGCGATGGTCCCGCCGTACCCGAAGCTGGAGACACCCGCCCGGCGGGGACGCTCCCCCCGGGGCCACGGGGTGCGCTCCCGCGCCACCCGCAGCCGTGCCCGCTCCCAGGGAATGCGCGGGTTGGGCGAGGAGAAGTGCACGCTGGGCGGGATCTCCTCATGGACGAGCGCGAGGATCGTCTTGATCATCCCGGCGATCCCCGAACCGGCCTCCAGATGCCCGATGTTGCCCTTCACCGAGCCGATCAGGCACGGGCTGTCCGCCGGCCGGCCCGCGCCGAAGACCGCGGCGAGCGCACCGGCCTCCAGCGGGTCGCCCGCGACGGTCCCGGTGCCGTGGGCCTCGACGTAGTCGACGCTCTCCGGGGCGATACCGCACCGCGCGTACGTCGAGCGCATCAGGTCCGCCTGCGCCTCGCCGTTGGGCGCCATGATGCCCGCGGTCCGGCCGTCCTGGCTCACCCCGCTGCCCCGGATCACCGCCAGGACCCGGTCCCCGGCCCGCTCGGCGTCCGAGAGGCGCTTCAGGACGAGGACGCCCGCCCCCTCGCCCCGTCCGTAGCCGTCCGCCGAGGCGTCGAACGGTTTGCTGTGGCCGTCCGGCGAGGTGGCGCCCGCCCGGGCCAGGGTGACCGACAGGCCGGGCGCGACCATGAGGTTCACGCCTCCGGCGAGCGCCACGTCGCACTCCCCGGCGAGCAGGCTCCGGCGCGCGAGGTGGACGCCGACCAGGGAGGCGGAGCACGCGGTGTCCACGGCGAGACTGGGGCCGCGCAGGTCGAGGCTGTGGGAGATGCGGTTGGCCGTGGCGCACAGGGCCGCGCCGATCCCGGTCCAGGGCTCGATCCGGGCGAGATCCTCCAGCAGCCGCCGCCCGTAGTCGTCCGAACCCACGCCCACGAAGACTCCGCAGCCCGTGCCGCCCAGACCGAGCGGCGGGAGCCCCGCGTGCTCCAGGGCCTCCCACGCCAGCTCCAGCAGCAGCCGCTGCTGAGGGTCCATCAGTTCCGCCTCGCGCGGCGCGATCCCGAAGAACTCCGCGTCGAAACCGGCGATGTCGGCGAGGAAGCCGCCCCGCGTCGGGGTCTCCCGGACGACGGCCGCGTGCCCGTCCCCGGTGTCCGCGTACGGAGCCCAGCGCTCCGCCCCGTCGCCGATGCCGTCCCGGCCCTGGACCAGGAGGTCCCAGAAGGCGTCGGGGGAGCCGGCGTCACCGGGGAACCGGCAGCTCAGACCGACGACCGCGACGGTCTCCCCGTCTCCTTGCCCCCGCGTCACACGAGGCTCCCCTCAGTGCCGGTGGCGCCCCAGGCGGGCGCTTCCAGCACCGTGACCACGGCCGCGGTGATCATGAGTCCGGGTCCCGCGCTCAGCAGCAGGAGGTGGTCACCGGCGTCCACCTGCCCGTCCTCGACGAGGTGGTTGAGCTGCAGCCCGACGTCGGCGGCGCCCGCGTGGCCGAGGTCGCGGAAGAAGTCGACCGCGCCCAGCGACGCGTCCAGACCCATCGGCCGCAGATGGCTGTCCAGGAAGTCCGTGGTGCCCGCCCCGAGATGGAGCACCTTCGACAGGTCCGCGACGGTGATCCCCGCCTCGCCCGTCACCTGCTCGACCAGCTTGGCGCTGCTCGCGCCGTACTCCTGGCCGATCTCGGACGCTTTCGGGCCCAGTTCCTCGACCATCGCCTCCAGGTGCTCGTTCATGTCGAGCGCGCGCCCCGTGGTGACCGCCGGCGGGAAGATCGGCTCGTGCCCGCGGTTGAGGATCTCGTACTGGGGCAGCGACACCGACTCGACGGAGCGCAGCGCGGCCCAGCCGGGCTGCTTCGACAGGACGACCGCCGTCGCCGCGTCGGCGAGCACCGCGTCACGGTGGGCGTACCACCGGTCGACCGAGGGGGCGCCGAAGTTGTCCGCGGCGCACACCACGGCGCCGGTGCGCGACGGCGCGCACAGCAGGTACTGGGTGGCCATCTCCAGGGCGGCGAGGAACGCGTTGCACCCCTGCTCCACCGTCAGCGCCGGGACGGGGGAGCCGAGGGTGGAGCGCAGGATGTAGTGCGGTGCCGACCAGCCGTCGGGGCCCTGATGGTAGGCACAGGAGTGGACGAGGATGTCGATGTCCTCAGGGCCGAGGCCCGAGCGGTCCACCGCCTGCCGGACGGCCGCCACCGCCATGTCCGGCGCGGAGACGCCGTCGGCCACGGCGATGTTGCGCCACCCGCAGGACTCCATCCGCTCCCGGTCGTACGCGCCGCGCCGGACCGCTTCCGCCACGCTCACCCGGGGCGGGACGAACGCCCCGGTCCCTGCCAGGAAGATGTTCTCTGTTCTCACTCTCACATGTCCTTTACTGACCGGTCCGGGGCCTGATGACCTTCCCGGTCTCGGTGGTCGGCAGTTCCGCCCTGGAGGCGAAGACGTGGGGGACCCAGGAGGGCGACAGGCGCTCCCGGCAGAAGCGCTCCAGCTTGTCCAGGTCGACCGTGCCGGGCGTCACCGTCGCACTGATCCGCTGCCCCAGGACAGGATCGTCCCTGCCGGACACCAGACAGGCGGCGACATCCGGGAAGGCGAGCAGAACGGCTTCGATCTCCTCGGGACTCACCTTGGCGCCCGCGACGTTGATCGCGGTGGACAGGCGCCCGACGAGGACGAGGTTCTGTCCCTCCAGGCGTGCCAGGTCGCCGGTGGTGAACCCGCCGTGCAGCGGGGCCGCGTCGACCGACCCGCCCTCGGCGTACCCGAGCATCATCGACGGCGAACGGACCGTCACCAGCCCCGTCCCGGCGTCGTCGGCACCGTCCCCCGAGGCCGGGGAGAGCTCGACCCGCACCCCGGGCAGGGGAGCGCCGGGCCCCTGGACGCCGGGCCGCCACGGGCCCGGGCGGCTCACACAGATCGGCCCGGTCTCCGTGGTGCCGTAGACCTGGCCGACGTGCCCGCCGAGCCGGGTCGCGACCAGTTCGGCGGTGTGCGCGTCCAGCGCCATGCCGGCGGACAGGAAACCGGTCGCGGGGCCGTCGTGCGGCCGGGTCCGGGCGGCCTTGGCGAGCAGCCGCAGCATGGGGGGCACCCCGACGAACAACGTCACGTCCCCGGCGGCGAGTTCACGCAACAGCACGCGCGGCTTGTCCGGTGTCGTACAGCGCACGTGCGCGCCCGCCAGGACCGCGGCGACGGCGCACAGGCCGAAGCCGTACGCGTGCTGGAGGGGCACCGGGCACAGCAACCGGCTCTCGGGACCCAGCCCCAGAGCCGTACGGTAGTGCTCGGCCTCCGCCAGCAGAGCTGCGGCGGAGCGCAGCGCGACCCGGGGGTACCCGGTGGTGCCCGACGTGATCTGCGCCGTCGCCGCCTCCTCGAAGGCGGGCCTGCGGGGTCCCTCCCGGCCGACGCTCAGGATCCGCTCCCCCCGCTCCACGGCCGTGACCGGGAAGGCGGGCGACGACCTCGGGGCCGACAGGAGGTCGAGCGGGCAGCGCTCCTGGATCCGCTGGAGCTCCCACGGCGTCAGCCGGCGCGAGAGCGGCACCGCGACCGCGCCGGTGGAGATGATGGCGAACACGTCGGCGACGAACTCCGCCGCCGGCCAGGCCACGGTCCCCACCAGGGTCCCAGGGCCGACGCCGGCCTCCCGCAGGGCACGGGCCCCGGCGTCGACGCGCTCGGCCAACCGCGCCGCACCGATGGTCCCGGAGTCGTCGCCGATCAGCGGCGCGTCCCCGCCGCGGGCCCCCTGGGCGCGCAGCAGGGAGAGCAGCTCCGCACGCGCGCCCGTCATCCGAGATCGGTCAGCGCGCGGCGCAGCGCCCCCACCGCCTTGTCGAGGACGTCCCCGGTGTGCGCGGTGCTCAGGAACCACGGCTCCAGCGCGTTCGGATGGAAGTAGACGCCCTCCCGCTGGGCGAGCGCCTGGAAGCGGCGGTGCCGGGAGAAGTCCACGGCCTCGGCGAGGGAGCGCAGGCTGTCGGCCCGCTCCAGCGGCTTCCTGAGCAGGGCCACGTTCATCAGGGTGCCGACCCGGCTGATGTGCACGGGCCGCTTCCCCTCGGCGAAGACCTCGCGCACGGCGTCCTCCGCACCGGCACCGAGGACCTCAAGCTCCTTGTAGAGACCGGACAGCGCACGGATCTTGGTCAGGACGGTGACGACCGCCCGTAACGCCGCGTGGTTCCCGGCGTAGACGCCCGCGTGGTGCGCCTCGTTCGTGGCGAGCATCCGCATCGAGGTCCTGCGCCCGCCGAAGGCGGCGACCGGGAACCCCCCGCCCATGACCTTCGACAGGACCGTGAGGTCGGGCTCGACGCCGTACAGCTCCTGCGCCCCTCCCCGGGCGACCCGGAAACCGGTGATCACCTCGTCGAAGATCAGCATCGCGCCGCTGCGCTCGGTCAGATCGCGCAGCAGCTGGAGGAAGCCGGGGGCCGGGGCGATCACCCCGGCGTTGACCAGGACCGGTTCCAGGATGACGGCCGCGATCCGGTCACCGTCCCGCGCGAAGAGCTCCTCGACGGCCGCGGCGTCGTTCCACGGCAGCTGCGCGGTGTGGGCGAGGGCCTCGGGGATCATCCCGGGAGCGCCCGGAACGACGTCCGTCGGCCGGGTGCCCTGGATCTGGAGCGTGTTCTTGCCCGCGCGCAGGACGGTCTCGCTCCAGCCGTGGTAGTGGCCCTCGAAGGTGACCACCAGGGAACGGCCCGTGGTGGCGCGCGCGAGGCGCAGGGCGGAGGTGACCGCTTCCGTGCCGGAGTTGGCGAACCTGACCTGTTCCACACCCGGCACCAGTTCGGCCACCAGGGCCCCGGCCTCGGCGTCCAGCTCGTGCGGCAGACCGGTCATATGGCCCTTGGTGAACTGGTCGGCCACGGCACCGGCCACGTCGGGGTCGGCGTAACCGAAGAGATGCGGGCCATAACCCATGTTGAGGTCGACGATCTCGCCGTCCTCGACGTCGTGGAGCAGGCAGCCTTCGGCACGGCGTACGACCAGGGGCACGGGGACGGCCGCCGCACGCATGCTGCTGCTGACACCGCCGGCGATGACCTCTTTGATGTCCTCCAGACAATCGGCATTCGTCCGACGTTCGGCGTCCATGGCACCCACGGAAATCCTCCAGGTTCGTCGGCCTGATCCCGGCATCACAGAATGCCCCAGGTATTTCCGGCCCGACACCGGTTGTTGCCGGAATGGCTGGATCGCGGGGGTGGTCGGCCTGTCTTGGGTGGCAGTATCGGACGGGCTGACCTGCGTGCGTGGCGGAGGGGGAATGTGATGTCGTCTCGGGCCGTCGCCGTGGTCACGGGGGCGGGATCCGGCCTCGGGGCCGCCATCGCCGTACGGCTGGCCGCCACCCACGACCTGGTGCTGACGCATCTGACCCGGGACAGCGGGCTCGCCGGCACCGCCGGGCAGGCGTCGGCGGCCGGCGCGGACGTCGTCGCCACCGTGGTCGGGGACCTCACCCACGAGGAGACCGTGGACCGCCTCGGGCAGGCCATGGACGCCTGCGGGCCGAGGCTCGACGTCCTGGTCTGCAACGCCGGGGCGTACACGTACACCCCCTGGCAGGACACCACGTGGGACGACGTGCGCTCGGCCGTGGACGTCAATCTGCTGGCGCACATCGCCTGCGTCCGCGCCGCCACACCCCACCTCGTGGCGCGCGGAACCGGCCGGATCGTGGCCGTCTCCACCGTCCTCACGCGGCTCGGGCGCGTGGAACTCGCCCCGTACATCGCGGCGAAAGGGGGCTTGGAGGCATTCGTCCGCGCCCTGGCCCGCGAACTCGGCCCGCACGGCATCACCGTGAATTCCGTCAGACCGGGTCCGATCGAACTGAATACCGATCAGAGATCCCATCCGGATTACCGTTCCTGGCGGGAACGGGAATTCGCCCGGCAATGCATCAAACGGCATGGGCGCCCCGATGACGTGGCCGAGGCCGTCGCCTTTCTGACATCTCCCGCGGCCGGTTTCATCACAGGCCAGAGCCTGACCGTCGACGGCGGCTGGGACCTCCACTGACCTGCCGGTGCGGCAGATCCGTGGAACCATGACGCGAATGACGCACGAACAGGAACAGGAACAGCAAGCCGTCACTCGCGTACTGCTGGTGCGGCACGGCCAGTCGCACGCCAGCGTGAAGAAGCTGATCGCCGGGTCCCGCACCTGTCTCGGACTCACGGAGCACGGGCGGGACCAGGCCGCCCGGCTCTCGGCCCGGCTGGCGGCCGAACCACCGCGGCCGGCCACGCTGCTGACCAGTCCGGTGCTCAGAGCCCGCGAGACCGCCGAGATCCTGGCGAGCGGCCTGCAACTCGGGGCACCGGTCGTCGAGACACAGGCGCGGGAACTCGACTTCGGGGCGGCGGACGGTCTCTCCATCGACGAGTACGAGCGCAAGTACGGGGCGTTCGACATGACCGCCCACCCCGACCGCCCGTTCGCCCCCGACGGCGAGACCTGGAACCGGTTCCGGACCCGGGCCGGCCAGGTCGCCGAAGACCTGCTCTCCCGCCACCGGGGCGAAACCGTCCTCGTGGTGTGCCACGCCGGGTTCATCGTCGCGGCGATGTCCGCCCTGCTGGACACCGTCCCGCCCGTCCTGTTCACCGACTCGACACCCGCCGCGACCTCGGTCAACGAGTTCGTCCACGACGGATCGCGGTGGCGCCTGCTCCGGTTCGACGACGCGCGCCACCTCGACCCGGCCGGCTGACGGCAGCCGGCCGGCCGCCCTCACTGCTGCGGGCCGCGCTTGCGTTCCATCATGTGGCGGCCCAGCGCCTTCTTCCGCTTCCAGCTCCGCAGGATCTCCGCGCTCAGCCGCGCGTCGCTGCGGGCGGCGATCCGCTGGTTCTCGCGCAGCAGCTTGTGGTAGTTCTCCAGCCGCCGCGGCGACAACTCGCCCTCCTCGACGGCCGCGAGCACCGCGCACCCGGGCTCCTCACCGTGCGAGCAGTCGGGGAAACGGCAGTCCCGGGCGAGGGACTCCACGTCGGTGAACGCCTGGGCGACGCCGTTGTCGGCCTCCCACAGCCCCACCCCGCGCAGCCCCGGGGTGTCGATCAGGACACCGCCGCCCGGCAACGGCAGAAGGTCGCGGGTCGTCGTCGTGTGCCGCCCCTTGCCGTCACTGTCACGCGTGGCGTCGACCCGCTGCGCGTCCCCTCCCGTCAGCGCGTTGGTCAGAGTGGACTTGCCGGCGCCGGACCGGCCGAGGAGCACCGCGGTGCCGTCGACGAGGGCCGTAAGGGCGTCCATGCCCTGCCCCGTGGCCGCGCTCACGGACAGCACGCGCGCTCCGGGGGCCACCCTCTCCGTGTCCTCGACGAGATACGACAGCGTCACCGGGTCGGGCACCAGATCGGCCTTCGTGAGGACCACCACCGGCTGCCCGCCGCTCTCCCACGCAAGGGCGAGGAAACGCTCGACACGCCCGAGATCCAGCTCGTCGGCGAGCGAGACGGCGATGAGCACCTGGTCGATGTTGGCGGCCAGGACCTGGCCGTCGGAGCGCTGCGAGGAGACGGCACGGACGAACGCCGTACGCCGCGGCAGCAGCACCCGGACGACCCCCTGATCCGGGTCGAGCGCCACCCAGTCGCCGGTACAGGGGACGAGCAGCGGATCCGAGGAGGCCACGGGCCCCACCCCCGCCCGGACGGCCGCCACCCGCCCGTCCTCGGCGACGGTGACGGTCTCGCAGCTCCCGCGGTCGACCCGCACCACACGGCCGGGCCGCAGGCCGTCCGCCTCATGGGGGGCGAAGCCGGCGGCCCACGCGTCGTTCCAGCCGTACCGGCGGAGCGGATGGGAGGCAGTGGAAGCGGTCAAGCTCGCCCCTCCAGAGGGGTGTGAGGGCAGCGGACGTGCACCGGCTGCTCGGGCTCGCAGTCTAGTCTCCGCGCGCCGGGGGCCGGCGTGGCGACGGGGCAGCGGTGCCCGGCCGCCGACGCCTCGCGGTACGGGGGAGCAGGGCCCGGCACGCGCCCGCGACGTCCGCGACGGGCGCGGTACGGACAGGCTCCGCCGCCCGGCACCCCACTGCCCCACCCACGGCCGGCTCAGGCCCCCCGCCGCACCGCGATCGTGTCCCCGACGCCGATCACCGTCCCCCGAGCAGCGGCCCCGAACGCCGCCCCGTCCACGCTCACCTGCCAACTCCCGCTCCCGGCGACGCCGTTGACCGCGGTGACCGCGCCGGTCCCGGACGCCGGGGTCACCGACGTCACGCACCCCGACGGCACCCCCGCCCCGATCGCCGCGTCGAGGACCGCGCCCAGCGTCGTCGTGGACCCGGCCGGGGTCAGGGCCACCGAGCACACCTTGAGCGCGCCGGACCCGTCCTCCACGGTGAGCGCGAGCCGCGCCGGGGTCCCGGAGGTGAAGGAGGCCGCGCCCTCCCACTGCGGAGCGGACGCCGGGACCGGCGGCGGCGCGGTGAAGCCGCCGCCCGCGACCGCGCGCAGCCCGTCGATGGACGCGTACGCCGAGGGAACCGTGTCGGTGGGCAGGTACTTGAAGCCGCCGCCGGGATTGAACTGCTGGGCGACCAGGAAGTCCACCGGCGTCTTCCCCTGCGCGGTGAGGAAGTCCCCGGTCTGCGGATTGATCCCGCAGGCGTTGAGCCCGGACACCGCCCACCCGTTGGAGTCGGTGTTGACGCCGAACGCCGCGTTGAACGCCCCGCTGCCCGCGACGAGCTTGCTCTTCAGGAACGCCTTGGCCTGCGCGATGTCCGGATCGGTGTTCGCCACCCCCGACACACACAGCGCGGCCATCGCGGCCCCGGTCATGTCGATGTCGCTCGCCGCCGCCAGCTTCGCGGGATCGCCCTCGGCCTTCGCGTGGTTCCAGCCGCCGTCGTCGTGCTGGTTGGCGCGGATCCGCGTGACGAGCGCGTCGCGCAGGGCCTGCGGGACCCGGACCTGACCGGCCTGCGTCTTCGCGCCGCTCAGCGCGAGCGCGGCGAACACCGTCCCGTTGAACGTCGCGGAGGGGCCGAAGTAACCGGGCTCACCGGACTGCCAGTAGCCGTACACGTCCGCGATCAGATTGCGGGACGCGGAAACCCGCGCCGGGTCCACGCCGGCGGCGTACGCGTTGAGGGCGGCCCGCTCGTAGTCGGTCACCACCGGAGTCGTGGACGGCCAACTCGCCGTCGACAGAAGGGTCCGGTACACGGAGCGGGCGTTCTTGGACGCGTCCCCGCCCGGCGCGACGTCCACGGCGGCCGTCCCGGCGGCGGCGAGCGCGGAGAACGCCCACTCGTTGGACAGACCGGGACCGGCGTACGAACCGTCCGCCGCCTGAAGGGACTTGAGGTACGCCACCCCGTTGGCCTTCGACGTGGCGAGCTGCGCCGGGGTGGTGGTGGCCGCCGCGGGGACGGCCGTCAGAGCGAACGCCGCGACGGTGAGCGCGGCGATGCGGGACACGGGCACGGGCTGCTCCTGAACGCGTGGACGGGCTGCCAAGGGCACTGCGCCGCCTGGGCATTCGGGCTCGGAACGGCCGCCGGCCGCCCCACACCGCTGCGCGTCAGCCCCGGACTCCCACCGGGTTCCCCCACTCGGCAGGGCGCGACGCTACCCGACCGCGACCCCCGTCGCCAGAGGGGCTCCGGACGGCCCGGAGGCAGCCTTGACGCGTCCTGTGAAGCGTGTTCAAATCCGGCTGATACGCAAGAAGTTCCAGGGGAAGCCGGTCGAATTCCGGCGCTGACCCGCAACCGTGGGCCCGGCACACCGCCGGGCGAGCCGGATTGCCTGGAGCGTGATCGAGCAACGAACGCCGTCGCGGACTACGGCGTGGTGCGACCCGCCCCGCCCAGGGGTGCGCGCTCCCGTGCCCGCGCCGTGGACGAGGGGGCGGAAGCGGTGCGTACGAGACCGGGACTGTGGGGCGCGCTGCTCGCCCTCAGCCTCATGTTCACCCCGGTGAACGCGTCTGCCGTCGATGCGCCCGCCGGCTGTACGGCGACCCGAGGCGCCCTCGTGGCCGTCGACTTCGCCCCCTTCGGCGGCACCCTGGAACGCGGCTGCGACCCCACCCCGACCACCGGCTACGACCTCCTGCACGACGCCGGCTTCACCACCACCGGCACCCAGCACGACGGCCCCGGCTTCATCTGCCGCATCGGCAAAGGCCCTTCCGGCACCCAGTACCCGACTCCCGCGCAGGAGAGCTGCGTTCTCACCCCGCCCGCCTCCGCCTACTGGTCCTACTGGACGGCCGCACCCGGCCAACAGGACTGGACCTACAGCCGGTTCGGCGCGATGGACCGCAGACTCAAGGACGGCGACGTCGACGCCTGGGTGTTCGGCGGCACCACCCGCCCCTCCTTCACCCCCGCCGACGTCCGCGCGAGCGGCCCCGGCACCCCCGACCCCGGCACCCCGCCCACCGGAGCCCCCGGCGACATCGCCCTCACGAAGGCCACCGCCTGGCTGAAGAGCGCCCCCACCGACGACCCGACGCTCGCCACCGAGACCGCGTACGCCCTCGCCGCCACCGGAGACACCGCCCTCGGCGCCCTCACCAGCGGCCTCGCCGCCCGCACCGGCGCCTACGCCTACCCGAACGGCGCCCTCGACGCCACGGCCGCCGCCCGCCTCGCGCTCCTCGCCGAGAGCGCGGGGCAGGATCCGCGCGCCTTCGGCGGCCACGACCTCGTCGGCGACCTCGCGAAGAACGTCTGCGCGAGCGGCCCGGCCCCCGGCTGCACCGCCGAGGGCGACTTCCGGGGCGCCGGATACACCGACGGGCAGGCCCTCGCCGTCCTCGCCCTGGTGCGAGCCGATGTGAAACCCCCGGCCACCGCCGTCACCCGCCTCACGCAACTCCAGTGCGCCGACGGCGGGTTCACCAGCGTCCTGATCCGCCCCGGCGAGAACTGCGACGGCGACCCCGCCACCACCGGCCTCGCCGCCCTCGTCCTGCACCAGGCGGGCGGACACGACACCGCCGTCACGAAGGCCCGCACCCACCTGACCAGGACCCAGCGCGCCGACGGCGCCTTCCCCGGCTACACCGGCTCCCCGACCGGCAGCGTGTACGCCACCGCCTACGCCGCCCAGGCCCTGCGCGCCCTCGGCGAGAAGACACGCGCCGACGCGGCCGTGGGCTGGCTGTCCCGGGAGCAACTCGACGGCGGAGGCTTCGGGTTCGAGGAGGGCGCGAGCGAACCGGCCGCGCTGCCCACGGCCTCGGCGGTCCTCGCGGGCGCCGGCACCAGCCTCGCCACCCTGACCTGGCAGGCCCCCTACCAGGGACCCGACCTCAAGAAGGGCGTCGCCTACCTGACCAGCGCCGCCAACCTCGCCCAGGGCCGCTACTACCGCGCCGGACCCGGCACGGCCCGCGCCGACTTCGGGCTCACCGTCGACGGCGCCTACGCCCTCGCGGCGACCGGCCTCGACAACGCCCGCCTGCGGGGCATCGTCGACTTCCTGGACGGCCTCGGCAAGGACGGCGAGGGCCGAACGGTCAACGACTGGACGGGAGTCGGCACCCGGTACGCGGCAGGCGGCTCGATCGGCAAGACCGCGCTGCTCGCCGAGGCGGTCGGCCGCGACCCCCGCGACTTCGCCGGACACGACCTCGTCGCCGCGCTCGGCAAAGCCGTCTGCACCAAGCCGAGTCCGGCGCCCGACCGGTCGTGCGCGGCGAAGGGGGCGTACACGTACGCGCCGTCCGTGTTCTCCCAAGCCCTCGCCGTCATCGCCCAGTTGAGGGCGGGGGAGAAGGCCACGGAACCCGTCGCCTACCTCAAGAGCCTCCAGCAGCGCGGCGGTGCGTGGCCCAGCCTGATCCCGGCCACCGGGGACGCGGACGTGGACTCGACCGCCGTCGCCGCCATGGCACTCGACCTCGCGGGCGAGAAGCGGGCCGTCGACAAGGCGCTCGCCTGGATCGCCGGGAGACAGGTGTCCGACGGCGGGTTCCCGGGGGCGGCGGGCACCTCCGTGAACTCGACGGCGCTCGCCGTGCAGGGACTCTCGCTGGACGCGGTGACGTACGGCGAACAGATCGCCCGGGCACGGAAGTTCCTCGCCGCGCAGCAGAACGCCGACGGCGGGTTCAACGTCGCGAAGGAGGGCCAGCGGGGGTCCGACCTGCGGGCGTCGACGCAGGCGGTGGGCGGGGCGACCGGGGTGTCGTTCGCGGAGCTGGCACGGAGCCTGGACGGGACGTCACCGCAGCCGACCCCCACTGACAGCGCATCGTCGAGCCCGACGCCCGTTCCCACAGCTTCACCGAGCCCGAGCCCGAGCGGGAGCGTTCCTCCGGTCATCACGCCGGACGGATCCGGTGGCGGGGGAGGTTCCCTCGCCTCCACCGGCGTCCAGGCCGGAGCCCTCGCCGCCATCGCCCTCCTCCTCGTCCTCACCGGATGGCGCGTGACCGTCCTCGCCCGCAGGCGGGTCCGCCGATGACCCGCCTGCGGGGCGCGGCGGCGCTCGCCCTGGCCGTCGGCGCGCTCGGCACCCCGGCGGCGGCCGCACCCCAGCCGATCGGCCGGTGCACCACCACCTCCGGCGTCGTCCTCGCCGTCGACTTCGGCCACTGGGGCGGCCCCGTCTACCGCTCCTGCGGCACGACCCCCACCACCGGACACGAACTCCTCAACCAGGGCGGCTGGCACACCACCGGCACCGGACACGACGGACCGGCGTTCATCTGCCGCATCGCCTACAGCGGCCACGACGGCGGCCGGCCCTACCCGACCCCGGCCGACGACGACTGCGTCCTCACCCCGCCCGCCTCCGCCTACTGGTCCTACTGGCACGCCGACCCCGGCGCCACGGACTGGTCGTACAGCCAGCTCGGGGCGATGCTCTACAAGCCGAAACCGGGCAGTGTCGACCTGTGGACCTTCGGCGGCACGAACATCGGCGGCACCGAGGGCCGTCCCAAGGTCACCCCGGACCAGCTCCGCGCCCACAACACCAGCCCCGAGGGACAGCCGAGCACGCCCGCCCCGACGCCCGAGGCTCCCGTACCACCGCCCGCCCCGGACACCGGGACGCCGACTCCCAAAGCGCCTTCGACGGCGGCGAGTTCGAGCGCCCCGCCGTCCCCGTCCCCTTCGGTGGCCCCCTCGTCGAGCACCCCTTCCGCGACCCCCTCGCCAACCACCCCGAGCGTCGTCGACGCCACCCCCGCCGCCGACACCCCCCGCGGCGACTCCGGCTCGCTGCTCCCCGCAGCCGTGGGTGGCGCCCTCGTCGCCCTCCTCGCGGGCGCGGCCCTCTTCACGGCCCGCCGCCGGCGCCGTACCGGATGACCGCCTCGGCCCGGCTGCCCCGCACCCTGCACCCGATGGCGTGGTGGATCTGGGCGCTCGCGCTGGCCACGGCGGTCAGCCGCACGAACAATCCGCTGCTGCTGTTCCTGGTGCTCGCGGTCCTCGGGTACGTCGTCAGCGCCCGGCGCACCGAGGCGCCCTGGGCGCGCGGCTTCCCCTACTACCTCTACCTGGCCCTCACGGTCGTCGCGATCCGCGTCGTCTTCCGCGCGGTCTTCGCGACCGGCGTCACCCCGCGCGACCACTTCCTGTTCTCCCTGCCGCGGATCCCGACCCCCGACTGGTACGCGGGCATCGAGATCGGCGGCCCGGTCTCCCTGGAGGCGCTCCTGTCGGCGGCGACGGACGGGCTGCGCCTCGCGTGCATGCTGTGCTGCGTCGGCGCCGCGAACACCCTCGCCAACCCGAAACGCGCCCTGCGCGTCCTGCCGGGCGCCCTGTACGAGCTGGGCGTCGCGGTGACCGTCGCCGTCAGCGTCGCCCCGCAGCTCGTCCAGAGCGTCCAACGCGTCGCACGGGCCCGCAAGCTGAGAGCGGGCCGCACCCGAGGGCCACGTGCCCTGCGCGGGGTCGCCGTCCCCGTCCTGGAGGACGCCCTCGAACGCTCCCTGCGCCTGGCCGCCGCCATGGACTCGCGAGGCTACGGCCGTTGCGGCACGGCAACCCGCAACTCCCGCCGCATCACCGGGGTGTTGATGCTTTCGGGCATGTGCGGACTGTGTGCCGGAGCGTACGGCCTCCTCGACGCGACCGCCCCCGCCTTCCTGGGCCTGCCCGCCCTGGGGGCCGGCGCCGCCCTGTGCGTCGCGGGGCTGCGCCTCGGCGGCCGGCGCGTCACCCGGACGACGTACCGCCCCGACCCCTGGCGGTTCCCGGAATGGGCGGTCGCGGGCAGCGGCGTCCTCGCCGCCGTCCTGCTTCTTGCCGGTCTCGGCTACGACCCCGCCCAGCTCAACCCCTCCTACTACCCCTTGAGCCGGCCCACGCTGCCGCTGGTTCCGACCGCCGCGATCCTCCTCGCCGCCACCGCCGGTTTCCTCTCGCCCCCGCCCGGAGCACCGTGATCACCTTCGACCAGGTCACCGTCCACTACGACGACACCCACGAACCGGCCCTGAAAGACATAGACCTGACGATCGACGAGGGTGAACTCTGCCTGGTCGTCGGGCACACGGGCGTCGGCAAGTCCACCCTTCTGGGCACCGTCAACGGCCTCGTCCCGCACTTCACGGGCGGCACCCTGTACGGCCGCGTCCTGGTCGACGGCCGCGACACCGCCCACCACCCGCCCCGCGAACTCGCCGACGTCGTGGGGGTGGTGGGCCAGGACCCGGCCGACGGGTTCGTCACCGACACCGTCGAGGAGGAACTCGCCTACGCCATGGAACAGCTGGCGATCGCGCCCGCGACCATGCGCAAACGCGTCGAGGAGACCCTCGACCTCCTCGGCCTCGCCGACCTGCGCCACCGCGCCCTGTACGAACTCTCCGGCGGCCAGCAGCAACGCGTCGCCATCGGCTCCGTCCTCACCGCCCACCCCCGCGTCCTCGTCCTCGACGAACCCACCTCCGCCCTCGACCCGACGGCCGCCGAAGAGGTCCTCGCCGCCGTCACCCGCCTCGTCCACGACCTCGGCGTCACCGTCCTCATGGCCGAACACCGTCTGGAGCGCGTCGTCCAGTACGCCGACCGCGTCCTGCACCTCCCCGGCGACGGCCGCGCCCACCTCGGCGCCCCGGCCGACATCCTGCGCACGACGTCCATCGCGCCCCCGATCGTCGAACTCGGCCGTACCCAGGGCTGGTTCCCGCTGCCCCTGTCCGTCCGCGACGCCCGCCGCGCCGCCGGACCTCTGCGCACCCACCTCGCCGACCGCGAAGTCCCCCCGGCGCGACGGGAGTCGACCGGGGAACCCGAGCGGCTGCTCACCGCTCGCGGCGTCACCGTCACCTACCGGTCCACCCCCGCCGTCCGCAAGGTCGACCTCGACCTGCACGCAGGCGAGGTGACCGCCCTGATGGGCCGCAACGGCTCCGGGAAGTCCTCCCTGCTGTGGGCGCTGCAAGGCTCGGGACCGCGCCGCGCCGGAACCGTCCGGGTGGCCGACGGAGGCGATCCGCACGACCTGCCGTCCGCCGAGGCCCGCAGGCTCGTCGGACTCGTCCCGCAGACCCCCGCCGACCTCCTCTACCTGGAGAGCGTGCGCCAGGAACTCGACCAGGCCGACCGGGAGTCGGGCACCCGCGAGCGCGCCCGCGCCATCCTCGACCGCCTCGCCCCCGGCATCGACGGCGCCACCCACCCCCGCGACCTCTCCGAGGGCCAGCGGCTCGCCCTCGTCCTCGCGATCCAGCTCTCCGCCGCACCCCGCGTCGTCCTCCTCGACGAACCCACCCGGGGCCTCGACTACCGCGCCAAGACCGCGCTCACCGCCATCACCGACGCCCTCGCCGCGGGTGGGGCGGCCGTCGTGATCTCCACGCACGACGTCGAGTTCGCCGCCCGCGCCGCCGACCGTGTCGTCGTCATGGCCGAGGGGGAGGTCGTCGCGGACGGGCCGAGTGCCGAAGTCGTCGTCGCCTCACCGGTGTTCGCCCCGCAGACCGCGAAGATCCTCGCGCCGCTCCCGTACTTGACGGTCGATCAGGTCGAGGCGGCCCGGCGGTGATCCGGCTCACCGGCCGTGCCGGGATCGTCATGTGCCTCGCCGCGTTCCTCGGACTGGTCGCGTTCTGCTGGCCGTTCGTCGTCGCGCCGGGCAAGTTCGGCTCGGCCTACGCGCCCCCGCTCATCTTCGGGGTGCTGCTCGTCCTCGTCCTGTGCGTGGTGCTGTCGGAGATCGCCGAGGGCGGCATCGACTCCAAGGCGCTCGCCATGCTCGGGGTGCTGTCCGCCGTCAACGCCGCGCTGCGTCCGCTGGGCGCCGGGACCGCGGGCGTGGAGACCGTGTTCTTCGTCCTCGTCCTCGCCGGGCGCGTGTACGGGCCCGGGTTCGGGTTCGTCCTCGGCTGTACGTCCCTGTTCGCGTCCGCGCTGCTCACCGGCGGGGTCGGGCCCTGGATGCCGTACCAGATGTTCGGCTGCGCGTTCGTCGGGATGCTCGCCGGGTTCCTGCCGCGCGCCCGGGGCCGCCGCGAGATCCTGCTGCTCGCCCTGTACGGCTCGCTCTCCGGCTACCTCTTCGGCTTCCTCCTCAACCTCTCCTTCTGGCCCTTCTCCCTCGACCCCGGCAGCTCCATCGCCTACCTCCCCGGCCTCCCCTTCACCGAGCAGTGGCGGCGCTACCTCGCCTTCGACATCGCGACGTCCCTCGGCTGGGACACCGGGCGGGCGGTCACCACCTTCGTGTGCGTGCTGCTCGCGGGGCCGGCGGTCCTCACGACGTTCCGGCGCGCTGCCCGCAAGGCCCGGTTCAGCGCGCCGGTACGGTTCCGGCCGTAGGCCGGCCCTGTGCTACCGTCGGACGTTTGCTGTGCCCCCGCCGCGCCTTCCTCGGTACGGTCCCTTCGGAGGAAGGCTCTTTCGTGAGCGAAGCAGTACGTACCCCCGTGTCCTTCGCGGACCTCGGCCTGCCGGACGACATCCTGCGGGTGCTCGGGGAGCGCGGGGTGACCGTGCCCTTCCCCATCCAGGCGGCGGCCCTCCCGGACGCGCTCGCGGGACGGGACGTACTGGGCCGGGGACGTACGGGCTCCGGGAAGACGCTCGCGTTCGGCCTCGGGATGCTCGCCCGCACGGCGGGCCGGCGCGCGCAGCCCAAGGAGCCGCTGGGCCTCGTCCTGGTGCCGACCAGGGAGCTGGCGCAGCAGGTCGGCGAGGCGCTCACCCCGTACGCGCAGGCGCTGGGGCTGCGGCTCACGACCGTGGTCGGCGGCGTGTCGATGGGGCGGCAAGTGGCCGAGCTGCGGGACGGCGCCGAGATCGTCGTCGCCACCCCGGGACGGCTGCACGACCTCGTCGAACGCAAGGGCTGCCGGCTGGGCCGGGTCCGGATCACCGTCCTGGACGAGGCCGACCAGATGTGCGACCTGGGCTTCCTGCCGCAGGTCACCGAAGTCCTCGACCAGGTACGCCCCGACGGGCAGCGGATGCTGTTCTCCGCCACCCTCGACCGGGACGTCGACCAGCTGGTGCGCGACTACCTGCGCGAGCCCGCCGAGCACTCCGTGGACCCCGCGTCGAGCGCGGTCCCCGCGATCGAGCACCACGTCCTGGTCGTGCACGGCCCCGACCGGTACGCGGTGATCACGGAGATCGCCGCCCGGGACGGCCGCGTCCTGCTCTTCCTGGACACCAAGCACGGCGTCGACCTCCTCACCAAGCACCTGCGGGCCCACGGCGTGCCCGCCGCCGCCCTGCACAGCGGCAAGGCCCAACCGCAGCGCACCAGGACCCTGGCCCAGTTCAAGAACGGCGAGGTCACCGTGCTGGTCGCGACGAACGTCGCCGCGCGCGGCCTGCACGTCGACGACCTCGACCTCGTCGTCAACGTCGACCCGGCCACCGACCCGAAGGACTACCTGCACCGCGCGGGCCGCACCGCCCGCGCCGGCCGCTCCGGCACCGTCGTCACCCTCGCCCTGTCGGGCCAGCGCCGCGAGACGGCCCAGGTCATGACGGACGCCGGCATCATCGCCAAGGTCACCCATGTCCGCTCGGGCGAGGCCCAGCTGAGCCGGATCACCGGCGCGAAGGCCCCCTCCGGGAAGCCCCTGGACGGCGGACCGCGCCCCAAGAACCAGAACGCCCCCTTCCGCGGCCTCGGCACCACCAAGGACACGAAGGGCGGCCGGCCGTCCCGCAAGAGCAGTGAGGCGCGCAAGCTCGCCGAGGCCCGTGAGGCGGCCCGGGTACGGCGCGGAGGCTGACCGCGTCACGGGAGGAGTAACTGCCCGCCGATGGGGAACACGGGCCGGAACCGGTTGGCCGAACTGCCGCTCTACATACGCCCCTTGAGTCCCGGTAGCCTCATCCGTGGCCAGTAGCGCACACCCCCCACTCAGGTTGCGTACCGGCGCGGACGGCACCCGCTTCACTCTCCCCCCGGGTGACCTCCCCCGTGCGCCGCCTCCAGGAGGATCACGGTGAAAGTTCCCACCAGAAGCTCGGCGATCATCGGCACCCTGGGCCTCGTCGCCTCCCTCGCCCTGACCACGGCGTCCGCCGGCGAACGCGAGGCGCCGCAGGTCGTGCTCACGACGGTGGCCACGGCCCAGAGCCCGGTCGCGGGCACCGCCGGTCCCGGCGGCACCGTCTGGATCGCCGAACGCGCCGGAAAAGTACGGGTGTTGACCGACAGCGGCCTCGGCGCCCCCGTCCTCGACATCTCCGGCGACACCACCACCGACGGCGAACGCGGCCTGCTGGGCATCGCGTTCGACAACGACTTCACGCACTTCTACATCTCGTACACCAACCGCCAGGGCACCAGCACCATCGACGAGTTCGGCGTACAGGACGGCAGGATCCAGCCGAGCACCCGGCGCACCGTCCTCACCCAGACCCAGCCCTTCGCGAACCACAACGGCGGCGACATCGCGTTCGGCCCCGACGGCTACCTGTACATCGCGCTCGGCGACGGCGGCTCGGCCGGCGACCCGCAGGGCAACGGGCAGAAGCTGAACACCCTGCTCGGCAAGCTCCTGCGGATCGACCCGAAGGGCGCGAAGCCGTACGCGATCCCGCGCGACAACCCCTTCGTCAACACCCCCGGCGCCAGGGGCGAGATCTGGTCGTACGGGCTGCGCAACCCCTGGCGGTTCTCCTTCGACAAGGCCACCAAGGACGTGCTGATCGCGGACGTCGGCCAGAACGCCTGGGAGGAGATCGACTGGGCGTCCGCGAGCAGCCGGGGCGGCGAGAACTACGGCTGGTCCCAGATGGAGGGCAACCACCCCTTCCGGGGCGGCGTCGAGCCCGCGAACCACGTCCGGCCGATCCACGAGTACGGCCGCACCGGAGGCGGCTGCTCGGTCACCGGCGGCTACGTCTACCGGGGCAAGGCGATCCCGGCCCTCCAGGGCCAGTACGTGTTCAGCGACTTCTGCGACGGCACCGTACGCACCCTGCGGCTGGCGGGCGGCCAGGTGACCGGGGTCGACACCCTCGGCGTCGACGGCGGCAGCGTCGTGTCGTTCGTCCAGCGCGGCGACGGCGAACTGTACGTCCTCGACCTCGCGGGCGGCGTCCAGCGCATCGACCCGGCCTGACCGGCCGAGGCCGCGTGGACGGCTCCTGAGACCGCCGTCCACGCGGCCGTTCCTCAGCGTGTCACCGCGTCGACCGTGCGCGCCTTCCCCGCCGCGAGAGCGACCGTGACCTGGACGGCGCAGGCCAGCAGCAGGACGGTCAGGGGCCAGGTCCAGGTGTCGGTGACGTCGTGCAGGGCGCCCGCGCCCAGCGGGCCGAGGACGCCGATCAGGTAGCCGATGCCCTGGCCCATCGCCGAGAGCGCGGCGGTGGTCGGCGCGTCGGGGGAGCGCAGCGCGAAGAGGCTGAGGGCGAGCGCGAACCCGGCGCCGAGACCGAGACCGAGGACGGCGACGGACGGCCACAGCAGGGCCCGGGGGCCGAGGACGACGCCCAGGAGCCCGCACGCGGTCAGACAGGCGACCGTCACCCCCGCAGGACGCTGGTCGGGCAGCCGCTTACCGGCGGCGGCCAGGATCCACGCGCCCACCACCCCCACCGCGTTGCACAGCGACAGCGCGAGCCCGGCGGAGGTGGCGCTCAGCCCGTGGTCCTGCCAGATGGTCGGCAGCCAGCCGAAGACGGTGTACGACAGGAGCGCCTGCACCCCGAAGAACACGGTCACCTGCCAGGCGAGCGCGCTGCGCCACAGCCCCGAGGGGCGCCCGGCACCGGTGGCCGGCGCGGGCTGGGCGGGCGGCGCTGCGGGCGGCTCCTTGCGCAGGGCGAGCAGCACGACCACGGCCGTCACCACGGAGAGCGGCACGACGAGGACGAACAGCGGCGTCCGCCAGGACGACCCGGTCGCGTCGGCCAGCGGCACCGCCACCGCGGGACCGGCCGCCGCCCCGAAGGTGAGGGCGCTGGAGTAGAAGGCGGAGACCCGCGGCACGGAGTGCGGGAAGCGGCGTTTGATGAGGCCGGGTATGAGGACGTTGGCGATGCCGATGGGCGCGGCGACGAGCACGGTCCCGGCGAACAGCGCGACGGGCGAGGTCCCGCCGCGCACGATCGCGCCGACGGTCAGCACGACCAGGGACAGCGTGAGCAGCGTGCGCAGGGACCAGCGGCGGCCGAGCCCGGGGGCGACGAACGCGAACAGGCCCAGACACAGCACCGGCAGCGAGGTGAGGACCCCGACCGTCGTCTCGCTGAGGTGCAGGTCGGCCTGGAGGGGGTTGAGCAGCGGAGCGATCGAGGTGATGGGGGAGCGCAGGTTGAGGGCGAGCAGGATGAGGGCGGCGAGGAGTAACGGCTTGCCCAGGGACGGCGAGCGGGGTGCGCCCGCGCTGTCGGTCTCACGGGTGGCGGAGGGCGATTCGAGAGGCATGTCACGGGTCCCGTCTGCGGAGGATCATCGGCAACGGGATTACGATACAAGTCGTACTGAATCATTTTGGCGGGGCGGTCCGCCCGGGACAGGCGGGGCGGACCGGTCCGCCCCGCGCATCACCGGAAGGCAAGCCCCGTGTCCCCCAGCCCCACACCCCGCACGGCGGGCCGCAAGAAGGACCCGGAGATCGACCGGGCCGTGCTGAGCGCCACCCTCGACCTGCTGGAGGAGACCGGGTACGCGGCGATCACGATCAGCCAGGTCGCCTCCCGGGTGGGCGTCTACCGGCCCGCGATCTACCGGCGCTGGCCCTCGAAACAGCACCTCGTCGCGGAGGCGGTCGCCTCGGCGCTGGGCCAGGAGCCCACCCCCGACACCGGCGACCTGCGGGCCGACCTCCTCACCGGGATCGGCACCCTCGGCGCCGCCTTCACCTCGACGACCCTGAGCCGCGTGCTGCCCGCCCTGGTCGCCGACCTCGCCGGCCACCCCGAACTGCGCCGCGAGTTCCTCGACTCCGTGTTCCAGCCGCGCCGCGCCTCCACCGCACGCCGGCTGCGGACAGCCGCGGAGCGGGGCGACATCCGCCCCGACTTCGACATGGAATTCGTGCTGGACGCCCTCGCCGCCCCGCTCTACTACCGGGCCCTGTTCGGGCACGGCCCGGTCACGCCGGACGTGACCGGGCAGAGCGTCGACCTGGTGCTGGCCTTCCTGACCCCGCCCGCGACGCCGCGCTGACCGCCGGACGGAGCCACGGTCACGACGCCGGCCGCAGGGCCAGCAGGCGGGGTGCGCCGCCGAAGACACCGGGCAGGTCGCTGCGCCCGGAGACCGACAGCTTGCGGTAGACGCGGCTGAGGTGCAGTTCGACGGTGCGCCGCGTGACGTAGGCCCGGTCGGCTATCTCACGGTTCGTCAGGCCCTCGGCGGCCAGCAGGGCCGTGCGGTACTCCGCCGGGGTGAGGGCGTCGAGGCCGGTCTCCGTGCCGCGCCGCAGCCGGGCGCCCGCCGAGGCGAGGTCCTCGCGCAGCGCGTCGACCAGGCTGCGGTCCCCGCACTCCTCGGCCAGGGCGAGGGCCGCGCGCAGCTGCTCGCGGGCGTCACGGACCTTGTGGAGCCTGCGTAACTCGTGGCCCAGGCCCCGCAGCACGAGGGCGCGCTCCAGGCGGGCCCCGGAACCCCGGAGCAGGTCGGCCGCCTCGTACAGCAGGGCGAGCTGCTGTCCGCTGCGGGTGACCTGGGCGAGGGTGCGCAGGGCGGCGGCGACGGTGTGCGGGGCGCCCCAGGCGCGGGCCGCCTCCAGCTCCTCGCGGGCGAGGCGGTCGGCGGTCGTGAGGTCGCCCGCCTCGGCGTGCAGGATCGCGGCGGCGCCCCGCCAGGGGACGTGGTCGTGCTGGTAGGCGCCGCGCAGGGAACGTCCGCACTCCTCCAGGTCGGCGAGGGCGGCCTGCCGGTGGCCGAGCGCCGCGTGCAGCTGCCCGCGGTGCAGCAGCAGCCCGGGCAGGGCGCTGTCGGGCAGCCCGGCCAGGGCGTGGTCGTCGAGGAGCAGCCGGCGGGCCCCGGCGAGGTCGCCGGTGTGCACGAGGATCCCGCCGAGCCGGCAGCGGGCCAGGGCGCTGCCGAGCCAGGGTTCGGCGGGCCCGTCGGTGAGGGCGGTACGGGCGGCGCGCACCGCCTCGCGCAGCCGTCCCGCCCGGTGGCAGCAGGCGGCGAGCGCGGTCTCGGCGAGCGCGGCCATGGTGTGGGCGCCCTCCTCGCGGGCGGTGGCGGCGAGCGCGCGGCACACGGCGATCGCCTCGTCGTGCTCCCCGGCGCCGCACAGCACCTGGGTGAGCAGCAGCCGCAGCGGGACGGTGGGCAGCTCGGCCGGGCCGAAGGGTTCGGCGAGCCCCGCGCGGGCGTGCCGGACGACCTCCTCGCGCTGCCCGCCGTACTGCCGGGCGTGGAGCGCGGCCAGCGTCGTCTGGGCGCAGCGCACCCACGGCGTGCGGGCGGCGACGGGGGCGGGCAGCAGGGGCGGGGCCGGCCGCTCCTCGCCGCCGAACAGGGCGAGCACCCCGAGGACCGCGTAGGCCCCGGCGAGCGGCTCACTGGCGGGGTCCAGGGGGCCGCGGGCGGCGAGCCCGGTGCGCAGCACGTGCCGGGCGCCGGTGAGGTCCCCGGCGAGGGTGGTGGCCAGGGCGAGGTCGACGAGGGAGACGGCGGCCGTGTCGTCTCCGGCATCCCCGGCCTCGGGACCGGCCAGCGCGCGCAGCCGGCCGGCCGCGACGGCGGGCGCGTCGGCGACGAGCTCGACCCGGCCCAGGCGCCGCAGCAGGTCGGCCGGGTCGCCGGGCCCGTCCTCCAGCGCGCACCGCTCCTGAAGGACGCGCGCCTCGGCCACGTCGTTGCGGGCCAGCGCGGCGCGGGCGGAGTCGAACAGCAGCGTGTACGCCCAGCGTTCGCCGATGCGGGGGGCGCGGCGCAGGTGGTGGACGACCTCGTGCGCGGGGGCGCCCAGGGAGTGCAGGGCGCGGGCCGCCGCCGCGTGCAGCCGGACCTGCTCGCTCGGCGGCAGCGCGGCCAGCAGGGAGGTGCGCACCAGCGACTGGGCGAAGACCCCGCCCTCGGGCCCGCCGTGCAGGACGCCGCAGCGGGTCAGGACGTGCAGCATGTCGGCGGCCTCGGCGACGGGGATCCCGACGAGGGACGCGACCAGGGCGGGCGTCGCGGTACGGCCGGTGACGGCGATCGCGTCCAGGACCCGGCCGATCCCGGGGGAGCGCTCCTCGAACCGGGCGACGACGGTCTCGGCGACGTCCACCGAGCCGAGGACGGCGATCTGCTCGGCGCTGGGTTCGCGGCCGGTGCCGGCCCGGCGCAGCTCGCGCAGCAGGGCGTGGACCAGGAGCGGGTTGCCGCCGGTCGCCCGGTGGCAGGCGTGCACCACGGCCTCCGTCACGGGGCGGTCGAAGCACGAGGTCAGCAGATAGCCCACCGCGTCCGGGTCGAGGCCGGACAGCACGGTGCGCTGGTGGAAGTCGGAGACGACCCGCGCGAGCGTGCCCAGACCCTCCTTCGCGGACTCCTCCTGGGGCGCGGCCAGCCCCGGGGTGAGCGTGGCGATCAGGGCGACGGGCAGCCCTTCGAGGCGGGCCGTCAGCCGGTCGAGCCACTGGAGCGAGCGCGGGTCGGCCCAGTGCAGGTCGTCCACCGCGAGCAGCAGCGGCCCTCGTCGGCCGAACGAGAACGCGAACCGTTCGAAACGGGCCTCCGTCTCCTCGGCGTTCCCGGCGTCCGACCCCGCTGCGGGGTCCAGGTGGCACAGCACGTCGTGCACCACGCAGGAGGAGGAACGGGCCCGCACGGGTATCGACTCGAACCCGTGGGCGCGGGCGGTCCTGACCGCGGCCCGCAGCAGGTACGACTTCCCGGACCCGATCCCCCCTTCGATCAGCAGACTGGCCCCCGCGCCGGACGCGGCGGAGGCCAGGGTCTTCTGCACATCGGACATCTCACAGTCGCGGCTGAGCACACGAATCCCTTTCTCGTCCCGTTGCCTTGCGAACGTGCGGCGGCTCCCGAGCCCCGCGTGCCCCCGCCTCACAGGGTGTGGACGCTCCCGTGGCTGACGTGCCACTGCGGGGTGGCCACCCCCTTGAGGACGACCTCCACCACGTCCTCGGCGAGGGTCGGGGTGAGCGGCAGGTGGCCGAACAGCACCCGGTAGTAGGCGGTGGAGGCCAGCATGTCGAGCAGCAGGTCGATGTCGGCGTCGGCCCGGATGTCGCCGCGCCTGATGCCCCGGCGCAGGGCGGCCGCGGTGGCGGCCCGGCGCGGATGGAACAGCTCGCCGAGGAACTCCGACTCCAGCTCCGGGTCGTCGGCGAGGTCCGCGATCAGCGCGGGCAGCGCCCGGCGCCCGATCGTGGTGGTGAAGGCGTGGCTCAGGGTGCGGATGCCGACGATCAGGTCGCAGTGCGTGCAGCCCGTGTCGGGTGTGGGGGAGGACCCCATCGTCTGCACGAGCGCGCTGACCACCAGATGCTGCCGGGAGCGCCAGCGCCGGCGCAGCGTCGGCTTGGTCGTCCCGGCCCGGGCGGCGACCGCCTCCATGGTCAGCCGGCCGTAGCCGACCTCGTTGAGGATCTCCATCACCGCTTTCCGGACGGCGGTGTCGATGCGCTCGTCGCGCGGGCGGCCTCTCGAACGCTGTGCCGTGAGTGCGGCGGAGCTGTCCGCGCCCTGTGGTGTGTTCACCGGCGATCCCTTACGTTTATGATTCCGTTCCGCATCGGAAAGTAATTCTCTCACACGAGGTGACGTCATGTCCCAGCATGTCGACGAGTTACCAGAAGGCATCGGCGGACCCGCGCCCGAGCCGAAGGACACGCCGAACCGGGCGGAGAGCGTCTTCTCCGGCCCCTACCGGGCACTCAGCCTCGGCGTCATCCTGTCCGTGGGCATGGTCGCCTTCGAATCCCTCGGCGTCGCCACGGTCCTGCCCGACATCGCCCGCGACCTCGACGGCCTCGGCGCCTACGGCTGGGGCCTGTCCGCGCTGATGCTCGCCAACATCATCGGCACCGTCCTCGCCGGCCGCACCGCCGACCTGCACGGACCGTGGGCCCCCGCCGCCATCGGCATGACCGTGTTCGCCCTCGGCTGCGCCCTGGCCGGCGTCGCGGGCTCCTGGCCCCTGTTCCTGGCCGGGCGCTTCCTCCAGGGCCTCGGCGTCGGAGCCGTCATGGCCATGGCCTACACGGTGATCGGCCTCGCCTACCCGGAGCATCTGCGGGCCCGCATGTTCGCCCTGCTCTCCTCGGCCTGGACGATCCCCTCCCTGGTCGGCCCGGTCCTCGCGGGCACCCTCGCCGACAGCACCACCTGGCGCGCGGTGTTCCTGCTCATGCTGCCGATCGTGGCCGTCGCCGCGTTCCTCAGCCTGCCCGCGCTGCGCCGCCTGGAACGCCCGCGGGCCGACCGCACGGCGACCCCCGCCGACCCTTGGTGGAAGGGCCCCCTGGCCAACTCCGTCCTGCTGACCGTCGGCACCGGCATCCTGCTCCAGGCCCTCCTGCTGGAGAACCTGGTCCTGCTCGGCGTCCTCGCGGTCGCCGGCTGCGCCATCGCCCTGCCCGCCCTGCGCCGCGTCACCCCCGAAGGCACCCTCACCGCACGCCCCGGCCTCGGCGCCGGCGTCGTCATCCGCGGGCTGCTGTGCGGGGTGTACTTCGGCAGCGAGGCGTACCTCCCGCTGGGCCTCCAGGAACTGCGGGGACAGAGCGCCTGGGAGGCGGGGCTCGGGCTGTCCGCGGGCGCCATCACCTGGGTGCTCGGCTCGGCCTGGCAGGCCAAACGGGACGCCACCCCCGGCGGGCGGGCCACCAGCGTCGCCCTCGGCTTCGCCGTCCTGCTGGCCGGCGTCGGCGTGATCACCCTGGCGATCCTCACCGACGCCGTCCCGGGCTGGATCGCGGTCCTGGGCTGGGCGATCGGCGGTATCGGCATGGGCGTGGCGTTCAACGCCTCCACCACCGACACGATGGAACAGACCCCGGCCGAGCGCCAGGGCGAGCTGAGCGGGGCCCTCCAGCTCGCGCAGACCCTCGCCACCGGCGTCATCGCGGGTCTCGGCGGCGCGGCCCTCGCCATCAGCGAGCACTACGACGCCGGCACCCGGGTCGCCCTCGGCTCCCTGTTCGGCCTCACCGCCCTGCTCGCCCTGTTCGGCCTGCTCCTCGCCCGCCGCCTGCGGGCCCCGGCCACCGCCGGGTGACACAGGATCCCGGCCGGGTCGCAGCCCGGCCGGGACGTGCCGCCGGGGACCGCCCCGGCGTACGGCGCGCGTGTCCGTTCCCCCGTCCGCGCCCGCCGTCGCCGGACACCCCGGCGGCACGCAGAGAGCCTCGCCCGGTACGGCAAACCGGGCGAGGCTCTCGTGACGCGTCCCGTCAGACGGCCGTGCAGTGCAGCATGACCAGCGGAGGGTTGGCCAGGAAGTCCGCCCAGAACTCCGCGCCGTGCTCCCGCAGCCCCTCCGGGGACACGTGCAGCGCCACCCACGTCACGTCCGCGAACCCCGCCCGCACCAGGCTTTCTTCGAACACCTCACGGCGCGGGTACGACGTCTCGAACTCGACCGGCGGCTCCAGCCCGGCGACGATCCGCACCCGCGGCCCGATCGGCGACGTGGCGACAGGCTCGTACGTGAACCCGTACTTCGCCGTCGACGGACCCTCGAAGCGGTACTCCGGCGCCTGCGTCAGCACACAGAACCGGGCACCGGGTGCGAGGCTGCGCCGCACCGACCGGCACATCGCCTCCATCTCCGCCGCGTCCTCCGCGTAGTTGAGGAGATACACCGCGCTCGCCACGTCGAACGGCCGCTCGGGCACCGGCAGCCGCGTCACGTCCGCGACCGTGTACCGCACCCCCAGCGGAGCCCGCTCCTCGATCGCCCGGGCCGCCTCCACCATCGCCGGGGACACGTCCGCGCCCAGCACCCGCGCCGCCCCCAGCCGCTTGATCCGCCGGCTGTAGAACCCCGTACCGCAGGCGAGGTCGAGGACCGACTTCCCCCGCACGTCCCCCAGCATCGACAGGAAGCTCGGGCACTCCGCCCACCGGGCCATCGGCAGCGACTTGAACCCCTCGTAGGTCTCGCCGATGCCGTCGTACTGCTGCACGCTCACACTCATACCGCGCTTCCAATCGATGTCGGCGGCCCGGCGGGGCCGGGTGGGACGGGGGTCGGTGCGGCCGGCTGCGGGGCGCGGCGCAGGAGGTCGCCCGCGAAGGCGGTACGGCGGCCCTGGTGCGCGGCGGCGGCCCTGGCCTGCGCGGTGGGCAGACCGTCGGGGGCGCGTGAGCACGAGGTGCCGTACGGGTTGCCGCCCGCCGCCTCGACCGCCGGGTCCGTGTAGCCGGGCGGGACCAGCAGGGCGCCCGTGTGCAGCAGCATGTGGCCGAGGTCCAGGAGGGACGTCTCGGCGCCCGCGTGCCGCGCCGGGGTGATCGCGAAACCCCCGGCCGGCTTGCCCCACAGGGGCCCCCGGTCACCGTCCGCGGGCTCCAGGCTCTGCACGAACTCCAGCAGCGGCGCGGCCAGCGCGCCGAGCCGGACGGGCGCCCCGAACAACGCGGCGTCCGCCCAGACGACGTCCTCGGCCGCGGCGGGCACGGCACGCGGCCCCAGCCAGACCGCGTCCCGCCCCAGGCCGCCCGACCCGACCCGCCGCAACCGCACCTCGGCCCCCAGCACCCGCGCGGCGGCCGCCGCCTCCTGGGCGAGGATCCGGGTCGCGGCATCCTCCCCGTGGTGGACGACGACCAGCCGCACGGGACGCCGCTGTGCCGGGTCCTGGAGTTCCGGGGGCGTGGGCAGGACGGAGCGGCGCGGCGGGATGCGGGCGCCCACCGGCCCCCGGCGGGGATGCGCACGTGCCGTGAGATCCGCCAGGCGGCGCCCCAGGGCCCGCGCCGCCTCCTGCTCGGGGGCGGACGGCCGGCCCTGGCTGTTGTCGGCGGCCAGCCCGTACGGCGTGCCGCCCGCCGCCAGGGTCGCCGGGTCGGCCGGGTCGGAGCCGGCGACCCAGCAGCCCCAGTGGCACAGGGTGTGGTGCAGCGAGGTCAGGGTCGCCTCCCGGCCTCCGTGGCGCTGCGTGGAGACGGTCACGCAGGTGGCGACCCGGTCGGCGAGCAGGCCCTGACCCCACAGCGGGGAGGTCGACTCCAGGAACCGCTTGAAGGGCGAGGACACCGTCCCGTAGTACGTCGGCGCCGCCAGCACCAGGCCCTCGGCCCGCAGGACGTCCTCCGGTTCGGCCACCTCCTCCGGCCAGCCGGGGTCCGCCGTCTCCCCGGTCTCCTCGGGGACGCGCAGGAGCCGCACCTCGGCGCCCGCCTCCCGCGCGCCCTGCGCCGCCAGCTCCGCCAGCGTCCGGACCGTCCCGCGCCGGCTGTGGTAGATCACGGCGATCCGCGGGCTCACCGCGCGCCCTCCTCGCCGCCGGGCAGGTCGGCCGCGCGCAGCAGCAGCCGTACGTCGTCGCCGAGGCGGGTCACCTCGCCGAGCCGCAGCCGCAGGCCCGCCGCCAGGGTGGGGGCACCGATGTCGTCGAGGACGGGCCGGGCGCCGCCGCCGAGCAGGAGCGGGGCGACGTACGCGACGACCCGGTCCAGGAGTCCGCGCGCGGCGAACGACGCGGCGAGGCGGGCGCCGCCCTCCAGCAGCACGGACCGCACGTCCCTCGCCCACAGGGCGTCGAGCAGGACACCGACGTCCAGCGCCCCGTCGACGACCGGCACCCGCAGCACCTCGTGCCGCCCGTCGACCGCGGGCCCCGGCACGTGCGGGCCCGTCACCACCAGGGTCGGCGCCGCGTCGTCCAGGACCCGCGCGCCCGGCGGGAGGCGGCCCTCCCGGTCGAGGACGACCCGCAGCGGCGGCCGGCCCGCCACCCCGTGTCGCAGACCCAGGTGCGGATCGTCGGCGCGCAGTGTCCCCGAACCGACCAGCACCGCGTCGTGCACCGCCCGCAGCGTGTGCGCGTCCCTCCGGGACTCCGCCCCGGTGATCCACCGCGAGGTCCCGTCGGGAGCCGCCGTCCGCCCGTCCAGAGTGGACCCGAACTTCCAGGTCACACACGGCCTCTTGAGGCGTACGGCGGTCAGCCACAGCTCGTTGCCGCGCTCGGCCTCGGCCCGCAGCACCCCGCCGATCACCTCCACACCGGCCGCCCGCAGCCGCTCGGCACCCCCGGCCGCGGCCGGGTCGGGATCCGGGACCGCGTACACGACCCGGGCGACCCCGGCCAGCAGCAGGGCCTCGGCGCACGGACCGGTGCGCCCGGTGTGCGCGCACGGCTCCAGGGTGACCACCGCGGTCCCGCCCCGCGCCCGCTCCCCGGCGGCGGCCAGCGCCCCGACCTCCGCGTGCGGCTGCCCGGCGCCGGGATGGAAGCCCTCGCCCACGACCGTGCCGTCCGCGCCGAGGATCACGCAGCCGACCGCCGGGTTCGGGCTGGTCGCGCCCAGCGCCGTCGCGGCCAGCTCGACCGCGCGGCGCATCGCGGCCTCGTAGGTCCCGGCGCTCACGGCGTCTCCGCGAGGCGGAAGCCCATGGCGTAGATGTCCCGCTCGTACCAGCCGTGCCGGCGGCGGGTGCGGGCCAGGTCGCCGAAGCGGGTGAAGCTGCCACCGCGCGCGATCCGGTAGGCGCCCCGGGTGACGGCGAGGTCGTCGCCGACGAAGCTGCCGCCCGGGTAGGGGCGGTAGTCGTCGGCCGTGTACTCCTCGACGTTGCCCGCCATGTCGTGCACCCCGAACGGCGAACGCCCGCCCGGGTACACGCCGATCGGCGTCGTGGTCAGCGGCCCCGACTCGACCGTGTTGGCCAGGCCCGGCTCGAACGCCTCACCCCACGGGAACTCCCGCCCCGCGGGCCCGGCGGCCGCGTACTCCCACTCCGCCTCGGTCGGCAGCCGGAAGGCACGGCCGGTGCGCACCGACAGCCACGCCGCGTACGCGTCGGCGGCCTCGGGCGACACCGTCCACACCGGATGGTTGCCCAGCCCGTCGGGGTGGACGCCGAACCGCCACGACGTCGGCAGCCCGGTGGCGCCGGTGTCCTCCAAAAACCGCCGGTACTCGGTGTTGGTGACCGGGTGCAGGGCGATCCGGAACGCGGGCACCTCGACCTCGTACGCCGGGCACTCCTTCACGATCCACTCCTCGATCACCCCCGCGTGCCGCCAGCGCGCGGTGACCTGCCCGGCGTCGTCCGGGTCCAGGCCGAGCCGGACCCGCGCGGCGGGGACGTCCGCCATCGGCGGGTCGTCGGGCCGGATCCGGGGGTCCCCGATCAGCCCGAGGACGGTGCCCGCCGCGTACCGGCGCGCGAACGACTGCCCGGGATCCTCCGCGACGGCGACGAGCGCCTCGGCGGGTACGGCGAGCAGGTCGCGGTGCTCGCGCAGCGGCCAGCCGCCGGTCCGCGCGACGTGGACGTCGGGCAGCCCCATGGCCGCCCGGTCGGAGAGGGTGTTGGGGTTGGCCAGCACGGGGGCGTCGGTCATCGGTTCCTCCCCTGGAGGGCACAGTCGGTCAGCGCCGGCACGGGCACCGCGCCGGCCAGGGCGCGGTAGCCGGCGTCGTTGAGGTGGATGTGGTCCCCGGAGTCGAACTCCCCGCGCACCCGCGCGGGATCGGCCGGATCACGGACGGCCGCGTCGAAGTCGGCCACCGCGTCGAACTCCGGGGCGGTGCGCAGCACGGCGTTGACGGCGGCCCGCCGCGCCTCGGCGTCCGCCGTCCAGAACGGCGAGTCCTTGAACGGCGTGAGGGTGCCCACGACGACGGTGACGCCCCGTTCGCGCAGCCGCCCGGCGAGCGTGCGCAGCCCGGTGAGCACCTCCTCGGCGCTCGCGAACGGCGCGAGCTGGAGGTCGTTGATGCCCTCGTAGAGGACGGCGGCGCACACCCCGGACTGGTCCAGGACGTCCCGGTCGAGCCGCCCGAGCGCCCGCGTCCCGCGCTGCGGGCGCTCCGTCTCGGTGCCGTCGCGCAGGACCCGGTTGCCGCCGATGCCCTTGTTGAGGACGCCGGTGCCGCGCGTCGCGGGGTCGGCGGCGAGCCGGCGGGCGAAGGCGTCCGTCCAGCGGCCGTTGCCGTCGAGGGTGGAGCCGGAGCCGTCGGTCTGCGAGTCGCCGAGCGCGACGACGGTGCCACGAGCACCGGCGCCGCGCACATCGACGCCGGTCAGGAAGAACCAGGAGGTCTCCGCGCGGGTGAAGGCCGCGGGCAGTGCGGCGCCCGTGTGGTCGCCGGGCTCGGAGACGTGGGCGGTCTGCTGGGCGAGCCAGTGCCAGGTCGCCGGCCCGGTCGGCTCGGGCAGGTACACGCTCACCAGCAGATCGGCGCCCGCCGGCACGTCGTAGGGCAGCGGGTCGCTCACCGTCTGCGCCCCCGCCGCGACGCGCGTGCCCGCCGCGCCGCCGAACGTCACCGCGCGCAGCGTGCCGGGCACGGCCGCGGCCGACCCGGACGACTCGGCCAGCCCCACCGTGACCCGGCCGAGGACCAGCGGGCTCGTCCCGTACGCGTTGGACAGCCGCAGGCGGACCTCGCTGCCGCCGACCGAGGTGTGCGCGGTCATCCGTACGGTGCGGTCGGCGAACCCCGTCCGGGAGATCCCGTCCGGCGCGGCCGGCGCGGGCGCGGTGCCCCAGGTGCCGGCCCAGCCGTCGTCCGCGGGCCGGGCGGCGGCCGGGGAGGCGGTGGCCAGCAGGAGCGCGGCCAGCAGGGCTGCGGTGGTACGGACCCGGCTCACCGGTCCTCGAAGGCCGTGCGGTAGATGCCCACCAGGTAGTGCAGGCCGGCCGTGCCCCGGGGCACCGACAGGACGTCGACGGGGGTGAAGCCGTGCCCGAGGACCAGGCCCGTCAGCTCCTCCTCCGTGAACTCCCGGTACAGACGGCTCGCGTCGTTGGTGAACAGACGCCCCGGGCCGTCGGCCGACTCGAACACCGAGATCGTGAACAGGCCGCCCGGCAGCAGGAGTTCACAGACCCGGTCCAGATAGCGGCTGTAGCCGTCGGGGTGCTGGTGGTGCAGGCAGCCGTTGTCCAGGACGGCGTCGTAGAGCGCCGGGCCCGCGAGGTCGTCCAGCGAGCACGCCTCGAACCGCGCCCGCCCGTCGGTACGGGCGCTCAGCTGGGCCCACTCGGGGGACTCCACGAGGTCGATGCCGGTGACCCGGCAGCCCGCGTCGGCGAGGATCGCGGCGTCCCGGCCGTGCCCGGTGCCGACGTCGAGGACGTGCGGCGCGTCGGTGCGGTCGCCGAGCGCCGCCAGGAGCAGCCGGGGCGCCTCCCGCATGGCGTGCTCGGCGGTCCACACGTCACGGCCGTGCGCGTAGTGGTCCTGGAAGTCGGTGCGCAGCACGTCCGCGTACGCCGACTCGTCGAGCGGCGGGGCGGACGCGGGGGTGAGGGTGTAGCGGGCGGCTATCCGGTGGCTGGGCATGGGTGATGACGTCCTGTCGTGTAAATGGGGGCACGGGTGGGGCCGGGAACGGGAAGGGGCCGTGCGCACACGTGCGGCGCGTCGCTGAGAGGAGGCGCTTCGCTGGGGGTGACGCGAGGAGGCCGGACGGAAGGGGCGCGGCGGAGGTGCGGCACGGCCCCGGTCCCGAGGGTGGGTCAGCCGGCGACCGTGTAGACCTGACCGTCGTACGAACCCGCGACGAAGACCTTGCGGCCCGCGTCGTAGGCGAGGGAGGAGATGCCCGAGGTGGTGGGGCGGTCGACGACCGTCCAGCGGGCGTCGGCCCGGTCGTAGACGGCGATGTGGCCGTCGTAGCTGCCGGTCGCGATCAGGCGGCCGTCGGTGTCGGCGGCGACGCACTTCACCGAGTGCGTGTGCGGGGTGTCCACGACCTCGGCGGTCCGCTCGGGGCTCCAGATCCGCAGCTTCAGGTCGCGGCTGATGCTCGCGAACCAGCCGTCGGCGAGGCCCGTGCAGCCGTTGGCGATCTTGTCGTGGGCGTCCTCGACGGTCGCGACCTTCTCCAGCGTGCTCAGCCGGTACCAGGTCGCGGAGGCGTCCGCGGCCACCGAGAACAGGAAGTCGCCGGAGACGGCGACGTCCTTGACCGCGTTGACGTTCAGCTCCAGGTCCCGCACATGCACGGCGGTGTCCCCGGTCAGCTTCAGCAGCAGACCCTCACCGGTGTAGGCCCCGAGCACCGCGTACTGCTCGCCGTCGCGCTCGAAGGCCACCCCGCAGTTCAGCGGCGAGCGGTGCTGGTACAGCTCACGGCCCGTCAGCGCGTCGAAGACCTTGCCGAGCTGACCGCCCGACAGGACCAGCGGACCCAGCGGGGTGAGGAAGTTGCACAGGCTCCCGGTCTCCGCGACCGGCTCGCCGCCGCGGCGCACGATGCCCGCGTCACCGACGGTCAGTATCGAGCCGCCGTGCTCGGGCAGGACCGCGTTGACGCCACCGGTCGGCGCGACCGCCGCCGTGTCCCAGGCGCGCGCCTGGTAGTCGTAGCCCCGGTACGTCGCGCCGAACGTCGCGAACACCAGCCGGGTGCCGCCCGCGAACGCGCAGGAACGCGGCCACACGTCCGGCGGCAGGTCGGCCGTGTCCAGGGCCTCGGGGGAGCCCGACGACACGTCCCACAGCCGCATCGTGCGGTCGTACGACAGGCTCACCAGGAGGTGACGCGTGTCATCGAGGACGAGGCGCTTGATCCCCGCGTCGTGCGCGGGCACCGTGACCGTCTCGCCGTCCGCCACGACGATGATCTGCCCCTCGTCGTTGCCCGCGAAGATCGTCCCCGAGGAGGAGATGGCGATGGTGTCCGTCTCCACCCCGTCCATGTCCAGGTCGTCGATCATGCCGCCGCTCTCCAGCGACCAGCGCTTGATCGTGCCGTCGTCGCTGGACGAGATCAACTCGTCGACGCCGCGCGCCCATTCGACGGATATGACATCCGCGGTGTGCCCCTCGAAACGGTGCAGCAGCCGGCCGCCGAAGTCGTACACCCGCACCCGGTGGTCCCGCGACGCCGTCGCCACGAGCTCCTTCGACGGGTGGAAGACCGACATCTCCACGTCGTCCCGCTGGTCCCCGAGGACCGCGACGAGCCGCAGGTCCGGTACGGTCCACAGGCGGGCGGTGTAGTCGCTGGACGAGGTCAGCAGATGCCGGCCGTCCGGCGCGAACTGGCACTGGTTGGCCAGGTGGTCGTGGAACGAGCGGGACACCGCGCGGCCCGTGCGCTGGTCCCAGCAGATGACCTGGTTGTCGTAGCCGGCCGTGGCCACGTACTCGTCCCCCCAGGCGGCGATACCGCTGATGGGACCACGGTGCTGGATCACAGTGACTCTCCCGCGAACTCGATGGTGTGCCCGCTCCACTCGGCCTTCACCCGCAGATAGTTCTCATTGCGCTCGTTGAGATGGATGCCGGTGGGAATGACCTCCGCCACGGTGATGCCGTAGCTCTCCAACTGCTTCACCTTGTCCGGGTTGTTGGTGCGCAGCCGGATCGTCGACACCCCGAGCGCGTCCAGCATCTGCGCGGCGACCCGGTAGTCGCGCATGTCGTCCGAGAAGTTCAGTTCCCGGTTCGCCGCGAACGTGTCCAGGCCCTCGTCCTGGAGACGGTAGGCGTCGAGTTTGTTGTACAGCCCGATACCGCGGCCCTCCTGGCGGAGATACAGCAGGATCCCGCCCTTCTCCGCGAACTGGTCCACACCTTCGGTGAGTTGTGGGCCGCAGTCGCAGCGCGCGGAACCGAACACATCGCCCGTCAGGCATTCCGAATGGACCCGCACGAGCGGCGCGGAACTCTCGGACGGGAACACGACGGCGATGTGTTCCCGGCCGTCCGCGAGCCCGCTGAAACTGATCATCTCGGCGGTCCGCCAGGAACCGTCGGTCTTCAGGACCGGCACCTCGACCCGGGTCCGGATCGTCGTCGTGTCGGTGAGTGAACTCGAACTCGATTGCGGCGTCTGGCCGCTGGACGTACTCAACATTGATCGTCCCTCCGTCGATAACGGCTCGGTCATGCAAGCACACCGCCCAGACCGAGCACAGTACGGATGGACCGAGACACCCTCCGAAACGTTTCGCGTGCGGCACCGAGACAGAAGTATTCAGAGTGAATATGCAGGGACGGCGAGGGTAAGGACGTGCGTCGCCCGGTACGGCGGAGCAGCACGTCCGGGCGACCGCCGGTCCGACCGTCGCGCACCGGCATAACCTCCATGTGACCCCCTCTTTTGCCCCGTTTTACCTGACGGGGCGGAACTCCCTTACCTGGAAGGGTTTTCGTTCCGCATTCCTCGGCGCATTCACAGGATTGAGGAGGACGGATATCCGGCACTGTGCCGAGATCCGCTTTCAAACGGTCGACGCGATGCGTTTTTCGGAAGGCCGGGACCTCACAGGTCGAGCCGGGCCGCCACCGGCAGGTGGTCGCTCCCGGTCCGGGGGAGCAGCCAGGCGCGCGTCGGGTCCACGCCCCGGACCAGGATGTGGTCGATCCGCGCGACCGGGAAGGCGGCCGGCCAGGTGAAGCCGAAACCGTCCCCGGCGAGAGCCTGGGCCGAGCGCAGACGGGAGGTGATGCCGCGCAGGGCGCGGTCGTCGGTCGTGCCGTTCAGATCGCCGAGGAGGACGACGCGAGGGCTGCGCTCGGCGGCGAGAGCCTCGCCGAGGGCCTGGGCGTTCCTGTCGCGGGAGTCGGTCCAGAAGCCGGCGCGGGGAGTGAGGCGTACGGAACCCAGGTGGGCGACGTAGACCGCCAGAGGGCCGTCCTGGGTGGTCACCGTGGTGCGCAGGGCCCGGTTGCCGGGAAGCCGGGACGCCGCCGGCTTGGTGGCACCCAGCGGGCCGACGTCCTGCGCGGTGTCGACCGGGCGCGTGTCGGACAACGGGAGCCTGCTCCACACCCCGACCGTGCCCTGGACCGAGTGGTGGGGGTACACGGCCGCCAACTCCCGTTCGTACGTGGCCCTGGCCTCCTCGGTGATCTCCTCCAGCGCCAGCACGTCCGCGCCGGACGCGGCGAGGGCGCGGGCGGTGCCGGCGGGGTCCGGGTTGTCGGCGCCGACGTTGTGGCTGACGAGGGTGAGGCCGCCGCCGGTACGGGACTTGTCGACGAGCAGCCCGCCGAAGAGGCCGGACCACACCAGGGCGGGCAGCAGCAGCGCGACCACCGCGACGGCGGACCGGCGCCACAGCGCGGCGACGAGCAGCACCGGGACGAACACGCCGGACCAGGGGAGGAACGTCTCGACCAGGGAACCGAGGCCGCCACGGCCGGGGAGCCACGTGTGCGCCAGCATGAACAGCCCCAGCACGAGCGCGAGCACCGCCGGCACCGGGCCACGCCTCCACGGCCCCGGCGTCACCGGGGCACCGGAGCGCGTACCGCTGTCCCGCACGCGCTCCGCCGTATCCACCTGCGTCATCGTCGCTCCTGCACCCTCGGGCCGCTGTTCATGCCGTCAGTGAAGACATCGCCCGGTTGCCGCCCCGTATGCGGTTCTCGATACGCCGGCGATATACGCCGCCTCCTAGCCTGGACCCATGCGTGTCTTGATCGTCGAGGACGAGCCCTACCTGGCCGAAGCCATCCGTGACGGCCTGCGCCTGGAGGCCATCGCGGCCGACATCGCCGGCGACGGCCACACCGCGCTGGAGCTGCTGGGCGTCAACACGTACGACATCGCCGTCCTCGACCGGGACATCCCCGGGCCCAGCGGTGACGAGATCGCCGCACGCATCGTCGCCTCCGGGACCGGCACGCCGATCCTCATGCTCACCGCGGCCGACCGCCTCGACGACAAGGCGTCCGGGTTCGAACTCGGCGCGGACGACTATCTGACGAAACCGTTCGACCTGCGCGAACTCGTGATGCGGCTCAGGGCGCTCGACCGCAGGCGCGCGCACAGCAGGCCGCCCGTACGGGAGATCGCGGGCCTGCGGGTGGACCCCTTCCGCCGGGAGGTCTACCGCGACGGGCGGTACGTCGCGCTCACCAGGAAACAGTTCGCCGTCCTCGATGTCCTCGTCGCCGCCGAAGGGGGTGTCGTCAGCGCCGAGGAACTCCTCGAACGCGCGTGGGACGAGAACGCGGACCCGTTCACCAACGCCGTACGCATCACGGTGTCGGCTCTGCGCAAGCGGCTCGGGGAACCCTGGCTGATCGTGACCGTGCCGGGGGTCGGGTACCGGATCGAGGGCGGGGGCCGAGGGTCCGTCTCGGACCGACCCTCGGCGGGGGCGCCCTGGTGAGGGTCAGGTGCCGGACAGGACCGGGCCGATGAGCGTGCCGGTCGCGACCCGGAACGTGCCCTCCGCGAACGACGTACCGGGGATGGTGCCGCCGCCGGGGGTCCTGAGGGTGAACGACGCCTCGTCCGCCGGGACGGTGCTGCCCATGTTGGGGACCTGGATGTCGAAGTGGACGGGGTGGCCGGGGCCGAACGTCACGGCGGTGGTCTGGTCGCCGTAGCGCCCGGCGGTGATCGCGAGGGGCGTGCCGTGGGAGGAGAAACGGACGTCCGTGGGGGAGCCCGCGAGGGTGCAGGCGGAGTAGCCGCGCGGCGCGGTCAGCGTCACCCGGAAGTGGATGTGCCCGGCGCTGGACTGGTCCTGGGCGATCGTGGCCAGGTGGTTCGCGGGCCGGCAGGCCGACGGCTCGGCGGCCGCGCGGGGTGCGGCCTGGGCGGTTCCGGCGGCGCCGGCGGCCAGCAGGACGGTGGCGGCTGCGGTGACGAGCTTGCGGTTCAGGGTCATGCGGGGCTCCTCGTACGGTTGTGGTGCGGGCCGTTGCGCCGTACACGTACCCGGCGCCCCCGCGGACCACTGTCCCGAAACCGTCACGAGCGGGCATATCCCGGCAAAGTGCCGGACGGGTGCGGCTGTTGCAGAACAGGGACATATCCCGATGCACCCGATTCGCTGCGCAGTCGTCGTTCCTGGTGACCAGCTCTCTCCGCGTCACAGAAAGGGACTGACCGGTGATCGTCTCGAAGCGTCACTTCCTCCGCACCGCTGTCGTCGGCACGCTCGGCATCGCCTCCCTCGCCCTCGCGGGCACGGCCACGGCCGCCACCCCGGCCGCGCCCCAGGCCGCCGTCCAGCAGGCCCCGGCCGCCAAGCCCGCCATCACCGCCGAGCCGTCCGTCGCCACGGTCCGCGCCTGGCAGGAGTTCCGGGTCACCGGCACGACCACGGGCCTCGCATCAGGCACCAAGCTGACCCTCCAGCAGAAGCAGCACGGCAAGTGGGTCACCCTGCCCGCCTCCACCCCGACCACCCGCACCGGCACGTACACCCTGCGCGTCAAACTCGGCCTCAAGGGCAAGAACGACCTGCGCATGGTCAACGGCACCACGGCGTCCCCGGTGTTCGACGTGACGGTCCGCTGAGCCGGCCTTCGCGCGGTCCGGCACCGGTGCCGGACCCCGCGAGAGCGACCGGCGCCGACGTCGTCAGGCGGACGCGTCCTCGGTGACAACTCGCCGTACCGTCCGCAGCGTCGACCGCAGACTGTCGAGGTCCGTCGAGCCCAGGGCCAGCCGTAGCGCCTGGGGGGTGTGGCCCGTGGTGGTGAACGGTTCCGCTGTGCTCACCGAGATGCGCAGGCGGGCGAGGGTGGCGGTGAGGCGGTCGGCGCGGGCGTCGTCCGGCAGGGGTACCCAGGTGAAGTACGAGCAGGGGTGGGCGATCAGGGGCAGGCCCGCCAACTCCTGTGCGGCGATGGACTGTCGGGTCCGCGCGTCCTCGCGTTTCTCCGTCTCCAGCCGGTCCACCGTGCCGTCGTCGAGCCAGCGGCAGGCGATGGCTGTGGTGAGGGCCGGGGTGTTCCAGGTGGTCGCCCGGATCGCGCGCTCCAGTGGCGCCACCAGGTGCGGTGGAGCGGCGACGAATCCGACGCGTAGGCCCGTGGCGACGCTCTTGGAGAGGCCGGAGACGTAGACGGTGATGTCCGGGGCAAGCGCCGCCAGCGGTGGGGGAGGGTCCTCGGCGAGGTAGGCGTACGCGGCGTCCTCGATGAGGAGGACGCCGTGGCGGCGGGCGATCTCGGCCAGGCGGGCGCGGGCGGCTGCCGGGATGATCCAGCCGAGTGGGTTGTGCAGGGTAGGGATCGTGTAGAGCGCGCGGACGGGGCGTGTCGTGCACAGCCGCTCGAAGGCGTCGGGATCCGGTCCTTCGGGGGTGGCGGGGAGGGGTTGCAGGTCGAGGCGGAAGGCCCGCGCGAGGACCTTGAAACCGGGGTAGGTGAGCGCGTCGACCGCGACGACGTCGCCCGGGGCGAGCGTGGCCATGACGGTGACGGCCAGACCCTGCTGGGCGCCGTTGACGACGAGGACCTCGTCCGCGCCGGGCGCGATGCCCCGGCGCCGCAGGTGCCGCGCGATCGACGCCCGGTCCTGGGCGCGGCCCCGGTGCGGCTGGTAGCGCAGCAGCGCGTCCAGCTCGCCCGAGCCGGCCAGCTCCCGCAGCGCCTGCCGCAGCAGGTCGGCCTGGCCGGGCAGCGCCGGGTAGTTGAAGTTCAGGTCGACCGCGTCCGTCGCGACGATCTGCTGGTCGATACCGTGCCCGTCGGGTACGGCGACGTCCCGTACGAAGGTGCCCCGGCCCTGTTCCCGGCTGACCAGGCCCATCGCCTCCAGCTCGGCGTACACCCGGGTCGCGGTCACCACGGCGATGCCCTCGCGGGCCGCGAGCCCCCGGTGCGTCGGCAGGCGTGCGCCCGCCGCGAGCCGGCCCGAGCGGATGTCGGCCGCGAACGCGTCGACGAGGACCTTGTACCGCGAAGCCGCCATGCCCCGAAGTGTATGCAGGACAATTCTTTGACTGTCCTGCCCGCTGGTTCCTACCGTCGGGGTCCCGCCTCCGGAAGGGAACACCGCCGTGCACATCGCCATCCTCACCTTCGAGGGCTACAACGAACTCGACTCCCTCATCGCCCTCGGCGTTCTGAACCGGGTCAAGGACGACGACTGGCGCGTCACCCTCGCCACCCCCACCCCCACGGTGACCTCCATGAACGGGGTGGTCGTCGAGCGGATGTCCACGCTGGAGGAGGCGTGCGCGGCCGACGCCGTCATCGTCGGCAGCGGTATCGCCACCCGCGAGGTCGTCGAGGACCCGGCGATCATGGACGTCCTGCGCGGCCTCGACCCCGCGCGTCAGCTCATCGCCGCGCAGTGCTCCGGCGCACTCGTCCTTGCGCGGCTCGGGCTCCTCGACACCGTCCCCGCCTGCACGGACCTGGTCAGCAAACCCTGGGTCGTCGCGGCCGGGGTCGACGTCCTCGACCAGCCCTTCTACGCCGACGGCACGATCGCCACCGCCGGCGGGTGCCTCGCCTCGCACTACCTCGCCGGGTGGGTCATCGCACGCCTCAAGGGCCACGAGGCCGCCGAGAGCGCGCTGCACTACGTCGCACCGGTCGGGGAGAAGGAGGAGTACGTCGAGCGGGCGTGGCGCAATATCAGTCCCTGTCTCCCGGCTGCCGCACTGACGGGGTGACCGCCACGTTAGGGTGACCGGGGGAAACGACGAGGGGGGCTCGCGTGGCAGTGGTCCGACGGCGGAGCACCGACCTGTGACCCCGGCCCTCCCTCCCCCCTTACGCCGCTGGCTCGGGCTGACCGCACTCCTCGCGGCGCTGGTGGTCGCCGCCCTCGCGATCCTGTACGCCGGTGACGGCGAACCCGGCGGCGTCGACGCCCCGATCTCGACGGCGCTGGAGAAGGCGGGCCCGGGTTGGCACGACGTCGCCCTGACCGTCGACTTCCTGGGCGAGCCCCTCGGCTCCGCGCTCCTGGTCGGCGCCGTCCTGACGGGCTGCCTGCTGCTGCGGTGGCCCCGCGCCGCGCTGCTCGTCCTCGCGTCCGTCGGCGTCAGCGTGGTCACGGCGACGCTGCTCAAACACGTGGTGGGCCGCACGATCCACGGCCCCGACAACCTGTCCTACCCGAGCGGCCACACCGCGTTCCTCACCGCGCTCGCCCTGTCGGTGGCACTGATCGCGGCCGGCCGCCTCGGTCTGGGCCGGACGGCCGGCCTGGCACTCGTCCTGGGCGCCGCCCTGGCCGCGGGCGCCACGATGGGCTGGGCCCAGATCACCCTGGGCGCGCACTACCCGACGGACGTCCTCGGCGGCTGCTGCACGGCCCTGACGGCGACCCCGGCGACGGCGTGGACCCTGGACGCGACCCGCCACGGACGCCGCTGACGGCACGGGACGGGAGCGCGGGTCGAGGCATCGCCGGCCCCTCACACCCGCGACCCGGACCGCTCCCGCCGGCCCTCACACCGACGCCCCCGGCCGATCCCGTCGGCCCTCGACGCCCCTTCGGCCCCCGCTGCCCCTCCCGCCGATCTCCGACGCCCTTCGGCTGCCCCCCCGCTGCCTCTCCGCCGATCGCCGACGTCACCCAGCTCTCACGGCCGAAGGCCCGTCACCCTCGCCGCCCTCACACCCGCCGCCGGAACACCGGCTTCACCGCGCGCCCGCCCATCCACGGCGTCGGATCCCCCGAGTCCAGCGCCTTGCGGTACACCGCGCACGCCTGGGCCACCACCTCCACCGTGTGCTCGATGTCGGCCTCGCTCAGCGCGCTGCTCACCACGAACGACGGCGCGAGTACCCCGCCCGTGAGGAGCGACCGCAGGAACAGCGTCCGGTACTGCTGCGAGGGGCGGAGTTCCGCGTCGAGGGTGGCGAAGACCAGGTTGCTGGCCCGCCCCCGGACCAGGACGTGGTCGCCGACGCCCATCCCGGCGGCGGCGTCACGCACCCCGGCCGCCAGCCGCTCGCCGAGCGCGTGCAGGCGTGCGGTGACGCCCTCCTCGACGTACACGCTCTGCACGGTCATCGCGGCGGCCAGCGCATGCGTCTCCGCGCCGTGGGTCGTGGACAGCAGGAACACCCGGTCGCCGGAGTGCCGCAGCCCGCCCTGTTCCATGAGTTCCCGGCGTCCGGCGAGCGCGGAGACCGCGAACCCGTTGCCGAGGGCCTTGCCGAAGGTGGAGAGGTCGGGCACGACCCCGTACAGGCCCTGCGCGCCCGCCTCGGACCAGCGCAGGCCGGTGATCATCTCGTCGAAGACGAGGACGCAGCCGTACCGGTCGGCGAGCGCCCGCAGACCGGCGAGGTAGCCGGGGGGCGGCTCGGTGTGGGTCGCCGGTTCGAGGATCAGGCAGGCGATGTCGCCGCGGGCGAGGAGGGCCTCCGTGGCGGCGAGGTCGCCGTACGGAAAGGTCACCGTGTGGTCGGTGGGCGGGATGCCGGCGGACATCGGGGTGGTGGTGATGAACCAGTCGTCCGTGGAGAAGAAGGGGTGGTCGGCGCAGAGCGCCACGCGGGGGCGGCCGGTGGCGGCGCGGGCCAGGCGGACGGCGGCGGTGGTCGCGTCGGAGCCGTTCTTCGCGAACTTCACCATCTCGGCGGTCGGCACGGTCGCCAGGAAGCGTTCCGCGGCCTCGGCCTCCAGGACCGACGGGCGGACGAAGTTCCCGCCCCGGTCGATCTCCCGCCGGACCGCCTCGGTGACCCGCGGGTGGGCGTGGCCGAGGCTGACCGAGCGCAGCCCGGAGCCGTACTCGACGTACCGGTTGCCGTCGACGTCCCACACGTGCGCGCCGCGCCCGTGGCTGATGACGGGGGCCAGGTTCTCCGGGTACTGGTCGTCGCCCTTGGCGTAGGTGTGCGCGCCCCCGGGGATCAGCGCGTGCAGCCGCTCGTTCGCCAGCCGTGACTTCTCGGTGTCCACGTCAGACCTCCCGTCGCTTCAGGACCTCGGCGAGGCCCGGTGCCTGACGGTCCCTGGGGGACATCGAGGCGACCGGCAGCGGCCAGGGGATGGCCAGTTCGGGGTCGTCGTAGGCGATCGTCACGTCCTCGGCGGGATCGTGCGGGCGGTCGATGCGGTACGACGTGTCGGCGGTGTCGGTGAGCGCCTGGAAGCCGTGCGCGCACCCCGCCGGGATGTACAGGGTCGTCTGGGTCTCGCCGGACAGCTCGAAGAAGGCCCGGTTCAGGTACGTCGGCGAGTCCGCCCGCAGGTCGACGACGACGTCGAAGACCCGGCCGGACGAGCACCGCACGAGCTTGGCCTCGCCCGCCCCCGACCGCAGGTGCAGGCCGCGCAGCACCCCGCGCACCGACCGCGACAGACTGTCCTGCACGAAGGCGTCCGGGTCGATCCCCACCGACCGGACCACGTCGGCGTCGAAGGTGCGGCAGAAGAAGCCGCGTTCGTCGGCGTACGGCGTCGGTTCGAACAGGTACGCGCCGGTGATCTCGGGAACCGCGGTCGCTTTCAAGGAGCCTCCTGGCTGGACGGGTACAGGACGGTGGTCAGGGCGGCGAACTGGGACTCCAGGCGCCGGGCGGCCTCACGGTTGTGTTCGGCGAGCGTGGCGCGGACGGCGGGCGCGTTCTTCTCCAGCTCCCGGAACTGTTCGAGGAGCCGGTCGGCGTCGACGGCGCGCGCCGGATGGCAGTACGCGCCGACCCCCATGCCGGCCATCAGCGCGTCGCTCTTGGCGGCATAGCTGAGCGCCAGCACGGGCGTCCCGGTCTTCAGCGCGCAGATCAGGTTGTGGTAGCGGACCGCGACGACCGACTCGGCGGCCGCCGTCTCCGCCATCAGGTCGGCCAGCGAGGCCGGTTCGGCGGCGGTCACCAGCGGTGAGTCGACCGCGTCGAGGATCGCGGCGACCACGGACGCGTCGCAGGTGTCGCCGGTCAGCAGCCGCACCGGACGCCCTTCCCCGACGAGCACCCGCACGAACCGGATCGTCCCGTCGAGATACCGGCCGTGGATCTCGTCGGCCCGCGCACGGTCGTCGTCGCCGCCGTGGAAATCCATGACGCCGACGCACACCGTTCCGGAAGGAGTCCCGGAAGGCACCGGCAGGGAGAACGCCAGGTCGGGATAGACCTCGTCCCGCGAAGTGTCCACGCCCATCGCCCGCATCGCGTCCCGCGCCCTGTCGTCGCGGTACGAGCGGTACGCCGCGAGCCGCGCCGACCACCGGACCAGCGCCCGCGTCGCCGGGTTCCCGATCCCGGCCGCACCGACACAGACCAGCGCGACGCGTGTCCCGAGCAGCCGCCCGCTCGCGCACAGCAGGAACAGGGCGTACGGGAACCCCCAGGGCCGCAGCGGCAGCGTCGCCTCCAGGACGCCCATCCCCGGCACGATCACCACGTCGTGCCGCCGCACCCAGGCGGCCGTACGGAACACGTCGACGAGCTTGCCGATCCCCTTCCCGGCGATCGAGCCCGCCCGGGACGCCGTGCGGTACTCGCCCCGGTACCAGTGCAGGCGGGTCGCGGGGATGCCGAACTTCGCCGTGACCGCCTCGGGGCCGCCGCACAGCGCGTCGACGGTCACCGACGGGTGCCGGTCCCGGAGATGTCGGAGCACGGCCTCCAGCGAGCCGTCGTTGCCGAGGTTGCCGGAGCCGAGGAGGCCGAACACCCCGACGCGCACCGGCTTCACCGCCCCTCACGCCCCGCGACGAGGTCGTCCACGGACACGGTCAGCGAGGAGGGGTCGACCGGCGCCCGGTCCTCGACGCGCTCACCGCCGCCCGTCCGGGCCCGGCTCGTCAGCCACGCCGCGAGATGCCCGAAGCAGGCCCGCCGGTCCGCCGCCGACAGGGGCGCCCGGCGGATCGCGGACGCGAACCCCCACACGTACTCGGCGAGCAGCCGGGGCGTCGGATGCAGGAGGCCCGCCCGGCGCGGGTCCAGATTGACGCACCGGGACCGCTTCGACGGGTTCGCGCGCTCGGCGCGGGTGGGGTGGTCGCGGCGGAAGTACAGCAGCTCCGGCACCTGGTGGAAACGCCCGTGCAGGGCGATCTCGGCGACGTACGTGCGGTCCGCGTGGTGGTAGCTGTCCATCGGCTTCACCCGGCGCAGCGCCTCGGTCCGCATCACGCCGTAGAAGTCGTCGCCGCCGGGCTCGAACAGCACGCTGCGAAAACGCCGGGGCGCGGACGGGGAAGCGGTGTCGAGGGTGTAGTCGTAGGGCACCGTCACCCGCCCCTCGCCGTCGATGACCGCCTGGTCGGCGTGGGCGAGGATGACGTCCGGGCGCTCGTCCAGCGCCTCCACGCAGCGCTTCAGCAGGTCGCGGGCGTACAGGTCGTCGTGCGAGGCCCACTTGAAGAGTTCGCCCCGGGCCTCGGCGAGGACGTGGTTGTGGTTCGGGGTCGCGCCGATGTTGCGGGGGAGGCGCAGGTAGCGGATCCGGGAGTCCTGCGCCGCGTACTTGCGGCAGATGTCCTGGGTGCCGTCGGCCGACGCGTTGTCGGAGACGATCAGCTCGAAGTCCTCGTAGGTCTGGCCGAGGAGGGCGTCGAAGGACTCGGCGAGGTACTCCTCGCCGTTGTAGACGGGCAGGCCGATGCTCAGCCTCGGACGGTCGGTCATGGCGTCCTCACTTCGGGAATCGGATCGGGGCGGCGTTCGCGCAGGGCGGTCCGCAGATGCAGCCACCACACGGCCGAGCCGGTGACGGTCGCGGCGGCGACGCCCCAGGCCGAGCCGACCGGGCCGGCCAGGGCGGCGCCGCCGAGGCCGCCGCCGACATAGCAGGCGGAGGCGAAGAGCTGGGCGCGCAGGCTGCGCCGGGCCGCGCCGAGCGCACGCAGCCCGGCCGCGGCCCCGGTGCCGAGGCCGGCGCCCGCGACGCCCAGGGAGATCGGCACGATGAGCTCGGAGGCGGAGTGCCACACCTCGCCGAGCGCGAACTCGCCCAGCCGGCCCGGCACCAGCAGCAGCGCGCCGCCCCACAGCAGCGCGCCCACCGCCTGCCCGCCGCCCAGCAGGAGACAGAACGAGCGCAGCCGGTGCGGGGCCTGCCGCAGCACCCGCGCCGCCTCCGGCACGGTCACCAGCGACAGCCCCATCAGCACGGCGAGGAACGGCCCCATCAGCAGCTCGGCGCCCCGCACCGCCCCCACCGCGCCGACCCCGGCGATCGCCCCGAGGCCGTACGCGCGCAGCTGGCTCGCCCCGCCGAGACTCACGTTCTCGACCAGGTACCGGTAACCGAGGTCGCGTTGCTCGCGCAGCCAGCCGCGTGCCCGCCCGACGCGCGGCAGGATGCCGGACTGGACGCAGCCGTACCCGGCGGCCACCGTCGCCGACGCGCCCCAGGCCAGCACGAACGCGGCCACGCTCCCCACCCGGGCCGCGACCAGCAGGGCCGGGACCAGCGCGACACCCCACACGACGTCGTTGACGAACGCCTTGCGCCCCGCGCCCGCCGCGAAGAACGAGTACCGCCACGCGTCCTGGAGCAGCAGCCCCGGCAGCACCACGCCGAGACACGCGAACGCGGTCCCCACGTTGCCACCGAGCCCGGACCCGGCGGCCACGGACACCGCGCCGAGCACGGCACCGACGCCGAGCGCCGTCCCCGTCGACCGGGCGACCGCGCCCCGCCACGCCGGCTCCGGCACCCCGCTGAACCGCACCACGAGCGGATCCGTGGCCAGCCCCCGCGACACGTTCAGGACCACGCCGTACGTCACCCAGGCGAGGCTGAACACGCCGAACGCGCTCACCCCCAGCGAGCGCGCCACGTACAGGCCCACCGCGAAGTTGCTGATGCTGGAGGCCGCCTGGTCCGCGAGCCCCCAGGACAGCCGCCGCACGATCCCCCGCACCGGCGTCACGCCTTGATCAGACCGGCGTCGCGCAGCGCGTCCGCCGCCGCCACGACGCTGTCGAAGCCGAGCCCGGCCCGCTCGGCGACGTCCAGCAGCGAGTGCTCCCCGTCGGACAGGCTCAGCACCCACAGCATCGCCATCTGCGCCTGCTGCGCGTCACTGCGCCCGCCCAGCGAGTCGTACAGCCCCCGCCGCCCCAACTGCGGCTCCCCGTACGGGCTGAGGTTCACGTACCGCCGGTTGCGGTCCAGCACCCCGAACGCCTCCCGGCACACGGCGAGGGTGTCCTCCATGGCCGCCGGGGACACGAAGTCCAGGTCGTCCGCCGAGGTGTGGTACTCCGGGTAGCCCGCGTACGGGGTCCGGCTGAGCGAGCCCACCCCGAGGTCGAAGCCGGGGGAGCAGTACTGGCGCTCGTCGTAGCCGTACGGGGTGAACTCCTCGAGTTCGTGCGGGCGTTGGGAGAGCACGTGCCCCAGCACCCGGTCGATCTCCGCGTCGCCGCGCCGGCTCTTCTTGTACGTCAGCTGTCCCGAGTCCCCGGCGCAGGCCAGCACCAGCCCGTGCCGGACCCGGTCGACGCGCTCGGCGTTGCGGGCCAGCCAGGTGATCGCCCCGATCGTGCCGGGCGCGTAGATGAACCGGTAGGTGTAGTACGGCTGTTCCTCGGCCAGCGCCTTCGCCAGGAACGTCGCCACCGCGATCCCGGCGAGGTTGTCGTTGGCCAGGGAGGGGTGGCAGACGTGGGAGGAGACGATCACCTCGTCGGGGACCTGGCCGGGGACGACGTGCTCGGCGTAGGTGAGGTGGCCGTCGGCCAGCGTGGAGTCGATCCGCACCTCGTACTCGCCGTCGGGCAGCGCGTCCAGGGTGTCCTGGGCCAGGCAGAAACCCCAGGTCGGCCGGTAGTAGCTGGTGCGGTACGGCACCCACGACGGGTGCTCCGGCAGGGTGTACAGGTGCTCGCGGAGCTCCGACAGCGGCATCCTCCGCGCCACCGGCACGCTGTAGCCCAGCACATGGAGGCTGGACGCGGCGAAGTCGACGACCCTGCGGCCGGTGGCGTCGGCGACGTACGCGTCCCGGATGTTCCACTCCTGCGGCACCGTCCAGTCCAGGACCTGCGTGCCCGTCGGCACCTCGTGGACCTCCAGCGGCACATGCTCGCCGACGAGGTCCAGCGTCGCGCGCACCCCGTCGCCCGTGATGCTCCGGCACAGCGGGTACATCCGCTCCACCAGCGCGTACATCTCCTCGCCCGGCGCGCTCACCGGCGCCACCGCAGGGTGTCGTCGACCGTGCCCGCCTCGGACGCCGCGCGCAGTACCGCGAGGCGGGTGAAACGGTCCTCGAAGTCCTCGCGGGTGAGGCCGTGTTCGCGGTAGGCGTCGGCGAGTTCGAGGGCGCCGCGCTTGACGGTCCACTCGTAGCCGAAACCGGGGACCGCCGCCCGGAAGCGGGAGAAGTCCACCCGGTACGAGCGCGGGTCGGCGCCCGTCTCGCCGGTGATCCGCACCTTCGACCCGGCCACCGCCTCGGCGACCTGCCCGGCGATGTCGGCGACCGTGACGTTGTTGGCCTCGCTGCCGATGTTGAACGCCCGGTCGTGCACCGCCTCCCGGTCGGCGGACAGCGCCGCCGTGAACGCCCGCGCGATGTCGGCCGCGTGCACCAGCGGACGCCACGGCGTCCCGTCCGACAGCACCAGCACCTCACCGGAGAGCAGCGCGTGCCCCACCAGGTTGTTCAGCACGATGTCCGCCCGCAGCCGGGGCGAGAACCCGAACGCGGTCGCGTTGCGCATGTACACGGGGCTGAAGTCGGCGTCGGCCAGGGTGTTGAGGTCGTCCTCGACCCGCACCTTCGACTCCGCGTACGGCGTGACCGGGCGCAGCGGGGCGTCCTCGGCCACCAGGTCGTCGCCGCCCGCCGCGCCGTACACGGAACACGTCGACGCGTACAGGAACCGCTTCACCCCGGCCTCGCGGGCGAGACGCGCGAGGTGGACGGAGGCGTGATGGTTGATGTCGTAGGTGAGTTCGGGCGCCAGCGAGCCCAGAGGGTCGTTCGAGAGGGCCGCGAGGTGGATCACCGCGTCGAAGCCGGCGACGTGGTCGGCGGTGACGTCGCGCAGGTCGACGCGGTGGCCCGGCGGGTCGGCGGGCGGCGGGCCGAGGACGCAGTCGGCGAAGAGGCCCGCGTCGAGGCCGGTGACCTCGTGTCCGGCGGCCGTGAGGACCGGGGCCATGACGGTGCCCAGGTAGCCCTGGTGCCCGGTCAGCAGTACACGCACGTTCAATCCCCCAGGTCGAGAGTGAGTTTGGTGACCGCGAACGCCTCGGCGTAGCGGGCGTGGCATTCGATGCCGCGGATCCTCGCGAGGCCGAGGAACGCCTCGCGGTCGTACCAGGGCCGGTGGCGCTGGGAGGCGTAGTGGGTCTGGAGCAGGCGCACCTTCTCCTCCGCCAGCTCCACGGAGAGGGGCTGGTAGGCGTTGGGGCGGCCGAGGTCGCCGTCCCACTTGACGATCTCGTAGCCCAGGACCAGGTGGTCGCGGTAGGCGGTGGTGACGAGCTGGGCCAGGCCCCGGTGGTCCTGGTGGGCGTCGTCGGTGCGCGGGGCCAGGACGAGGCCCGGTTCGGTGCGCTCGCGCAGCTCCTCGACGGCCGCCTTGGCCTCCTCCCAGTGCGCCGGGAGGCGGCCGTCCGGCAGCTTCAGCACCGTCAGCCGCAGATCGGCGCCCGGGCAGAACGCGGTCAGCGCCTCCCGCTCCTCCTGCTCGCGTTCCGTGCCCGCGCCGGACAGCACCAGCGCCTCCACCCGGAGCCCCGGATGCGCCCGGCACAGCGCCAGCAGGGTGCCGCCCGCGCCGATCGCGATGTCGTCGCAGTGCGCGCCCACCGCGACGACCTGGTCCAGGCGCCCGGCGCCGAGGCGGATCACCCGCGCTCCCACACGGCCCACGGGCGCTCACCGCGCGCGTACGCCTCGTCCAGCGCGGCCCGTTCCTTCACGGTGTCCGTCGGCTTCCAGAAACCCCGGTGCTGGTGCGCCACCAGCCGCCCCCGCTTGGCGAGTTCGGCACATCCGTCGGCGACCAGGTCACCGCCCTCCGGGATGTGGTCGAAGACCTCCTGCCGCAGCACGAAGTAGCCGCCGTTCTCCCACAGCGGCAGATCGCTCACCGGCGTGATGCCCCCGACCAGCCCGTCGTCGCCCAGGTCGACGCAGTGGAACGACGACTGCGGCGGCACCACCATCATCGACGCGCCCGCGTCCCGCGCCGCGAACCGGTCGATCATCTGCGGCAGCGGGGCGTCCGTCAGCACGTCCGCGTAGTTCGCGAGGAACATCTCGTCCCCGTCCAGGTGCTCCCGCACCCGCCGCAGCCGCTCCCCGATCGGCGACTCCACCCCGGTCTGCACGAACGTGATCGTCCAGTCCGCGATGTCCGTCGACAGCAGCTCGGTCCGCCCGCCTCTGAGGACGAAGTCGTTGGACGCCGTCTCCTCGTAGGTGAGGAAGAACTTCTTGATGTGGTCGGCGCCGTAGCCGAGGCACAGGATGAACTCCGTGTGCCCGAAGTAGGCGTAGTACCGCATCACATGCCAGATCAGCGGGCGCGGCCCCACCATCGCCATCGGCTTGGGCACGTCGTCGGAAGCGCCGCTGCGCATCCGCAGCCCGTAACCGCCGCAGAACAGGACGACCTTCACGACTTCACCTCGACAATGCTGAGTTCCGGGACGGGGAAGACCAGCCGGCCGCCCCACTCGTGCACGAACGACAACTGCTCGGTCAGCTCGGCCCGCAGGTTCCACGGCAGGACCAGCACGTAGTCCGGCCGGTCGACGCCGATCTGCTCGGGCGCGAGGATCGGGATCCGGGTGCCCGGCGTGAACCGGCCGTGCTTGTAGGGGTTGCGGTCGACCGTGTACGGCAGCAGGTCGGGGCGGATGCCGCAGTGGTTCAGCAGCGTGTTCCCCTTGCCCGGCGCCCCGTACCCGACGACGGTCTCGCCGCGCTCGGCCGCCTCGACGAGGAAACGCAGCAGATCCCGCCGTACGGTCGCCACCCGGGCGGAGAACTCCGTGTACCCGGACAGCTCCTGGAGACCTGCGGCCTTCTCCCGGTCCAGGACGTCGGTCACCCGCTGCGTCGGCTCCCCGGCGACGGCGTCGGGACGCGCCCACAGCCGGATCGAGCCGCCGTGCGTGGGCAGCAGCTCGACGTCCACGAGCGTGAGGCCGCCGCTGGCCAGCGCCCGGATCGCGGCGGCGACCGAGTAGTACTGGAAGTGCTCGTGGTAGATCGTGTCGTACTGGTTCTCCTCGATCAGCGTCAGCAGGTGCTGCACCTCGATCGACACCCAGCCGTCGTCGGCGACCAGGGCGCGCAGGCCCCGGGTGAAGCCGACGACGTCGGGGATGTGCGCGTACACGTTGTTGGCGACCACCAGGTCCGCCGGGCCGTGCTCGGCGCGCACCTCGGCGCCGGTGTCCGGGTCCAGGAACCGGGTCAGCGTCGGCACCCCCGACTCGCGGGCGGCGGCCCCCACGTTCACCGACGGTTCGATGCCCAGGCAGCGCATCCCCCGGTCCACGACGTGCTTCAGCAGGTAGCCGTCGTTGCTCGCGACCTCCACCACGAACGCGTCGGACCCCAGCTCCAGCCGCTGGACGGCGTCGTCGACGAAGGTGCGGGCGTGGTCCACCCACGACGTCGAGTAGGACGAGAAGTACGCGTACTGCGTGAACGTCTCCTCCGGGGTGATCAGCGGCGGGATCTGCGCGAGCCAGCACTCCGTGCACACCCGCAGATGCAGCGGATAGGTCATTTCCGGCAGGTCGAGCTGGTCGGCGGCGAGGAAGCTCTCGCACGGCGGCGTCGCCCCCAGGTCGACGACGCTGGCCATCGCTTCCGAGCCGCAGAGTCGGCATCGTGTCATCTAGTGGTTCCCCCCACTCGGTTGCGTCCGCCCCGCGATCGCGGAGCGGTACCCCTCCTCCAGGCGCTCCAGCCCGACGGCCGGACTGAAGCCCTGCTCGTAACGGAGCCGGGCCGCCCGGCCCAGCTCCGGGCCCGCCGCGATGATCCGGCGCAGACAGTCCGTCAGTGAGGCGGCGTCGCCCGGCCGGTGCAGGAGTCCGCTCACCCCGTCCTCGACGAGTTCGGTGAACGCCCCGTGCCCGGCGGCGACCGCCGGCACCCCGGCCGCCATCGCCTCCACGACGACCAGCCCGAACGCCTCCATCCACGTCGAGGGCGCGACCACGGCCACCGACCGCGCGATGACCTCCCGGCACTGCTGCGCGTCGTACAGGCCGACGTACGACACGTCGTCGCGGCCCGCCGCCCACGCGGTCACCTCCGGCTCCAGCGGGCCCGTCCCCGCGATCACCAGCGGCACCCCCGCCGCACCGCCGAGCGCGTCCCACGCCGCCATCAGCAGCCGGACCCCCTTGGCCTCGGCGAGCCGGCCCAGGAAGAGCAGGTGCTCACCGGGGCCGGAGCGGCGCGGGCCCGAGTCGGGCACGAAGTTGTGCTTCACCCGCAGCCGCCCGGCCGGCATCCCGGACCGCACGAGGACGTCGCGCTGCGCGGCGGAGATGCAGAAGAACCGCTCCACGCCCGACCACCACCGCCGCCGGTTCACCGACAGGCTCACCGCGAGCGGCACCGTCGCCAGCCGCGAACCCCGGTAGCAGCCGTGCCGGACAGCGGGCAGCGGCGCCTTCCCCACACACGCCGAGCACGGCTCGCCGTCGCGCTGGAGCGTGCCCGGCGGACAGACCTGCGTGTAGTTGTGCAGCGTCGCGACAGCGGGCACCCCGGCATCGGCGCAGGCGGCCAGGACCGCCGGGGACAGCAGCGGGAACACGTTGTGCACGTGCACCACGTCGGGGCGCTCGGCCCGCAGCCGCGCCGCCAGCTGCGTCCGCACCCCCGGGTTCCACGGCACCAGCAGCGGCAGCGCGGCCTTCGACAGCAGGGAACGCCCGGCGATGTCGTCGCTGCGCCGCTCGAACACCCCCACCCGGTGCCCGGCCTCCCGCAGCAGCGCCACCTCCTGGTCGACGACGTTGTTCTCCCCGCTCGGCTGCGCGGAGCCGTAGCGGTTGTGCACCACGAGAACGTGCACGGTCAGGTCACCTCCGACGGCAGACGCGGCACTCCGGGGACTTCGGGGTCCGTGCGCGAGGGCGCCGCCAGCAGCGAGGCGGCGACCGCGAGATGCAGCAGATACGGCGAGGCGTCCCCGAGACCCGCCTCCGTGTACGACGCGATGGCGCAGTAGCTGATCAGGAAGAGCGCGCAGGCCCGCTCCAGCGACGGCGGCCTCAGCAGGGCGACCCCGGCCAGCACCACCATGAACGCCGCGACCAGACCGGCCCCGACGAGACCCTGCTCGTTGTAGACGGCCAGCCAGCTGTTGTCGATCGGCAGCCCCGCGAACGACTTGTCGCCCAGGCCCGTCCCGAAGAGCCGCTCCGACGTCGACCGGGGCGCCGCGAGCAGCGCGTCCCACACCTTCGCCCGCCCGGTCAGGCTGGTGAAGTTCTCCTCGCTCTGCCCGCGCAGGAACCACGCCTGGACCAGGGAGGCGAACCCCACCGCCGTGACCGTCGCGATCAGCACCGTCCACGAGAAGAACCGGCGCGCGGCCGAACTCGTCAGCACCAGCGACACGATCGCCAGCGTCAGCCCGACCAGCAGCCCGAGCGTCGCCGTCCGGGTGTGCGTCAGCGCCAGCAGCACCAGCGACGGCACCACGACCACCGCCGTACTGGTCCGGTCGGTGCGCCCGCCCAGCAGGAGCAGCACCGACAGGCCGATGATCACCGCCGCGTACTGCCCGATCTGCGGCGGCGTCAGCGGCCACAGCGCCCCCACCAGCCGCCCCCCGTACAGCTCGGGCATGGCCGCCCCCGGCGACACCGCGAGGCCCGCCGCCACCGACATCAGCACCGCGAAGTACATCCGGATGTGATGCCGGACGAACGTCTCGTCCCCGTCCCACCAGCGGCTCAGCAGCCACAGCGTCCCCACGAACAGCGCGAGGCGGGCGCACCGGAACAGCGCCCCGAACCCGGACTCCAGGTCCACGCTGGCGATCACGCTCACCACCACCAGCGCACTGAGCAGCAGCAGATAAGCGCTGCCCCGCACCCGCAGCCGCGGGTTCAGCGCGAGCGCCAGCGTGAACGCGACGACCAGCGCGCCCATCGTCACCATCTGGATCAGCGACCGGGGGATCGGTACGACGGTCTTCGCCCCGGCCGAGCCCAGCGTGTTCAGGATCAGCAGCCCCCACGCCGTCCCGACGAGCTTCGGCGCCCGCACCTCAACCACCGTCCTGGGTACGGAAGGTGCTGCCCGCGTCCTGCCGGTAGGGCGCGCTGCGCCACTGCCCCGGGTCCAGGACCCGGCTCGGGTCGTGCACGACGAACGTCCACGGGCCGACGTACACGTTGTCGTGCCAGCGGTTGTCCTGCTTCAGGGTGATCGCCTCGGCCACGCCCTCGCCCTGGTAGGGCGACCAGTCCGGGTAGGTGCCGTAGTTCGCGAGGACCGCCATCCGGTCGCACAGGGCCGTGCAGTCCAGGGCGGTCTTGTCCAGCACGAAGCGGTTGTCGTGGATGTCCACGCGCCGCGTCTTCCACCGGCAGTCCGAGAACAGGGGCGCCTTCGCGATGCCCGGCCGCACGCAGCGCCGGGTGTCCTTCACGAGGAGGGTGCAGTCGCCGGAGGACGTGTTCGCCGGGCTGTTGCAGAACCGGTCGGCGTTCTCCCACAGGGTGATGCCGGACCAGTTGTTCTCCAGGACGTTGCGGTAGACCTCGATCCTGCTGGTGCGGGCGTGGATCCGGGGTTCGCCGCCCGACTCGGACAGGTAGACCGTCGCGAGCGGGAAGGTGTCGCCGCGCTCCGCGTACCGGCGGCCCTCGACCAGGTTGTTGCCCCGGATCGTGTTGCCCCGGATCACCGCGTTGTAGCTGGTCTCGTAGATCAGCGCGGCCCCGTCGTTGTCCGCCAGGACGTTGTCCTCGATCAGGAAGTCGTTGTTGTTGGTGTCCGCCCACAGCCCGGTGCCCCGGTTGCCGTGCACCCAGTTCCCCCGTACGTCGGCCCCGTCCACCGCCCAGAACTTGACGCCCCCCGTGCAGCCGCAGCCGGGCCGCTTGCGCTCCCAGTCACCGGTGTTGTTCCCGGTGATCTCGTTGCCCTCGACGACCAGGGAGGTCAGCCGGCCCTGCGACTTGTAGGCGTTCATGCCGTACTGCCCGTTGCCGCGCAGGCAGTTCCCGCGCACCTGCTGGCGGGCGCCGGCCATCAGACCGGCCCCGGAGTTGTTCTGGATCGTCGAGTGCTCGACCACCCAGCCGTCGGCCGAGTCGTGGTTGACGACGCCCTCGTCGTGCGGCGCGACGAAGTTCTGCACGGTCAGGAAGCGCAGCGACACGTTCCGGGCGGGGCCGCCGAACGCGTACTGGTTGACCTTCCGCCCGTCGAGCACCGCGCCCGGTGCGCCCAGGTAGCGGTCGCCGTCCTTCGGGACGACCTGCGCGTAGCGGTCCGGGGCGAGGCGGTGCGTGCCCGGCCGCAGCCAGAACGTGGTGTTCGGCGGGTTGCCGCGCGTCTTCGCCGCCAGGTCGCCGGGGACCGCCGGATCGACGGTGACCGCGCCCTTCGGCGCCGACACCGGCCCTGCGGGAGGCTTGGCGCACACCCGGGCCACGGACACCGACACGGACGTCGCCGGGGTGCCCGAAGGCTTCGGCTCCGCGCTCGGCGTGTCCTCGCAGCCGGTCGCCGCCAGCAGGGCCAGCACCGCCGCCGGCCCCGCCCAGTGCCGCCACTTCATCCCCACCGCCCCCTCAGCCGTGGAACCCGAGCACGGTGACGAACCCGTCCACGCCACCGCTGACCCCGGTCCCCACCAGCGTCGTCGCGGGCTCCTTGCGCCCGAAGCCGGGGGAGTACCAGCCCAGCGGCGGATCGCTCTCGCCCCGGTGCGCCCGCCACTCCAGCTCCCCGGGCAGATCGAGCGTCGCCGACCGCTCCTCGCCGTCCCGCGTCCACGCCAGCAGCGCCCGACTCCCCGTCAGCCGCGCGGTGACCGCCGGACCGAGGTGGAACAGCAGCTGTACGGCACGCGGCCCGCCGCTCACCTCGTCGACGATCCGCAGCTCCCGCGTCGCGGACGTCAGCTCTACCCACCTCCGGTGCACGGCCGGCCGGTACCCGTCGTGCTCGGCGCACCAGCGGGCCGCCCCCGCACCCGACGTGTCCGCGAGCAGCACCCGGCTGCGGGCGTGCCGGGTCCACAGGAACGGGCCCCCGGACACGGACTGGTCCGCGCCGTCCAGCCGCAGCGTGTTGTGCCCGAGCGTCGAGCGGAAGTACTGCCGCCACGCGGGCTGCCCGTGGTAGCAGTACGTCCCCGGGTCGGCGAGCACGTCCACCCCGTCGTGCCGGACCTCCACGGACAGGGCGTCCGCGTGCGCGTGCGCGGCGATCGACAGGAACCCGTGCGGCCCCCCGTCGAGACGGCACCAGATCTCCTCCGGCCCGCGCAGGACGGTCAGCCCCGCGTCCGCGAAGTACGCGGGCCGCTCCACCGGGCGGCCCTTCGCCGCGTACGGCCGCACGAGCGCGGCCAGCAGCGGGGTGCGGACGTCGGCCGCGGGCACCATCGGCCACCAGTCGAGCCGCCCGAACACCGCCTCCCCGGTCGCCAGCAGCGACGCCCAGCGGTCCGTGCCCGCGCCGTCCACGACCAGGCCGTACCCGTCGTCCGCGTCGCCCTGGCGCGGGGGGCGCAGGCGGTTGTCGACGATGGCCGCGAGCGCGTCGGTCATCCGCAGCAGCACCAGCCGGACCGACGCCGGGACCGGAACGCCCGCCGTGTCCGCCTCGGCGAGTGCCGCCAGACCCAGTTCCAGGACCAGCCCGTGGTACTCGCTGGCCAGTTCGCGGTTGAGGCCGGACGGGAAGGTGTTGCGGCGCAGGTGCCGCTCCAGCGACCTGAGCGCGTCGGCCCGCCAGCGCGGCGAGGACGGGAACCAGTCGAACGCGCAGGCCGCCGCGAACTGCCCCGCCGCCTCCGCGACGACGTGGTTGTTCGCGGACGAGCCCCGGCTCGGGAAGGCGGCCAGCCAGCGCTGGTGGTGCCAGATCTGCGCCACCGCCACCGGGTTGCCCTCGAACAGCTCGCCCGCCCCCGGCCACCCGTCGAGCAGCCGGCGGATCCACACCCACGACAGCAGCCGGATGCCCAGCTCGATCCCGCTCGTCCAGTGCACCCCGCGCAACGGCGCGTTCGCCGACCACCACGACCGCAGATGCGCGGCGACCCGCTGCGCGTACCGCTCGTTCCCGGTCACCGCGTAGGCGGCGGCGAGGACGGTCAGGTACTGGTGCCGGGACAGCTCCCAGATCTGCTTGACGTCCCCGATCGCCTCCTCGTCCCGGTAGGGCACGTCGAAGGCGTACCCCCAGGGAGCGCGCCGCCCGGTCTTCGGGTCGTACCACCAGTCCGGGTCGTCGAGGTCGTCGCGGACCACCCCGAAGAACTCGGCGTGCCCCGCCATCAGCCGGTCCGCCTCGGCGACGAGCCGTTTCACCGCGTCCGGCGGCACCGAGGCGAGTGCCTCCGGCGGCAGGACGGCGGTGAACCGGGCGCCGGTCACCTCCGGGCACACGGGCCGCGCCGACCGCCACCGCCGCCGGCGCACCGTGTCCCCGGCCCGCCCGGCGACCTCGGCGGGCCCCATCCGGGACAGCCGCCGCAGGTACCAGCCCGCGTCCATGCTCATCGCGCCCCCGCCAGCGTCACCGGCATCCCGTCGGCCAGCGAGGCCCGCACGGCGAGGGTCGCCGCGGTGGTGGCGGCCAGCGAGTCCAGCGGCACCGGCATCGGGCCGCCCGTGCGCACGGCCTTCACGAACGCGGCGAGCTGCGCGTTCTGCCCCTTGTCGCGGGCCTTCGGCAGCCGTGAACTCACCCACCGCTTGCGGTCGTAGACCGAGGCGCGCACGAAGTCGTCGAGGCGCAGCACCTTGCCGTCGGCGACCAGGTCCAGGGTCTCCTTGGGGAAACCGGCCGCGCCGCTGGTGACGTAGCTGATCGTCGCGGTGGAGCCGTCCGGGTAGCTCAGAACGACCTGGAGGTCGTCGCCCCCGATGGCGTACACGGAGGTGGGGTCGGCGTCGAGCAGCCAGCTCGCCGTGTCGACGAAGTGCCCGCCCTCACCCGCGAACCGGGAACCCTCGGTGCCCTGCCGGAGGTACCAGCTGCCCTGCGTCAGCTGGCCCGCGTTCACCAGATAGCGCAGGGACGCCGGACCGCTGCGCGCCCCGAACCGCTCCTTCGCCTCCCGCAGCAGCGGCGCGAACCGGCGGTTGAAACCCACCTGGATCCGGTCGTTGCCGGACTCCTCCACCGCCGACAGCACCCCGGCGAGCTCGTCCTCGGTGAGTGCGAGGGGCTTCTCCACGAACACCGCCTTCCCCGCGAGCAGCGCCCTGCGGGTCAGGTCCGCGTGCGAACTGTGCCGGGTCACGACGAACACCGCGTCGATCGCCTTGTCACCGAGGACCGCGTCCAGATCGGTGGTCGCCTCGGCGAAGCCGAACTTGCGCTGCGCGTTCGCGGCGGACAGGGCGGTCGTGGTGACGACCGTGGACAGCTCGACGCCGTCGCGGCCCGTGAGGTGGGGGAGGAGCATCGAGGTGGCGTAGTTGCCGGCGCCGACGAAGGCGAGGCGTACGGAGGTGTCGGCGCTGCGCGGCGCGGGCTTCTGCGCGGGCGTCATGTGCACGGCGGGGATGGTCACCGTCGTCGGCGTCGACTCGGCCGTGTGCCGGGCGTCCGCGTGTCCGGCGTACTCGAACAGCACGGCCACCGCCTTGAGTTCGCCCTCCTTGAGCCGCCGGTACGTCTCCACCGCGTCGGCGAAGTCCGCGACATGGGAGACCAGCGGCTCCACGTCGACCCGCCCGCGCGCGACCAGGTCCAGGAAGCACGCCAGGTTGCGGCGCTCGGTCCAGCGGACGTAGCCGATCGGGTAGTCCCGGCCGTCGAGTTCGTACTCCGGGTCATAGCGGCCGGGCCCGTAGCTGCGGGAGAAGCGGACGTCCAGCTCCTTCTCGTAGTACGCGTTCCACGGCAGGTCGAGGCGGCACTTGCCGATGTCGACGACCCGGCCCCGGTCCCGGCTCAGCCGGGCCGCCAGCTCGACGGGCTGGTTGCTGCCGCCGCCGGCCGCCAGATACACCTGGTCCACACCGTGCCCGTCGGTGAGGTCCACCACGGCCGACTCCACGGCCGCCGACCCGGGGTCCCCGCAGGCCACCGCGCCCAGCCGCTCGGCGAGTTCGCAGCGCGCCGGATCCGGGTCGGCGCCGACGACCCGGACGCCCGAGGCGGCCAGCAGCTGCACCACGAGCTGCCCGATCAGCCCGAGGCCGATCACCAACGCGACCTCACCCAGCCGGGATTCACCCTGCCGGACACCCTGCAACGCGATCGACCCGACCGTCCCGAACGCCGCGTGCCGGGGCGCGAGGCCGTCCGGGACCGGCGCGTACAGGTTCTTCGGCACCCAGTTCAGCTCGGCGTGCAGCGCGTGCTCGTTGCCCGCGCACGCCACCAGGTCCCCGACCTTCACGTCGTCGACGCCGTCGCCGACCTGCTCGACGACCCCGCACAGCGAATAGCCCAGCGGCGTGTAGGAGTCCAGCTTCCCCATCACCTTGCGGTAGGTCGCCGGCACCCCGTTCACGGCCACGCTCTGCACGACCTTCGCGACCTGGTCGGGCCTTGAGCGCGCCTTGCCCAGCATCGACATGCCGGCCTCGGAGACCTTCATCAGCTCGGTGCCGGTGGAGATCAGCGAGTAGGCGGTGCGCACCAGCACCCCGCCCGGCTTGCACCCCGGCACCGGCACGTCGAGGAGAGCCAGCTCGCCGCTCTTGTAGTTCTGTACGACCTGTTTCACCGAAGCCTCTTCGTCTCTCTACGCCGTCAGGGGAGCGGACCCGGAGGTCGCGCCGCGGTACCAGTACTCAAGGGTCAGGACATGCCACAGGTGCTTGGAGAAGTCGTGCTGACCTGCGGCGTCCTCGGCGACCATCCGCGCGAGCGCCTCCCGCCGCAGGAACCCGGACTTGACGAGCACCCCGTCGTGCAGCACCTCCTGCACCAGCGGCGCCAGATCCCGGCTCATCCACGCCCGCAGCGGCGCGCTGAACAGGCCCTTCGGCCGGTACACGATCTCCCGGGGCAGCACCGAGCCGGCCGCTTCCTTCAGCACGGCCTTGCCCTGCCGTCCCACGACCTTGCGGTCGCCCGGCACCGCGAACGCCGCCTTCACGACCTCCACGTCCACGTACGGCACCCGCACCTCGGTCGACGCGGCCATGCTGGAGCGGTCCGTGTAGGCGAGGTTCAGGCCCGGCAGGAACATCCGGGCGTCGCCCAGGCACATGCGGTTCACGAAGTCGTCGAGAGTGTTGTCCTCGTAGGTGGCCGCGTGCTCGCCGAGGACGTCGTCGACCGTGCCCGCCAGGTCGGGGTCGATCAGGCCGAGCAGCTCGTCCCGGTCGTACAGGGTGTAGCTGCGCCGGAACGCGGTCTCCTCCGGCAGGTCCGCGAAGGACAGGAACCGCTTCGCGAACCGCACCGACCGGTAGCCCCGGCGGGCCGACGCGACCGGCAGCCGGTCCACGACCGCGGACACCCCGCGCCTGAGGGGACGCGGAACACGCTGGTAGCGCAGCGCGAGGAGGTTCGCGAGGTGCTTGCGGTACCCGGCGAACAGCTCGTCGGCGCCCATCCCCGACAGCATCACCTTGACCCCGGCCTCCCGGGCGGCCGTACAGATCAGGAACGTGTTGATCGCGGCGGGGTCGCCGATCGGCTCGTCCAGGTGGTACGTCATCCGGGGCAGCAGCTCCAGGACGTCCGGGGCGATCTCGATCTCGTGCAGGTCGACCCCGAACCGGGCGGCGACCTGACGGGCGTAGCGCAGGTCGTCCGGCATCGCCTCGAAGCGGGAGTCCTCGGCGCGGAACCCGATCGTGTAGGCGGAGATCCCCGGCCGGTCGCGGGCCGCGAGCGCGGTGAGGTAGCTGGAGTCGAGGCCGCCGGACAGGAACGTCGCCACCGGTACGTCGGACAGCAGGTGACGCCGGGTCGACTCCTCGACGGCGGCGGCGATGTCCGGCTGCGGGGTGTGGCGGGCCTCGGCGGCGACGTCCCTGAGGTTCCAGTACCGGCCGCGCTCCACCCGCCCGTCCGGCCGCATCCGCAGCCAGCTGCCCGGCGGCAGCTTCTCCGCCTCGCGGAACGCGCACCGCGAGTCCGGCACCCAGTAGTAGAGGAGCGAGGCCACCAGCGCCGCGTGGTCCACCTCCAGCGAACCGCCCGTCACCGCGGCGAGCGCCTTCAGCTCGGAGGCGAACACCAGGCCCTCGCCGCGCTTGATGAGGAACAGCGGTTTGATGCCGAGCTGGTCACGGGCCAGGACCAGGTCACCGGTGCGCTCGTCGAACACCCCGAACGCGAACATGCCGCGCAGCCGGGGCAGACACTCCGTGCCCCAGCGCCGCCACGCCTCCAGCAGGACCTCCGTGTCGGAGGTGCCCCGGAAACGCGCCCCGGCGGCTTCGAGCTCGGCCCGCAGCTCGGGCGCGTTGTACAGCTCGCCGTTGTAGGTGAGGACCAGCCCCTCCTTGGCCATCGGCTGGGCGCCGGTCTCGGAGAGGTCGATGATCGCCAGCCGGCGGTGCCCCAGATGGACCTCCCCGTCGCCGACGGGGTGACTGTAGTGGCCCGACCCGTCCGGGCCCCGGTGGGCGAGGACGTGGGTGAGCCGGTCGGTGACGGCCTTGCCGTCCGGCCAGCGGTACGTACCTGCGATGCCGCACATGTGCTACCGCGCCTCCTGGTCGCTGTCCGGGACCCGCGTCGCCCACTTCGGCACCCGCTCCACCCCGTTCCTCCGTAACGGCCGGGCAGGCGCCGGGGGCCGCTCGCCCCACAGCGTGCCGTCGGTCCGGTCCCGCGGATCGGGGTCGATCAGCACCACCCCGGCCACCTCGACCCGCTGGTCCGCGAGCTGCCGGGCCACCGTGTGCAGCCACGCCGCGCTGCCGTGCCCGGCGCGCACCACGAGCACGGTCCGCGTGCCGAGCTGCCGCAGGTCGGTCCAGGCGGTGCCGGGCGCCACCGAGCCGACCCCGATCTGCCGGCCCTCGGTGAGGGCGGGGGCCTCGGTGACGACGGCCGGGTCTCCCGGCCGCGGCTTACGGCGGGCCAGGCGCGAACCCGGCAGCGCGTCGACGACGGTCACCGGACCGTCCTCGGTGAGCGCCCGCGCCAGGTCCAGGGCGAGAGCGCCCGCGCCGCGCGCGCACCCCAGCTCCAGCAGCGACAGCGGCTCCGCTGACGCCCGCACGGTGCGGGCCAGGGACGCGGTGAGGCGTTCCCGGGCCGCCCGGTCCCGGCGCCGGCCCCACAGGCGGGGGGAGCGGCGCGGGAGTTCGGCGGTGACCGAGGCGTTCAGGTGTCCGGCGATCTCCCGGCGCAGCACGGGACGGTCCGCGACGACCGTGCCGACCGCCGCCACCGCGAGCCCGAGGAAGAACCCGAGGACCAGGCCGATCACCCCGTCCGTGGCGGCGGCCTTCGGCAGGGAGCGGGTGAGCGCGCGGGGCGCGTCCACGATCTGCGTGCCGGCCACGAGCTGGGGCGTGCCGATCCGGGCCTCGGCGGCGCGCTGCCCGAAGTCGGTGATCCGCGAGGTGAGTTCGGCGCGGCGCGCGAACAGGGACTCCAGGTCCGCCGACGCGGTGGGCCCGCTGCCCGCCGAGCCGTCGCCGATCGTCTCGTCGATCTGGGCGAGTTCGCGCTCCAGCCGGGTGCGCTGGTCGAGGAAGCCCTTGGCCTCGGCGTCGGCGGCCTGCTGGATGCGCCGGACGTGGTCGGCGACGAACGCGTCCGCGAGGGCCTTCGCGCGGGCCACCGCCTGCGCGTCGGTGGCGCCCGTCACCGTGATCTGCAGGAGGTTGTTGGTCAGGCCGAGTCCGCTGTAGTCCCGCATGAAGTCCTCCGGTGCCTGCGGGGACCTGAGGGCCTTGAGGGCGGCGTCGGCGATGCGGGTCGTGCCCAGCAGGGCGACGTCCGTGCGGATCAGCGTTCCGGGGTCGTTGGGCTGGTCCGCCTGGTGGGCGACCAGCACCTTCGCCACCGCGGTCGGGTCGGGCGGCAGCAGCACCGGCACCGACGCCCCGGCCAGCAGGCCGAGGACCGCCGTGGAACACCACAGGCGGCGGCGCCTGCGCACGGCGACGACCAGTGACTGGAGGTCGAGCAGGGGAGTCGGGGACGGCTCGGTCATCCGGTGCCTCCCACCGCGAGGACCTTCGGACGCCGGTCGGCCGACCGCGCCGTACGCGCTGTGACGGTGGCGGCGAGGACGACGCCGACGACGGTGTGGCCCGCGTCGGCGCATGCCTCCGCGACCCCGGCCAGCTCGGCGGCGGTCCACTCGCCCGGCCCGACCACCACCAGGACGCCGGACTCCGTGTCACGGTCCGGGACGACCGGCCGGTCCATCAGGACCTCGGCCACCCGCAGCTGGGGGTCGCCCTCGGACTCGGTGACGAGAAGGCCGGCCGCGCCGAGGGCGGCCGCGTCGCCTTCGGGGACGACGACCAGCAGGCTGCGCGGGAAGGGCAGTTGCTCACGGACGCGGGCACACACCCGCCGGTGGCGGATCCGCCGGTCCGTCTCGTCGCCCGACGGCTGCGGCGGCGGCACGTCCCAGCGGACGTCCAGGCCCAGCAGCCGACGTAGTCCCCGGCCGCGCGAGCCCGGCACCCGCGCTCCGGCGGGCACGTCGACCGTGCCCAGGAGCGGCGAGCCCAGCGCCGCCGCGATCTCCGCCTCCGTGCGCAGCCGGCGGCTCATCCGGGCGGCCGTCAGATGCCCGATGACCGCGAAGAGGAAGAACAACAGGCCCCCGCCGACGGTCAGTTGCAGCCGCGTCGGCGACGCCTCGCCGTCCGGCCGGGGAGCCGGGCCCATGACGACCATGGCGGCCTTCCCGCCGGCCGGACTGACCCGGTTCAGCTCGGTGACGGCCTCCTGCAGCGCCGTCCGCAGCTTCGTCAGCTCGGTACGGGTCTGCACGCTCTCCACCGACTGACCCGTACCGGCCGCGTCCGCCAGCTCCGTGATCCGGCGGCCCGTCTGCACGACCAGCTGCCGCAGCTCCTCGGGGCCCGAGGCGGCCTCCGGGTCGGCGTTCTCGCCCGCGACCCGCGCCGCGAACGTCACGAACTGCTGAGCCACCTGGTCGGCGAGCTGCTGCGCCCGCCGGGGCGTCTCGGCCGTACCGGAGATCTTGACGATGTTCCCGTCGGCGGCCGTCGCGCCCACCCGGCCCTTCAGGTCGGCGCCGTCGACGCCCTTCCAGGCGAGCGTGGCGGCGGCCCGGTCGACCACCACCGAACTCGTCGCGATCTGCGCCTGGGTGAGCAGCTCGCGCTCCTCCCACGCCCCCGGCAGCAGCACCGACGCGGACGTCGTGTACCTCGGCGGGAACACCAGACAGACCCCGTAGCCCAGCAGCGCGCCCACCACGGCGAGCAGGGCCAGCAGCCGCCCGCGCCGGCGCAGGATCCGCCCGACCGTGGCCAGGCGTATGGTCTCGTCGCTCAACGGTGCGGCCTCTTTCCCGTGCTCTTGGAGGCGGCGGCGTACGCGGCGAGCAGCGCCGTCTGCGAGTTGCGCCAGGACAGCGGGCCGCCGATCCGCTCCCGCCCGACCTCGCCCATCCGGGTCCGCCGCTCGGGGTCGTCCAGCAGCTCCACGATCAGCTTCGCGAACGCGGACTCGTCGTTGGCGGGCGCGTAGACGGCGGCCTCCCCGGCCGACACCCGCGCCTCCCGCAGCTCGAACGAGACGACCGGACGGCCCATCACCATGTACTCCAGGACCTTGTTCATGGTCGACACGTCGTTGAGCGGGTTGTGCGGGTCGGGGGAGAGGCACACGTCCGCCGTCGACAGGTAGCGCGCCAGGTCGGCGTCCGGGATCCGGCCCGTGAACTCCACCCGGTCCGTGAGCCCGAGCGTCCTCGACAGCTCCACCATCGCGTCGAAGGTGTCCCCGCCGCCCACGAACACCGCGTGCCAGTCGTCGCGCCCGCACTCGTCCCGCAGCTTCGCCAGCGCCCGCAGCGCGTAGTCGACGCCGTCCTGCGGGCCCATCACCCCGAGGTAGCACAGCAGATGGGGCTTCCCGCGCTTCAGCTCCGGCTCCGCGGGCACCGGATGGAACCGGTCGACGTCGGGCGCGCTGCGCACCACGAACACGTCCTCGGGCCGGCGCCCGCCCCGGCGCACGGCGACCTCCTTGTAGCTCTCGTTCGTCGCGAGCACCACGTCCGCCGCCCGGTAGGTGAGCCGCTCCAGCAGGCACACCGCCCGGTACAGGAGGTCCTTGCCCCGGCCGAAGCGGGACAGGTACAGCTCCGGCACCAGGTCGTGCTGGTCGAACACGAACCGCGCCCCGCGCCGCTTCAGCCACAGCGCGGGCAGGAACAGCAGGTCGGGCGGGTTGCAGGCGTGCACGACATCCACCGGGCCGACCTCGCGGGCCAGCCGGAAGGTGTGCCACAGCGCCGCCCCGTACTCCCGCAGATACCCGGCCGGGCCGCCGGTCGCCGCGTGCAGCGGGTAGCGGTGGATGCGGATCCCGTCGATCTCCGCCTCGGCCTCCGTGTCCCGCTTGCCGCCCTGCGGGCAGATCACGTCGACCCGCCAGCCCGCGTCGCGCAGCGTCGCGCACTCCTGCCACACGCGCCGGTCGAACGGCACGGACAGGTTCTCCACCAGGACCAGCGCGCGCCGCGCGCCGCCGCTCATGTCACCAGGCAAGGCCCACGTACCCCGGTTCGGCCCGGCGCATCTCGGCGTCGGGGAGGCGGACGAGATCGACGATGACGGGCCCCTCGCCGTGCGGGAGGGCCGCCAGGACGTCCGGGTCGCGGGTGCCGACGAGGCACACCTCGGCATGGTCGAGGACCTCTTCGACGGAGTCCGCGAGCAGCTGCGCGAGATGCGGCAGGCGCGTCTCGATGTACTCGCGGTTCGCGCCGAGCAGCCGCGACAGGCTCACGTTCGCGTCGTAGATCTTCAGGTCGTAGCCCTTGCCGAAGAGACGTTCCGCCAGTTCCACGAGCGGGCTCTCGCGCAGGTCGTCGGTGCCGGGCTTGAAGGACAGCCCGAAGATGCCCGCCCGCCGCTTGCCGGTGCGCTCCACCAGCTCGACCGCCCGCTGGAGGTGGTCGGAGTTGGAGGGCAGCACATGGGACAGGATCGGCACCGACACGTCCGCCCGCTGCGCCGCGTGGACCAGGCTGCGCAGGTCCTTGGGCAGGCACGAGCCGCCGAACGCGAACCCGGGGCGCAGGTAGGCGGGGCTGATGTTGAGCTTGCGGTCGGCGAGGAACACGTCCATCACCTGGTGCGAGTCCACCCCGAGCGCCCGGTAGACCGCGCCCAGCTCGTTCGCGAAACCGATCTTGAGGCCGTGGAAGGCGTTGTCCGCGTACTTGATCGCCTCGGCCGTCGGCACCGACACCCGGAACACCTCGCCCGGCAGCTCCTCGTACAGGGCCGCCACCACGTCGCCGCTCGCCGGATCCAGCTCGCCGATCACGGTCTTCGGCGGGTCGAAGAAGTCCCGCACACTCGTGCCCTCGCGCAGGAACTCCGGGTTGACCGCCACCCCCACGTCGACCCCGGCGCCCGCGTGCTTCTCCAGGATCGGCACCAGCAGGTTGAGGCAGGTGCCCGGCAGTATCGTCGAGCGGAAGACGACCGTGTGCCGCCCGCCCCGCTCGGCGAGCGCCGTACCGATCTCCTCGGTGACCCGCTCCAGATACGTCGTGCACAGGCTCCCGTTGGGCTCCGACGGCGTGCCGACGCAGATCAGCGACACCTCGCTGTTGCCGATCGCCTCACGGACGTCGGCCGTGGCTCTTAACGTCCCCTTCCCCACGACGTCGGCGATCAGCTCGCCGATCCGCTCCTCGACGACCGGGGCGCGGCCCGCGTTCACCAGGTCGACCTTGACCTGGTTGACGTCGACCCCGATCACCTCGTGACCCATGCCGGCCAGGCACGCGGCCGACACGCAGCCCACGTAGCCGAGCCCGAACACACTGACTCTCATGACGCGTTCATCCCCCCATGTCCCTTGCGCATCAGTAGGCCCCCTGCCCGTGCACCACGGCACGCAGCGTCTTCCACAAGATCACCGTGTCCAGCGCGAGCGACCAGTCCTCCACGTACCTGAGGTCGAGCCGCACGGCCTCCTCCCAGGACAGGTCGCTGCGCCCGCTGATCTGCCACAGCCCGGTCAGCCCCGGTTTGACCAGCAGCCGGCGCCGGATGTCCGGGCCGTACACGGCGGACTCCTCCGGCAGCGGGGGCCGGGGCCCCACGAGCGACATCGAGCCGGCCAGGACGTTGAACAGCTGCGGGAGTTCGTCGATCGAGTAGCGGCGCAGCAGCGTCCCCACCCGGGTCACCCGCGGATCCCGGCGGAGCTTGAACATCGGCCCCGCGCCCTCGTTGAGGGCGGCGAGCGCGGCCTTCGCCCGGTCGGCGCCGGCCACCATGGTGCGGAACTTGACCATGGTGAACTCCTGGCCGTCCTTGCCGGTGCGCCGCTGCCGGTAGAACACCCCGCCCCGGCTGTCCAGCGCCACCAGCAGCGCCACGCACACCATCAGCGGCGCGAGCAGCACCAGCAGCAGCGCGGCCCCCAGCCGGTCGACGACGCCCTTGACGGCCCGCCGGCCCCCGGTGAACGCGGGCATGCTGACCCGCAGCAGCGGGATGCCGAGCACCGCGTCCACGTGCAGCCGGGGTCCCGCCACCTCCATCAGCACCGGCGCCACGACCATCTCGGCGTCGCTGCCTTCGAGGTTCCACGCCAGCCGCTGCAGCCGGTCCGGCGACCAGTGCGGGTCCGGGGTGACGGCGACGACCCGGTAGCCGTCGCGGTGGACATGCACCGCGACGTCCGCGAGCGGGCCCACGACCGGGACGCCGTCCAGGAGGCCGCCTTCCGCGCCGGTCGTGCACACCGCCTCGACCCGCCAGCCGATGTGCGGGAACTTACGGGTCCTGGTGATCAGGTCCCGGACGGTCGCCGGGCTCCCGGCCGCGAGCACCGGTCTCAGGCACCGGCCCTCCTTGCGCTGCCGGTGCAGCCACAGCCGCAGCACATAGCGCGCGGTCATCGTGGTGACGGCGATCGCCGGGATCGCCACGAAGATCCACAGTTTGATGTTGCGCGAGGTCAGGGCGATCCCGCCGAGCGCCAGGACGACGGTCGCCGCGAACAGCGCGCGCCCCAGCCGGCGGAACTCCTCGGCGCCCTGGCCGAGCACGGCCGGCACCCACGCCCGGCCGATCGCGAGCGCCCCCAGCACCAGCACTTCCGTGCCGAACGCCAGGATCCCCCACTTCTCGTGCCAGTTGGCCGCGTCCCGGGCCCCGAACAGGTTCCCGATGGACATCACCACGAAGGCGGTGGCCACGGTGTCGCTGGTGATCACGGTACGTCGGTACCGCTGCTCCCAGTCGATCTCGTACTGACTGAGCGTCCCGTCCGCCAGACGCCTGCGCGTCGGCACGGACGAGCCGACTGTTCCCCCTCGCTGCACAGAACCCCCCCGGGTCCCCAGTGGTTCGACGTTTATGCCTCACACTGTCGCTCCCCCTCAGGAGGCCCCCGCCTCCCGTGCTGTTCCTCCCCTTTGCGCGTGACAACCCGGCTGTTGCAGAGGTACGTGAGCAACCCGCTCGTGGAGACCCGCCGAAACCCCGGACGCTCCCCGCGCCCAAGGCCCCCCGGGCTCCAGGGACTTTCCAGGGCGCAGCGCCGAATGATCACTCATGGCGCCTTCTGCCCGAACACCTGAAGCACGGTCAATCTAGACCATCGGCGCCAGTATGAAGAGAAGTTGTGTGGAATTTGTGCTCTAGTTTTGAGACTGAATCGACCGATCGGTGAGTGCCTGTGGGGGCCCCAGGTGGGCCGAGGGATCGAATCGGTGGGCGAAACGTTCGACAGTGTTCCCGAAAGCCGGATTCGACCTGGCGCTTTACCCGCTCTTGGCGCTTTCGCCGCTCATATGCTGACGGATCGTCAGGTGTGTCGCGCGGTCGGCGAACGCATGAAGAAACAACGTCACGGAGCCGTCGCGCACCGTGTTCGACAGTCTCACAGGCCCCGCAGGAAGGCCGGAAGTATCTCCCGGAGCCGCCCACGACGGCCCCGACGCACAAGCAAAGCGGAGCGAGCGACCCCGATCCGCTATCCGTCAGGAAACCGGTGGGCCCGGCGAAATAGCCTGGTGACGAACCGACACGTCCTCTCACCGACGCCCAAGGAGAGCCGATGAAGACCATCCTCGTACGCGGCGGCCACGTCCTCACCATGGACCCCGGACTCGGCGACCTGCCGGAGGCCGACGTCCTCGTCCGCGACGGCCGCATCGTCGACGTCGGCCCGAGGCTCCCCGCCGGCGGCGCCGAGATCGTGGAAGCCGGCGGCCGGATCGTCGTCCCCGGCTTCGTCGACACCCACCAGCACAGCTGGCAGGGCTTCCTCCAGGGCCTCGCCACCGACTGGAGCTTCCCCCGGTACATGCGCCAGGTGCGCGGCGGATACGGCGGCTGCCTCGGCCCCGATGAGGCGTACCTCGGCAGCCTCCTCGGCGGACTGGAGTCGATCAACGCCGGAGTCACCACGGTCGTCGACCACGCCCACCTCCAGACCTCGGCCGCCGTCGGCGACGCCCTCCTGCGCGGGCTGTGGGACAGCGGCATCGGCGGATGGTTCGCCTACGCCCTCCAGAACGCCCCCGACTGGCAGCACGCCGCCCCCACCGGACCCGACGCCCTGAACGACCTCCTCACCCGCACCCCGGACCCGGACCACGACACGCGGTTCCACGCCGCCCGCACGACGCTTGCCGCCCTCGACGACACCGGCACCGGCCGGCTGCGCCTCGGCGTCGCGCTGCCCGAGACCGCCGCCTACCTCCCCCTCGACCTGGTGCGCCCGCTCCTCGACCGCGTCCGCTCCCTCGGCGCCGAGTTCATCACCGCCCACTGGAACGCGGCCCTGCACACAGGCCAGTACGTGTCCACACTCGCGCCCCTCGTCGACGAGGGCTACTTCGCCGGGCCCACGGTCCTGTCGCACTGCAACCAGTTCGACGACGACGACCTCGACGTCATGGCCCGCGCCCGCATCGGCCTCGCCACCACCCCCTCGACCGAGGGCGGCATGGCCCTGGGCCCCTACCTGGCACGCCGCCTCGTCGAACGCGGCGGCGCGGCGGGCATCGGCCTCGACTCCTCCTGCTACACCCGGTCCGACCTGCTCGCCGAGGCCCGCGCCCTCCTCCTCGCCGAACGCCGCGCGGCCGGCGGCGTCACCGGGGAACCCCTCCCCGCACGCGCCGCCCTCGAACTCCTGACGAGCACCGGCGCCCGCGCCGCCGGCCTCCACGCCGAACGGGGCACCCTCACCCCCGGCAAACGCGCCGACATCACCGTCGTCGCCCCCGACCCGCTCCGCGCCCGCGCCACCACCGACCCCGCGGTCACCCTCGTCTTCTACACCGGCCCCTCCGACATCGAGACCGTCCTCGTGGACGGCGTCCCGCGCAAACGCGCCGGGAAGCTCGTCGGCGTCGACACCAAGTCCCTTGCCGCACGCGCCGACCAGGCCCTGCACACCGTCCGCACCCGCTACGCGACCCTGCCCCAGGAAGTGATCGCGGGCGCCTGGCAGGGCATGTTCTAGTAGCTGCTGAGCGGGGAGGACCGGCGATGAGGACATACATGGACGACACGATCAGGGGCTGCCCGATCGGTGACGTGGCCGACCTGATGTTCAACCGCTGGACCGCGCCGATCCTCTGGGGCCTCCACCACCACGGCAGCATGCGCTTCAACGAACTCCAGCGCTTCCTCGTGGACATCACCCCCAAGGTCCTGACGACCCGTCTGCGCCAGCTCGAACGCGACGGACTGGTGATCCGCAGGTGCGTCACGGACGTCCCGCAGCGCGTCGAGTACGAGATCAGCGAGCTGGGCCGCAGCCTCCGACCCGTCTTCCGCACGCTCGACCGATGGGGTGCGACGCACCTGACCGCCATCGCCGCGGCGCGCTCCGAATACGACCGGCTCCAGGCGGAAGAAGCGGCCTGGGCGGAGGGGTGACCTCACCACGGCGTGGCCACCCAGCGGGCCGCCGCGTCGACGGTCGTCTCGGGGACGGTGTTGAAGCCGATGGCGGCGGCCGGCGCGGCCCGGTGCACCGCGTTGACCACCGCCTCGAAGAACACCAGATTGCGCGCGGGCAGGCGGATGCCGCCGCCGACCACCACACAGTCGTACGCCGGGTGGGAGACCAGCCATTTCTCGACCGCCGGTCCGGCCGTGCTGTCGGGCATGACCGCTATCAGATCCACCTTCCAGCCGCGCTCGCCCACCAGCCGCAAGCCCGCCCGAAGGCTCTCCCCGATCGTCTCGATGGTGAGGCCGGGCGGCACGGCGGGGTCGGAGAAGTCGATCGTCTCGTGTACCTGGCCGATCAGCAGAACACGTGTCATGAGAGTGCTCCCAACAGAGGTGTGAAGGACCGTCAATCCAGATTACGGGCCTGTGAACAGCACTTTCCTGGCGGAAACCGGTACCGGCGCGGGACTCGCACCCGCCACAGGGAACGCACAGGCGCCTCTTTGCCTCTTGTTGGGGGACACCCCCCCGACTGAGAGGAACCCACCGTGCGCCGTCGTACACGGATACGCCCCGCCGGGTCGCTCGTGCTCGCCCTTGCCGCCGCCGGATCGGTGCTCGCGGTCCCGGTCGCGGTCGGCGTGGAGCAGATCCCGCAGGCCGACCTGAGGGCCGACGTGAACCGCGACGGCCAGGCCGACGTCACCGGGGCGAGCGACACGGCCGGCGAGGACACCTGGAGCGTCGCCCGCGGCGCCCTCACCCTGCCGAACCTCGACGACGACGCGAACCGCTGCCCCCGCACCGGCACCGACGCCCAGCTCGCCGCCTGCAACGACGCCTCCGACCTCCAGGTCAACGGCGACGCGGACGCCGCCGACCTGGCCCGGATCCGCACGGTCCCGCTGCCGGACGCGAAGCCCAACACCCGGGCCCGCCTCGCGGTCACCACCGGCGCCAAGTACGCCCACGTCTTCGTCAAGCGCGCCGGCAAGTGGACCCTCGTCACCCCGCGCACCCGCCTCACCGCCGCCGAACTGCGCACCGGCGTCGAACTCGGCGTCGAGGCCACCGACATCATCCGCGACAAGGCCGCCTGGGACGGCCGCGTGGTGATCCAGCTGACCGTCACCACCCCGAAGGGCTCCACCACCGACTCCGTCACCCTGCGCGTCGCCCCCCTCCTGACCCACCACCACCTCCAGAACGCCCAGCAGGTGATGGTCACGAAGATCAGCGGGGACGACGACGACCTCTACGGCCAGGAGCAGGCGAAGTTCGTCAAGAACCTCGCCGGCGAGGTCAAGAAGGCCGGCATCACCGCCCCCCTGATCACCTTCACCAAGTACAACGATCCCTGGGCGCAGGACTTCGTCGAGCCGGCGTACGTCAGCATGACCGGCCCCGGCGGCAAACGGCAGGCGATGCGCGTCATGCTGCGCTCCGCCCAGCCCGACCGCGAGGCGGGCCGGGAACTCTTCGAGAAGCTGCGCGGCCGGGACACCGGCGTCGTCCAGATCGCGAACCCCGACGCCCCGAAGGACTGGTCGCTCAACTCCATGGGCAACCTGGAGACCATCCCGCCCTACACCCACCAGGGCCGCTCCTACCCGGCCGGCCGCATCATCATGGGCGAGCGCAAGGACAACGGCGCCCGCCCCTCGCAGAAGATGCGCACGATGCTCGCCTCCCAGGGCCTCCAGGACCCGCTGCTCCTGGACACCTCCTGGCTCGGCGTCGGCCACGTCGACGAGTTCGTGCAGTTCCTGCCCGCCGACACCCCGCGCGGCTGGCGCATCGGCCTCGCCGACCCCGACGCCGGCCTGCGGCTGCTGCGCGACGCCCAGAAGGCCGGGCACGGGAAGACGAAGATGTTCTCCGTCCCCGTCAAGTCCGGTGCGCAGGCCCCGAAGGAGACCATCGACCAGGCCCTCGCCTCCCGCCACCTCGTCGCCGACAACAAGCTGGCCGCCGACCGCATCGCCGCGAACCTCGCGACCCTCAAGCGGGAGACGGGCATCACGGACGCCGAGGTCGTCCGCGTCCCCGCCCTGTACCTGCGCGAGACGCAGCCCACCGGCGACCTGAGCGTCCCGCGCCTGACCCGCGTCGGCCCCGAACTCACCGAACGCCTCCAGGAGCACGGCCAGCAGAAGTGGCTCACATCGGCCGAGGGCGCGGGCAAGGCTGCCGAGACGGTCATGACGAGCGCGTACGTCCCCGGCGCGGTCAACGGCGTCGTCCTCTCCCGCACCCGCTACCTCGCCCCCCAGCAGTGGGGCCCGGTCGTCGGCGGCAAGGACATCTTCACCGAGGCCGTCACCGCCGCCTACCGCAGCGCCGGCATGACGGTGTCGTACATCGACGACTACTACACGTACCACCTGGGCATGGGCGAGGTGCACTGCGGGACCAACACCCTGCGGGACACCTCGGCCGCCTGGTGGGCGCGCGGATAGCCGGACGCGGGGGGGGGGGGGGGGGGGGGCCCGCCCCCCCCCCCGCCCCCCCGGCCCGGCCCCCGCCCCCCCCCCCCCCCCCCGCCCCCCCCCCCCCCCCCCCCCCCCCCCCCCCC